>NZ_QRUP01000005.1:0-168529 GCF_003459085.1 Holdemania filiformis | reverse complement strand
CGATCCGTTTCACTCACGGCAATGTGATCCGCATTGATATCGATTCCAATCACACCGTCTTGCTTATTCTCCATCAATTCACGTTCTTCCATCTCCACAACTGCTTTGATAATGAAATATTTCTTATGATCTTCCAATAGATAAGCAACCGCTTTCCCCGGTGTGTTATGCGGCAGCTTCACCGCCCGTTCCAGTTCTTTGGCATTTGCGTGAAACTGGATCTTCAACCGGATTTCTCTGTTTTCACTGCTGCAGCGATAAATCAATACGCCTTCTTCAAGATGATATTTGAATAAGCAATTGGAATACTTCCCCTGCCTGCGCCCGGGAATCATCATGGTTTTGTTTCGCTGATATCGGTATTCTTCAAGCCACGCTTCATGATTTCCAGCGTAAACCGTCGTTCTGGAACGCGACAGCTTCTTCCCGCCAAAGCAGGTAAACCGCATTTTCTGATTCGCGGTATTGAGCTGTTGCTGCGTGCGGTTCAATTTAAAGATTAATTGAGAGCGTTGGTTCTTTAACTGTTTTCGGTTTGGACGCAGCACTTGCACCTCCTCGAGATAATCTTCCCGGGTTTGCTTTCCCAGCTTCGTTTTCTGTTTCAGCTGTGCTAACTGTTTATCCAACCGCTGGATTTCTTTCTCTGTTTTCCGGATTTTCTTCTCCACGCTTTTCACTCTTGCCTTTAACGACTTCTTCCAGCGTTCATGGTTCTCAAAGTCCGCTTTCAACTGATGCTGAGCTTCCCATAGCGCTGCCAGAGGAAAATAATCATTCGTGTGATACCGGCGCTTCAGCTCTTTATGAAGCGATTCTTCAAATGGTAAGGGAATTCCCCGGGCTTTCAGCGTCAGATAACGATAAGCGGTATGGAGGATAGAATGAACCAGCTGGATATCTTGACGAATAGCCTGAGCTTCTTCAGGAAGCAATTCATCATAGTAGACCCGATCGGAACACGTTATCGTTTTCACGAAGAAGACCTCGCTTTCAGAGATGCCCATCATCTTTAGCGAGTTAATTATACAATAAACGTGATCTCATCTCAACGCATTTGAGTTCGTTTCATTCTTTTCATTTTCTTTTGCCTCTGACGCATCGAAATTCTTAGAATACAAAAAAAAGAAGCGCAAGGCTTCTTATTTTACAGCGTCTTTTAAGGCTTTAGCAGCTTTGAATCCTGGAACCTTTGTCGCAGGCACGGTGATCTTTTCCTTTGTTGCAGGATTGATGCCTGTTCTTTCAGCTCTTGTCTTCACTTCGAATTTGCCGAAACCGCTGATATCGACTTTGCCGCCGTCTTTCAACGTTGAAGTAATTTCATCAAAGATCAGATCGACAGTTTCGCCTGCCGCTTTCTTTGTCATTCCCATCTGATTCGCTACAATATCTACTAATGCTTTCTTGTTTAACAATTCACTCATACTATTACCTCCGGTACTTGTATATGATACCATCTTTCGTTTCAGAGTTCAACAGAAACTAATCTTAAATTTCGCTTTATTTCAGGCGTTTTTTCTTATTCGTAATCCATTTCTAAATTGTCAAAACCGCTTCCGGCGACCGTATTGCTAACGGTGTCCAGATACTCAATCTTGACGTTTTGACCAGGCTGGGTCAGCGTCAGCTCCGCACTTACGTCCAGGGAGAGCACATACAGATGCGCATCATTTTCTAACGTGAGATAATAATGCGTCGTGCCTTCCTGCACGGCAGAAGCGATCGCCGCCACGGTTCCCGTGACCGTTTTCATTTCCGCCACTTCGCCGCTGATCTGTTTGTTCGCAGTCTTCAGCTTCCGCAGATAATCGTCATGTGCCGTCTGCATGGTTTCGCCGATGCCGACGATGGAATAATCCGTAACGTCGACGAAGGAATACATTTTAACCAGACCTTCGGAATCTTTTAAAGAAATGAAGTACGTCGGCTCATCCGCAATGTTCAGCAAGATTGGGAAGGTTGCGCGGTAGTTAAGATGCTGAACCTGCCCTTCCGCAGAAGCCATCGCCGAAACCTCGTCAGCGCCGCCGACTTTAATATAGCTGGCTTCCTTAGTGCGCAGATTGATTAAGGCAAAGCCGTTGATCGAATGATCCGCCGCGACGGAAGTCAGACCGGAAAAGACGTAGGTCTGACCGTCGATATTGACGAAATTGTAGCCGTCGGTCGTCTGAATCATATCCTTCTGACCAAACAGCGTATTGAAGAAACCATGGACATAGTAGCCCCAGTTGTCAATCTGTTTCCAAGCCAGTTCCGCCGGCTGGACACGATCCACCCAGGCTGGAATTTCATCCATCGTATATTTATTCATCTCACCGGTGATCGGATCGACGATGATCACGCCCTGAGCGCTTAATCCGCCGTAGTAACCGATTTCCGGCGCGACGACGGAAACAACCCAATACGGATGACCTTCGTCATCCAGCTCAAATGAATAATCGGAAAGCAGCTCTGTGCGATAACGGAAGCGGATATGCCGGAACAGATTTTGATTGAACCAGGCCGACGGGGAATATTTAATCCCTTCCTGAAGCATGACCATATCGACGTCGTTGGGATCGTTTACGTTAACCTGGATAAAGCCGGGAATTCCAGTGCCGTTGTTCTGGAACCATTTAATGAAATCCCGGTATTCCAGCGGCGACACACGGTACAGATGTTGATCGGAACTGATCAGCGTGTAGGTGGGATCGATCTGATACTGCGAACCCAAGCCGGCCTGCTTGCCGATCTGCTTATCGCCTAACAGCGATGCGGTCTGCTGATCGACGACCGGAATCCGATCGGTTGAAATGGCCTGGAACTGTGAGCTGAAATCAGACACGTCTTTTATCTCGATCTGATCGCGGTATTTCTCAGCGTTGAGCAGCTCGCTGCCTAAAAACACCAATAGCAGCATTGCGGTAAACAGGAATCCTGCCCCGAAAACGCAGCATTTCTGGATCAGCGCCCACTTGCCGGACAGCACAAAATCGCTGATCCCAAAGACGACAAGCAGAAAGACCACAAGCATAACGGTCGAGGGACTGTGCAGATTCCAGGCCGGCAGCGTCACATAGTCAATCAGGATAGCCAGCGCCAGCGTGATCACCAGAGCTGTCAGATGAGCTTTTCCCGGCTTCATTTTCGGCTTGCGCGGTGTCTTGAATTGGTTGAAGGCGTTGGGATCAAAGTTAAAATGGAATTGAGTCATGCTTGATTCTCCTTTAAGCGCCGGCGCAGATCAGCGATTAGCGCGTTCAGACTGGCGTCGTCCAGACATTTGCAGCCGGCCGCGTTCTTATGCCCGCCGCCGCGGTAATTCATCGCGATGTCGTTGACCGGCAGCGTCTTGGAACGCAGCGAACCAGCCCACCAGGTGTTTCTCTGATCGTCGTGATCCTTCGCAAAGACCGCCCAGATCTCAATTTCGCGGATTCCGCCGAACTGATAGACTTGATCCTTTGCCTGGGAAGCCGTCATGGACCAGCGGTCTAAGAAGGCCTGATCAATAACGGAAATCATCAGATGCTCATCCAGAATTTGAGCTTCGGCCCGGATCGCGCTGGCAAATTCATATTCTTTAAGCGGAACGTCGAACAGATCGCGGTTGATCTGCGGGATATTCAGACCGCTCTGAGCCAGATAGGATGCCATTGCGAGCGTATGTTCCGTTGTATTGCTCGTCTTGAAGCTCAGCGTATCCGTCAGTAAACCGCGGTACAGATATTCCGCGACATCCGCTTCCAGCGGCTCCTGATCAACGGTGCTGAAAAATTCCGCAAGAATTTCACAGGTCGCCGCGTAGTGATCGATGACATATTCAAGATCGGCGAAATGCTCGATCTGCGGATGATGATCGAGATGGATGATCTGCCGGGCGCTTTGCCAGCGCTCGTCGTCAATCCGCCGCACGTTCGCCGTGTCCAGTACGATCGCCAGCGACTGCCGAACGGTCTCATCGTCAATTTCATCGCTGTCCGGAAACAAGCCGTTGGTCATTTTCTGATGTCCGAGTACAATCACCCTTTTTAAAGGAAAGCGATGCTTTAACCAGGTGGCGAGCCCCCATTGGCTCCCTAAAGCATCGCAGTCCGGATTGATATGTCGGTAAAGTGTAATGACCTCAGACTGCTCCAGCGCGGAATACAGTCCTTCAAACATGCTTATAACCCTAACAGACGAACGGTGTCGCGGGCAATAACAAGTTCTTCATTGGTCGGTACGATATAGACCTGAACCTTGCTTTCCGGATTGGAAATGCAGACTTCCTTGCCGCGGGTCTTATCGTTGAGTTCATAGTTGATGGACAAGCCCAGGCATTCTTCCATCTTTTCGAGGATCTGATGGCGCAGGTTCGTGTCGTTTTCACCTAAGCCGGCCGTGAAGGCGATCGCATCGACGCCGCCCATCTGCATGACGTAGCCGCCGACCACATTGATCACGCGGTTGACATAGACAGCCTGGGTCAGAATGGCGCGTTCGTTGCCCTGCTTCACTGCGTCTTCGATATCACGGGCATCGCTGGAAATGCCGCTGACGCCCAGCATGCCGGATTTCTTATTTAAGATTGTGTCCATTTCCTTCGGGGAAATGCCCTTCTTATCCATGATATGGCAGATGACGGATGGATCGATATCGCCGCAGCGGCCGCCCATCATGATGCCGCCTAACGGTGTGAAGCCCATCGATGTGTTGACGCACTTGCCGCCCTTGACCGCCGTGATCGAAGCGCCGTTGCCTAAGTGGCAGGTGATGATGCGGGTATCCGCAATGTCCTTGCCCATCAATTCCGCAGTGCGCTGGGAAACATACTGGTGGCTGGTGCCGTGAGCGCCGTAGCGGCGGACCTTATCTTCCGTGTACCATTCGTACGGAACCGGGAAGATGTAGGATTCCGGCGTCATCGTCTGATGGAAAGCCGTATCAAAGACGAACACGTGACCGATTTTCGGCAGCGCTTCGCAGAACGCGCGGTAACAAATCAAATGCGCCGGATTGTGCAGCGGCGCCAGCGGTGCCAGTTCCTCAACTTTATTGACGACGTCCGCGTCGACCTTGACGGACTGATCGAAGTATGCGCCGCCCTGAACAATGCGGTGGCCGGCAGCGGAAATCTCATCCAGCGTTTCGACGATGTGATATTTAACCAGAGCTTCCAAAAGCAGTTCGACCGCGACCTTGTGGTCCTTGATCGGCAGGTTCTGGGTATGTTTTTCCCCGTTGACCTTGATCGTGAAGATGCCTTCGTCCAGACCGATCCGTTCTGCCACACCGGAAGTCAGAACTTCCTCCTCGGGCATGTTGAACAGCTGGAACTTAAGGGATGAACTGCCTGCGTTGACTGAAATAACTTTACTCATATGTACCTCCATTTATTCTGTCTGCATACAGACCTCGACCAGTGCGTCGACTTCGGCAATGTGCAGCGCTTTCAGCTTTTCATATTGCGCGATGCGGACCTGATAGTGACGCAGCAGGTGAAGTTTCGATTCATAGTCTTCCAAAATCTTTTCACAGCGTTTCAGAAGATCGTACACGGCGCTGCGGCTGGTTTGCTGCAGCTCGGCGATTTCCGACAGCGAATAATCCTCTTGAAAGTAGTAATCCAGGATCGTGCGCTGCTTCTCTGTCAGCAGCGTACCATAGAAATCGATCAGGAGATTCATTCGTTCGGTTTGAGCTAATTCTTTATCCGACATCCCGGATGCCTTCCGAAATGCTGTAAAGATACAGATCGAGATCAAACGGCTTGAGGTCGTCTTCCCTTTCGCCTAAGCCCAGATAATAGACCGGAATGTGCAGCACATCCTTGATTGCCAGCACGATGCCGCCCTTGGCGGTGCCGTCCATTTTGGTCAGGATGATGCCGGTCACATCCGTGACCTCCTGGAAGATCTTGGCCTGGGATAAGCCGTTCTGGCCGGTTGTGGAATCGAGCACCAGCCATACGTGATGAGGCGCGCCTTCGATTTCACGGCCGATGACCTTGCGCATCTTGGCCAGCTCGTTCATCAAATTGACCTTGTTCTGCAAGCGTCCGGCAGTGTCGCACAACAGGATATCCAGGTTGTGTTCCTTGGCGTAGCGGCAGCCGTCGACCAGCACGCTGCTGGGATCGCCGTTCTCGCGGCCTTTGATGCACGGGACGCCGAGCTTATCGGCCCAGCGCGCCAGCTGTTCGATCGCCCCGGCCCGGAACGTGTCCGCGGCCACGACGCCGACTTTTTTGCCCTGACTCTGATACAGCTTGGTCAGCTTGGCGCACGTCGTGGTTTTGCCGCTGCCGTTGACGCCCACCATCAGGATCACGGTCGGACCGTTTTCATTCATCACGATCGGCGCGTCGGTGCTTTCCAGATAGATATTCTGCATGATCTCCATCAGAAAAGCCATAACGTCCTTGAACGTGACGTAGCGGTATTGATCGACCGTTGTTTTCAGCTGATCGCAGATCTTCTCTGCGGTCTGAATGCCGACGTCGCTCTCCAGCAGCACGATCATCAGTTCTTCGAGGAAATCCTCGGTAACGCCGTTGAAGCCGAACGCCATCTTGTTGAGCTTTTTGCCCATCGTGTCGCTTGTTTTGTTGAAACCGCTCAGATAGCGGTCGCCGTCTTTTTTCTTGGAAAATTTATCTTTCAGCGTATCAAAGAAACTCATGCCGGCTGCACCTCCTTGGTTTCGGCCATTTCAATTGCGTCGGTCAGCTCGACCTTCAGCATCTGCGAAACGCCCTGCTTCTGCATTGTGACGCCGTAGAGGACGTCGCACTGTCCCATTGTTCCGGGACGATGGGTGACGACGATGAACTGTGTCCGTTCGCTGAAGTTCTTGATGTAGCGGGCGAACCGTTCGACGTTGCCCTGATCCAGCGCCGCCTCGACTTCGTCGAAGATACATAACGGAACCGGCCGGGCCTTGAGAATCGCAAACAGCACGCTGATCGCGATCAGGCTCTTTTCGCCGCCGGAGAACAGCCGGATATTCTGAACCGACTTGCCCGGGGGCTGAACGTCGATATCGATGCCGGTATTTAACAAATCCGTCGGATCCTCCAAGATCAGGCGGGCCTTGCCGCCGCCGAACAGCGCGCGGAACGTGTCGCCCAGCTCCTCGTTGATCTTATCGAACATGTCCTTGAACTGCCGGACCATGACTTCGTCCATCTCGTCAATCGCCGACAGGATTTTATCGCGGCTGGCGATCAGATCATCCACCTGCTTGCGCATGAATTCATACCGGTCGTTGACCTCAGTGTATTCTTCCGGCGCGTTCATGTTGATGTTGCCGAGCGCTTCGATTTCCGAGCGCAGCTGCAGCACTTCCTCGCGCGCATTTTCAATGTGGCTTTCCTCAACCTTGGTGCGGGCGTATTCATAGGTCAGCTGATATTCGCTGGTCAGCCGCGCCAGATTGTTTTCCAGGCGCGTTTCAATCTTCGCCTTGTCGAGCTGAATCGCGTGCGAGCTGGCGGTTGCCGTTTCCAGTTCCCGGCGAATCTGCCGGATCTGCTGCTCGCGACGTTCGATGTCGGCGGTCAGCTTCATCTTCTGCTGGCGCTTCTGGGACAGGGACGTCGTGATTTCATCCCGGCGGGAATAGGCCTGGTTAAGCGAGGTGATCAGCGAATCCGCGAACGTTTCCTGCACGCCGTCTACCGCTTCCGGCGCTAACAGCTCGTAATCGTTTTTCAAGCGTTCAAATTTGGCGCGCTTGGCGTCGACGACCGGTTCCAGCTGAGCGCTGGCAATCCGTTTCTCCGTCAGCGACCGCTCCAGCTCGGAGCGCTGGCGTCCGGATTGATCCAGCGCCTTCTGCGCCAACTGGCATTTCGCCTGCTGCGATTGAATCGTTCCAGTGATTTCTTCCAGTTCACGCTGAACCGTCATTAAGGACGAACTGTTGCGGGCCTTGCCGCCGGTCATCGAACCGCCGCGGTGGATGACATCGCCGTCCAGCGTTACGATTTTATAACTGAACTTTAATAAATCGGCCAGGTTATTGCCATGTTCCAGCGTATCGCAGACCAATACGTTCTGCAGTAACGACTGACTGACTAAATCAAACTGCGGATCACAGTGGATGAACTCGCTGGCGACGCCTAAGAAGCCTTCGGTGTTCTGCGCCACGATGCGGTGATCCTGCGCGATCCAGCGGGGTTTTAAGACCCGGATCGGCAGAAACGTCGCACGTCCGCTCTGGTTCTTTTTCAAAAAGCTGATCGCCTGACGGGCGCTGGCTTCGTCGGTGGTCACGATGTTGTACATCGCACCGCCTAAGGCGACTGAGATCGCTTCCTCATAGCCTTTTTCCGGTTCCAGCACCTTCGCCACGACGCCTAAGACGCCGGGCAGAAACGCCTGGGAATCCATGACAGCCTTGACGCCGGCTTGGGAATTGAACGGCTGGCGGGCCAGGTTTTCCAGAACTTCCCTGCGGTTCTGCAGCCGCCGCAGAATGCCGGCGGCCTCGTCGTTTTTCTGCGAGTTTTCAGCCAGCTCCATCGCGGTCTGCGACAGCTGTTGGGAAAGCAGCGCCACATCCCGCTGCAACTGATCCAGCCGCTGCTGCCGGTCTTCGTATTCAAAACGTGCTTCTTCCAATAACGACTGCATCTGCTTCGCTTTTTCCTCGCGCGTGCCGACCTCAATCGCGTATTTCCGCTTTTCATCCAGTTCAATCTTGCGGGTTTCCAACGTTTGGATTTCATTGATGACACGCATCAGTTCTTCCTGCAGCTTGTTGATTTCGACTTCCAGCCCGTTGGAATCCTTCTTGGCCTCCAGATTGGCCGTTTCATGAACCTGAATCGTCGTCTGCTGCATCGTCGTCGAATTCTCGATATCGAACAGCGTTTTGACAGCTTCATCGATCTGCTGGTTAAGATGCGTGATCTCCTCGACTAAAACGGCGATCTCGATTTCCTGCAGACGCGTTTTCTTTTCCCTGTAAATCTCAGCCTTGCGGGCCTGGCGTTTCAACGGCGAAACCTGCCGCTCCAGTTCGCTCAGGATATCTTGGGTGCGGTCGAGATTTTCCTTGGTCCGCTCCAGCTTGGACAGCGATTCAAGCTTGCGTTTCTTGTACTTGCTGACGCCGGCGGCATCCTCAAAGATCGCCCGCCGTTCAATCGGCTTCGCTTCCGCAAATGAACTGATATTGCCCTGAGAAATCATTGACAGGGAATCTTTTCCCAGGCCGCTGTCCAGAATCAGATCCACAACGTCCTTTAACCGGACCGGGTTGCGGTTGATCAAATACTGGGCTTCACCGTTATTGCGATAAAGCCGGCGTGTGACTTCTATTTCATCCAGCTCGCTGTTGAGATCCCGGCGGCTGTTGTCAAAGACAAGGGTAACCTCAGCCATGTTGACCATTCGGCGGTCGGCGCTGCCCGCAAAGATGACGTCGGTCATCGCGTTGCCGCGCAGAGACTTCACGGACTGTTCGCCCAGAACCCAGCGGATCGCGTCGGTAATGTTGCTTTTCCCGCAGCCGTTGGGGCCTACGATCCCGGTGACGTCGTGATCAAACTGAATCACGACCTTATCGGCGAAAGATTTAAAGCCCTGCATTTCTATTCGTTTTAGAAACATGGCATCCTCCTTCTCACTCCATCTATGTATTATAACAAACCAGCGTTTAAATTTAAAGGAAACCCAGGACGAAAAGCAGTGCTTTCGCATGTTTTTTAAGCAATTCCGCACATCCGTGATCACTTTGATAAAAATTGCTCAAGGAATGCGCTTCCATTCAAAAATCCCGGTTGCGCCGGGGTTTTATTTCCGGTATACTGGTAACGATCTTTTTAAAGCGAGGTTCTTTTCCCCTATGAAAATTTTAAAACAAATCACGATTGTGTTTCTGTTGTGCTGGCTGGGCGAGGTGATCAGCGCCCTGCTGCCGTTTGCTTTTCCCGGCAGTATCGTGGCGATGCTGCTGTTATTAGGCTGTCTGTCGACGTCGCTGCTGCGGATCGAGGATGTTTCCGGATTCGCCGGGTTTCTCCTGGCCAACATGGCGTTCTTTTTCATTCCGGCGGGCGTATCGATTCTGGACAGCTTCGGGGCGATCCAAAATGATCTGCTTCCGATCCTGGCGGTAATCGTGCTCAGCACCCTGATCACCGCGGCGGTAACTGGCGGCAGCATCCTTTTGATCACGAAATTACAGAAGCGGGGGTCGGCGCGATGAACGAGCTGCTCAACGGTCCGTTTTTCTTCACGGGTCTGTGCCTGATCGTTTATCTTCTGGCCTGCCGGCTGCAGCGGATCACGCGGAAGACATGGCTGAATCCGTTGTTGGTTTCAATTCTGGTTCTGATTGGAATTTTGTCGGTTCTGCGGATTCCCTATGCCCATTTTAAGGAAGGCAGCAGCGTCATCGCCATGATGCTGACGCCGGCGACGTGTGTCCTGGCGATTCCCATGTACAATCAGCGGAAAATCCTGAAGCAGAACCTGGCGGCGATTCTGATCGGAACGTTTCTGGGAGCGCTCAGCTCGATCCTTTCCGTCACGCTCCTATGCCGGATCTTTGGCTTAAACGAGCTGATCACCCGCTCGCTGCTGCCGAAGTCGGTAACGACGCCGATCGCGGTCAGCGTGTGCGAGGTCAGCGGCGGTCTGCCCGCGATCACCGTGGCGGCGGTGATCCTGACCGGAATTCTCGGTTCGATCGTAATTCCTCTGTTATTCGCTAAACTGAAGATTAAAAACAGCGTGGCGCTGGGCATTACCCTGGGCACAGCGTCGCATGCGATGGGCACGTCCAAGGCGATTGAGATCGGCGAACAGGAAGGCGGCCTGTCCGGACTGGCGATCGGGATCACCGGCATCTTTACGGTCATCCTGTCGCTGCTGCTGTGAACATTCAAACCAAAATAAAGGCATATCGTTCAGCGAGGAACTGACGATATGCTTTTTTTGACTTTACTGGAAAATCGGGGCATGGCGGGCGCACAGTTTGGTTTCAAGGGCATGGGCAGCGGTGATCAACGTTTCTTCGCTCCAGGCCGTAGAAAGAAACAAGACGGAACACGGCGTCCCCTGATCCGGACTTTGCGCGCAGACCGCGGCGCAGGGATATCCGGCAATCGGCGCATAACCGGTGATTTTAACCGTCATCAGACAATCCAGCTGATATTCCTTCAACAGCCGGTCGATTCCTTCTGTGCGTGTTTGACGGGTCAACGCTAAGCGCTGCCGGAGATAGTCGGCTTCCCGCAGCGTGCCGGAGGTGCGGTTGCTGCTTTCCAGAAGATCCTGTCCGTAACGCAGGCAGGTCTGCGCATGCCGGCGGTTATACGCGAGGATGTCGTCCAGCGTGCGCATCGCGGTGCAGCCGCGGACAGACCCCAGCCAGGCGTTGATTCCATTTTTGAATTCATGTTCCAGCACCGGCAGATTGTTCAGCCGGCCCTGCGGGAGGGAAACCGGCACCAGTGCTGCGCCCTGCTGTATCAAAATCTGCCGTGCCTGCTCCAGAATCGTGTTTTCAAGCTCATCCTGCGGCGCATCGTCAAATGTCAGAACGCCGATCCGGAAGCCTGCGACCCCGCGGTTCAGCGCACCGGCGAAATCGAAGTGATCCGGGCACGCCAGCGTCGCCGGGTCCAGTTCATCCTTGCCCCATAACGCATCCAGGACGACGGCGCAGTCCGCGATCGTCTTGCCCATCGGTCCAGCCGTATCCTGCATCGAGGAGATCGGAATGATGCCGCTGCGGGAAATCAGCCCCACCGTCGGCTTGATCGTCGCCACGGCGTTGTTGCGGGCTGGGGAAACAAGCGAACCGTTGGTTTCCGTACCAATGGAAAACGGCACAAGCTGGGCGGCGACGGCCACGGCGGAGCCGGAGCTGCTTCCGGACGGATCCAGCTGCGGATCATAGGGATTGACGACCTGACCGCTGCGCGAGCTGAACCCCGACGGCATCTTCCGCTTCCGGGCTACCCAATAAGCGAATTCAGAAAGACAGGCTTTGCCGAGAATGACAGCCCCTGCCTGCTTCAGCCGGCGCACGACTTCAGCGTCCTGGGGTGCGTAAAAATCAGCCAGTGCCACCGAACCGGCAGTGGTGTGCATCTTGCCGGCCGTGCTGATATTATCTTTCACGACGACCGGCAGCCCATGCAGCGGTCCGCGCGGTCCCGTTTCCTGCAGCTCGCGGTCAAGCGCGTCCGCAATCCAAAGCGCATCCGGATTCACCTCGGCAATCGCGTTCAAGCCCGGTCCGGACTGGTCGATCTCCGCGATACGCCGCAGTGCTTCCTCGGTTAAACTCCGGCTGGTCCAGCGGCCGGTCCGCAGGCCTTCCGCCAGTTCTGAAATTGAAGCTTCAAACATGAAGATTCCCCCTTTTTGTTAGTGTAGCATAATTGAAAACGTTAAACCAGCTCATCCCGCTTCCGAAACGGAACTTTCAATCTTCATATCGAGATATAGTAAAACCGCGGCGTTTCGCCGCGGTGGAAGTGTACGATCTTGTTTTTTCTTTTCTATCTCCCGAGCCTTATTCTCCCTGAATCCGGTTGCGGATACGAAGGAAACGTTCAACGATCTGCCGGCTGGCAGCACTGTCTTCCAGCGTCAGCCGGAGCTTCCAGGCAGAATGCGGATCCAGCTCGCCGGCTTTGAGCTCAAACGGCGTTTTTTCAAGACAATGACTGTAACAGGCGGCGTCGCCGAAAACGGGATAGAGCTCGCCTTTTTTATTTTTCAGCGCGTAAGCCTGCTGATGACAAAGCTGACAGTTCCGCTTTGTCCCGTCTTTTAACAATCGGTTAACCGGACAAGCCTTGGACACCATCAGATCGCGATAGCCGTAGACGTACTGCACGGTCGGCGCGAAAAATCCGTATTGTTCTTTAAACGCTTCACGAATCGCACTCTGCTGCATTGGATTAATTTCCAGTGAAAACTCCACACCTGCTACCGAAGTCTGGCTGAGCAGCAGCGCCAGCGCTTCGCTGTTGGTCACATTGAAGCCGCTCGTACAGATCAGCCGCGTCGTTGTCCGGGTCAGCGTTCCGATTTCCTCGGCCTGCAGCCATTCCGTTTCGTATCGGACAGGATGCTCCTGGACCCGCAGCGTTGAGGGCATGATCTGCGGATACGCTTGAATCAGGGCCGGCACACTGCTGATCAGCTGCACTGGAAGCTCAGCCAACGCTTCCGCCTGTTCGCGGGTTTCAATCTGCACGATCAATCCCGGCAGCGGCTGTTTTTCATGGATCGTTAAAGGTTGAATCCCCTGACGCTGAAGCTGAACCCGCTCAGGATAGCGGACAGCTCGCCGCTGCGCAAGTTGATCAAGCGCCTGGCGGCGGGCTTCGTTAATTTGCTGAACTGGCAGAAACAACGCCCCTTCCAGCTGATTGTCGACGCTTTCCAGCTGAAACGGCGTATCGTTCAGCTTGCCCAGCTGCTGGGTTAACCGCCCCGTGTCCAACGGTGCTTTCTGCGCGGGCTGCAGAACTTGTTCCGTCCAAACCTGCGATTGAAATCCCATTTCGTCGCGGACATCCACCAGCATCGGTTCGCCAGCCCGGCCGCGGATCGTAAACCGCACGGCCGTCCGGCGCGCCGGCTGGGCAGACTGCGCCTGGATTTCCTTCATCAGCTCGCTGTCGGTCGTCTGAAGCAAAGCGGCCTCCGGCCGGACTTTCTCCCGCACCGGCAGCTCAATGATCTCGCCCGGCTGTCCCTGGGCGCATAACAAATCATGCTTATAGATGTAATTGGCGATGAAGCCGATATCTTCGCCGTTTTCGCGTAAAATCCGCAGTCCGTCACCCTGATGCAGTGGCGCGGTTAATTTTACCTGGACACGGCCGTTGCGTTGGCTCAGTACGGTGCCGATGCGGATTCCGACGTGATTGGGGCGCAGCGGATTCATCAGCGCCGGTCCGCTTTGATGAAACAGATAGCCCGTGGTGAAGCCGCGGTTGAACAGCTTCTTTAACCGGATCTGTTCCCCTTCCTCAGAAGTTGGCCGCATTCCGGCCAGAACCGCGTCGATCTTCTCACGGTAAGCCCGCACGACCGCGCCGACATATTCCGGACGCTTCATCCGGCCCTCAATTTTAAAGCTCGTCGCTCCGCTGCGGATCAATTCCTCAACCTGGTCGAGGGTATTGAGATCCATCGGACTTAATAAGTATTCCCCCGGAGCTTCGATGACCCGGCCGCTGTCCCTTTCAACCAGCTGGTACGGCAGCCGGCAGGGCTGCGCGCACTGGCCTCGGTTGCCGCTGCGGCCGCCGTTGATGCTGGACATCAGGCATTCGCCGCTGTAACAGACGCACAAGGCGCCATAGACGAAAATCTCCAGATCCAACCCTTCCTCAGCGCACTCCCTGACCAGTTCGACCGGGGTTTCCCGCGCCAGCACAGCGCGCTTCATCCCCAGCTGCCTGACCCAGCGCACGCCCTCCCGGTTATGGATGTGCATCTGCGTTGAAGCATGCAGCTCAAAATCCGGATAAGCCCGGCGGATCCAGGAAACCAAGCCGAGATCCTGTACGATCAGAGCGTCGACGTCGTTGTGATACAGAAAATCAATCAGCGCCTTGGCGTCGTCCAGCTCGTTTTCGAAAATCAGCGTGTTGACGGTGACATAGACCTTCACTTCGTGTTGATGACAATAGCGCACAGCCTGACGCAGCTGCTGCTCGTCGAAATTGCCGGCATAGGCCCGCGCGCCGAAGCGTGTCGATCCCAGATAGACCGCGTCCGCCCCGTTGTTGACGGCGGCGATCAGCGCGTCCATACTGCCCGCCGGTGCTAAAAGTTCCGGGCGTTTCATCCCAGAACTCCTTTAATGATCAGCGAAATCCCTAATATAGCTAACGGAATGCCCAGCCACAGTCCGATCAGCGTCGCGCACAGCATCAAACCCAGCGCGCAGACGACTAACCCCAAAATGATGGTGATCAGCTTGCCGCATAAGGACAACACCAGTCCTGTCAGCCAGAATACCAGTTTAAACGGCCATAATAAAATTCCCATGCGCATGTCCTCCTTTGGAACTTCAATTTTTCTCTAAAGCTCGAACAGAAACCGGTAGGCCTCGAGCAGCTGCTCGAACGACACCGCGGCATTGGCCGGCGAGGTGGAAGGCAGCACGGTCGCCTCGATACCGGTTTTCGGCTGAGCGTATTTCTGATAGCAGCGGCCGGCGGTCTTGCCGGTCGTCACAATGGTTTTGATTTCCGTTTCCGCAAGCAGCCGGTTGAAATCGTTGGCGGTGACGTCGCGGATACTGGCGTCGCTGCTGCCGGTAATCGTGCAGCTGGCGATCACATCCCACAGCGCGAAGTGCCGGCGGTGCAGAAAGGCCACGCGCTGCGCGGTGGTGTCCAGCGGACTTCCGTCCAGCGCCGCCATGACCGGCCAGAACCGGTTGCGCGGATGAGCGTAATAGAACGCCTGCTGACGCGAGGCGACCGAAGGCAGCGATCCGAGAATCAGCACCCGGCTGTGCGCGTCGTAGATCGGCGCGAACGGATGCACAACGGTCTGCGCCGCATTATTCATAGATCGAATCGGATCGGCGAAGCCAGCACGTCGTTTTCCATGACGGCTTCCTCAACGATCAGATGACCGTCCAGACAGGAAGGATGTTCCTCAGGTACAATCTGCACCTCTTTGGCCAAGCCGCCAAGCGAGGTTTCCTTGAGTTCAATCGGCAGATGCTTGCCGGTATAGTTCATCGTTTTGACAACGACGTCGAAGCTGACGCGGTTCTTTTTAATCCGGCTCAGCGTGCGCGCGAGCGACATCGCGTCCAAGGCGCGCAAAACCGCGACGGCGTTGCGTTCGATGCACGGTATGATGACATAGCCGCCGACCGGATCGCATGTTAATCCAAGGTGGTGCTCCATGCCGATTTCCGCAGCGTATTCGATCTGACCGCAGTTCATGCCATTGAGATAAGCGGCTGCGGCCGCAGCCATCGCGCAGGCTGCGCCGATCTCCGCCTGACAGCCGCCGACCGCACCGGAAATCGTGGCGTTGGTTTTGATCAGATCCCCGAACAAGCCAGCCACCGCCAGCGCTTTGACCAGCTTGCCGCGGGTGATCTGCTGATCGTTATAATAATAATACATCAAGGCCGCCATGACGCCGCAGGAGCCCAATGTCGGCGCAGTGACGACGGTGCCGGCCGAAGCGTTCTGTTCGCTGGCCGCATAGGCATAGGCCGCCAGCTTCATCTTCGTCCGTTCCGCTTCATCCTCGATCGTTCCCGCCTGTAAAAGCATTGCCTTCGCCGCACGTTCCATCTTCAACCGTCCCGGCAAGACGCCGCTGGCCTGCAGACCTTCCTTTACGGAAGCGAGCATCGCGGTCAGAATCTTATCCAGATACGGCTCCAGTCCGGCTTCCGCCCGCAGCGCGTATTCCGCAAACCCGATCTTTTCTTTGTCGCAGATTTCACGGATCGCCTGCATCGAATTTTCCGGATAGACGTTTTCGCCCGTTTCCAGATGTTTTTCTAAAATCTTAATCGAACCGCCGCCGACGGAGAACACCGTCCATTTTGCCAGCAGCTGATGATCCCGGTTGTAGCCGCGGATATAAAAACCGTTGGGAAAGCTTTCCTTCCAGTCCTTTAAAAAGAAGATTGTCGTCTTCGCCGGCTCAAAGGTCTTGCGGATGATATAATCCGTCAGATGACCTTTGCCGGTTAACGACAGCGAGCCGTACAGCTCAACTTCGACGTGGTGCAGCTGCTCGCCGTATTCCGCCTTATACAGCTGGCAGGCCCGCTGCGGCCCCAGCGTATGTGAACTGCTGGGACCCGGACCGATTTTATAAAGTTCCTTTAATGAATCCATCGTAACACTCCCTTTATTCTTTCAGCGTATAAAAACACGCGGATTCTGACTGTTTTTCTGGTGATTTCACAGATTTTCCTTTTTAGTGCGCGGCTTTGATTAAGAACATTTCAAAGCCCAGCCTGCGATCCAGCGTGCCGCTTTTAAACCGCTGATCAAGCTCGGCTAAATCGTTCAGGATTTCCAATAACCGTTCGGAATTCAGCCGGGCTACGGCTTCATGCGCTTTCTTGACGCGGAAAGGATGAACCTTCAGCTGCTGGGCGATCATCGATTCGCTCATCCGCCGATCACTGAGCATGCGCACCTGCGCCATCAGGCGAAACTGCGAAGCCAGCAGGGCGACGAGGTAAATCGGATCCTTGTTCAGGGAGTCCAGATCGTGCCAAAGATGCATCGCCTGTTTTAAATCATGCGTGATGACGGCGTTGACCAGATGAAACACATCCTCGTCCAACGGCCGGCTGACCAGATGCACGACGTCGTCGCGGCTGATCTTCGTTCCAAACAGCGTCAGCTTGATCAGCTCCTGATGGAAGCTTTCCAAATCAAGCGGCAGCCGCTGCATCAGCTCATCCATCGCTTCGCGCGACAGGATCAGCTGGTGCGCTGATAGCTGCTGATTGACATACGAACGAAACTCGCGTTCATCAAGCCGCTTCATCGTGAACACCCGGCACGTCTTTACAGCCAGCTTGACCAACTTCTTGCGCTGATCCAGACTTTCAAACTCACCGCAGAAAATTAAATCGGTGCTCGGGCAGCTGTGATTGAGGTAGTCCTCCAGCGCTTTGCCGTCCTTCTCGTTTAACGATCCGCTCGTCGTTAAAAAGACCGGATTGCGCACGACGACGGTTTTCTTTTCCGCAAAGAACGGAATTGTCCAGGCGTCTTCCAGAACCGCACGAAGCTGAAAATCGGCGTTGCCTGCTTCGTAGACCACCGTGTTCATGCCCGTGTTTTCCGGATCGTTCGCTTTCAGCAGCTCGTCCAGTTTTTTCTTCAGCCGATACGTTTCCGACCCGTACAATAAATAGTTCATCGAATCACCTACCCTATTATAGCAAATCCCCGGCGCGCGGTAAAAAGGAAATTACAAATCGGCGTTACGATAATCCGGATATCGCCTTCCTGCTTCGTATCGAACATCCCGATCCGGCAGTCTTCCAGGCGCTGCATGACCTCGGGATGGGGATGTTGATAGCGGTTATTGCGGCCGCTGGAATTCAGCGCCAGAATCGGTCTCAGCGTTTGCAGCCAGCGCGCGCAGCTGGACGTGCGGCTGCCGTGATGCCCGAGCTTGACGATATCCGCGCGCAGGCCGGGAATCTGATCCAGAATTTTTTGTTCAATTTCGGCAGGCGCATCCCCGCCCAGAATCATCGTCAGATCCTGCATCCGCAAAAGCAGCACCAGCGATCCCTCGTTCCCCTGCCACGTTTCACTGTCAGGATTCAGATTGAAAATCGTTAAGCCGTGCAGGGTCAGCGGTTCGGTCATCGTCTCGATCACCTGCGCAGGTTGATAGGCTTCGATTAAAGCCGCCTTGTTGCCGCTGTGATCATCGTCCTCATGCGTTAAGATCAGCGCGTCCAGCCGCCGCACGCCCTCGCCTTGAAGCATTGCTTCAACCTGAGCCAGCGCCGCCGGCTTGCCGGTATCGATCAAAAGATTCCCCTGATTGTACGGCAGGCGGATCAGAATGCTGTCGCCCTGACCAACGTCGATCAGCGTCAGACTGGCCCACGGATGCCACCAGCCCAACAGCGTCCAGATCCCGATCAGCCCGCCGAAAAGAATCATCCGCACGCGCTTGGGGAACGCCCCGGCAACCCCGGCCAGAATCACAATCAGCCATGACAGCTGGCCCGGCAGCTCCCCGCCCCAGCTTAAGACCTGATCCAACAGACCGGCGAGGCTCACGCTGAAGGACAGAAACGGCGTAAAGACAAGCCCGGCCAGAGAGCCAAGCGTACACAGCGCCAGTCCCCAGCGCAACACGCGCATCCCGATCACCATCATGGGATTCACGGTATGAAACAGGAAGCTCTGCATTGTCCAGCTCAGCGTAAAACGGGCGGTCCGCGGCGACGACCGAGCGGGAAACATAGCGAGCAGCGCAAACGCGAACGGAAGCAGAAAGGCCGCTGTCGCGACCCTTCGCGGCGCTAACAGCGCCAATAACAGCCATTTGGTTTTAAACGTTTCAATTTTGTCGTGATGCGGATTCATCCGGAAGCCTTCGCTGAGCACCAGACGAACCAGAGGATAGGGAAAATGCAGTATCGCGGCAATGCCCAGCACGGCCCCAAAGCGGATCCTCCGCACGCTCCGGTCCGTCCAGAACCAGCCGCAGATCATTCCGAAGCCCTGGATCAGCACGCTGACTTGAAATCCGCAGCGAAGTAAGATCGCCAGTCCGCCTTCTTCCTCATTCACGCCCAGAATCAGCTTGCCTGCCAGCGCACGGGCAGCCGGATCGCGGATCGCTTCAATGCGGCGATAAAGAAAAGCCCGCGGCGTTTTCCCGGCGCTTACGATCTTGACGGTTTTGGCAAACACGCGGCCGTTAAGCTTTTCCCGCAGCGACCAGGCTTTCGCGTCGAAACCATAGAACGAATAATTTTCCTCAAATAGGCTGCTTTCCCCTTCGACCTCGACCTGATCGTCTAACCCGGGGCGGTTTTCACTGATTACCTGAAAGCGGCCCTGCGGATTTTCGAGGATAAAGCTGTTGGCGGAAACCGCGCTCACCGTGCCGCTGATCTGCGGTGGAGCGAGCGCCGGCGGCGGTTTCAGCTGCCAGAACAGAATGACAAGAACCGAGGACAGCCAGAAAAACAGAAACTTCCGCTGTTTCGAACGGGCGGAGACCAGCACGAAGACCAGGCTGAAAAGCAGGCCGGTTTTCTGCATAGGGAATGGCAGACACAGACTGATCACGACGCAAACCAGCCAGCGCAGCGCATCAGTGTTGTTTATAAACATATAAACTCCTTCAGCGCTTCCCATTTCTTCTGTTTGATGCCCGGCACCTGCATCAGATCTTCCAACGTCTGAAACAAACCATGCTCCGCGCGGTAAGCCACGATTTTTTCCGCTGTCGCCTGCCCCACTCCCGGCAGCTGCATCAGCTGCTCGATGGATGCGGTGTTGATTGAAATCCGCGGCGTTTCCTGGAAATGGGGGATCTGGATCACGTCGTGATCCTTGACGATCATCGTCATTGAAAATGGCGAGAGGTCCGCATCGTCCAGCAGCGTCACCTGATCCAGCAATTCGCCCAGCTCCGTATAGGGCGGACATGTCAGGGTGACCGGCTCCCGCACAGCCCCCTCGATCGTCACGGTAATCGGCTGTCCGCGCAGGGTCTCCAAATCGACGACACGCTGCGGAATCAGCGGCAGAAGTAGAAAAACAAAACAAAAAATAAGCAGGAACTCTTTTCTCATAAGATCACCTGCTTATTCTATTGCGCAAATTGTTAAAAATCCTGTTTTTTTTACCGAATCTCTAAGATCTTTACCTGATACGGCTCGTCGACCAGAACTTCAACGATCTGACCAACTTTGTGTTCCAGAATCGCTTCCGCCAGCGGCGTGACGTTGGACAGCTTGCCGTTGAGCGGATCCGCTTCTACGGAACCCACGATTGTGAACTCGTCGATCTGATGCGTGTCGAGTTCTTCGATCTTAACGGTCGAGCCGATTTTCGCAACCCGCACCGAGCCCTGCTTATCGTCGATGATTTCGATATTGTTAAGCATGACTTCCAGCTCGCGGATCCGGGCTTCAACCTGAGCCTGACGATCCCGCGCGGCATCGTAGTCGGCGTTTTCAGACAAGTCGCCCTGCGCCCGGGCGGCCTTTAAATCTTCAATGACTTCCTGACGAACGACATGGATCAGGTTT
Organism: Holdemania filiformis; assembly: GCF_003459085.1. NCBI lineage: Bacteria > Bacillati > Bacillota > Erysipelotrichia > Erysipelotrichales > Erysipelotrichaceae > Holdemania > Holdemania filiformis. The sequence goes on along the minus strand of NZ_QRUP01000005.1, from coordinate 147,790 downwards.
TCCTGTTCCTTTTTTAATTCTTCAAGACCTTCTTGAGTTACATAAATTTTATCATCTGCCATTGGTTTTCTCACTCCTTAGCTCGGCTATTATAGCATATTTGGACTGATGATGCTACTGATTTTTGTCTTCAGCAGATCGATCGCAACGATGTTGCTTCCGCCCTCGGGGATGATCACGTCGGCATACCGTTTGGACGGTTCGATAAACTGCTCGTGCATCACCCGCACGGTTTCCGTGTACTGATGTACGACCGACTGCAGTGTTCTTCCGCGTTCCTCAACATCCCGCAAAAGCCGCCGGATAAAACGGATATCGGCGTCGGTATCGACATACACCTTGATGTTTAAGCGCTTGCGCAGCTCCGGCTCCTCCAGCACAAACAGCCCCTCGAGCACGACGACATCGCACGGCTCGATCACTTCCGTAACAGTGCTGCGGGTATGCTGGACAAAGTCGTAAACCGGCTTCTCAATCGCTTGCCCGGCTAACAGGGCGTCGATCTGTTCGATCATCAGCGCGTGATCGAAGGCAAACGGATGATCATAATTCGTTTTTACCCGCTCCGCCATCGTTTTCTGCGACTGGTCTTTGTAATAATCGTCCTCGCGGATGATCACGACCGACCGCGTCTGTTCAAATTCTTCCTTCAGACACTGGGCGATCGTCGTTTTGCCCGACGCGCTGCCGCCGGCGATGCCGATCAATAACGGCTTCATCTTCCCTCACCTCTTCCTGACTGACGTTTATTTTAAATACTTGCGGACATTGGCCTGATGTTCGGCATAGGTCTTGGCGTAATACACCGTGCCGTCGCCCTTCACATCCGCCATGAAATACAGGTAATCGCTGACCTGCGGCTGCAGGACCGCCTGAATCGCATCGCGTCCCGGATTGAGAATCGGGCCGGGCGGCAGACCTTCGACGCGGTAGGTGTTATACGGGGAATCAAAGTCCGGATTGACCTCGCACGCCATCCAGTCGTCATCTTTTTCCTTATCAATCGCATAGCACACGGTGACGCTGGACTGCAGCTTCATACCGGCGGCCAGACGGTTGTAGAACACGCCCGCGACCAGCTGCATATCGCTCGGCTTGGCCGCTTCATACTGCACAATCGAAGCCAGCGTAAACAGCTGGTGCACGCTCAGCTGCGACTGTGCGAACTGATCCGCAAACTCATTGTAAACCTTCAGCGTCTGATCCAGTATCTTGCGGGTAATCTGATCGGCGTCGGCGTCGACAAAGAAATTGTAGGTTTCCGGAAACAGATAGCCTTCTAATAAAATCCGGCTGTCCGCATTGAAGATTTCCTCAGTTAAAAACGGATAATCACTCATCAGCGAACGAACATAGCTTTCATCGTTCCACAGCGCCAACATTTCATCCTTGCTGCAGCGCGTCGTCTCGCCGATTTTTTCAGCGATATGCTTCGCCCAGTCGCCCTCGATGAACGTTAAGCGCGTGTCGTTAACGACGGCCCCGTGAGAATCGTTGAGCACTTCAAAAATCTCCCGGACTTCCCAGCTCGGATCCAAGATGTACGTGCCGGCTTTGATATTCGTCAGCTTCGCCAGCTTGACGCTGATCTTCGCCGCCCAGCCGCTGCGGATCACGCCCTGATCCTCCAGGTTCTTAATAACCCGGTTGAGCGATTCGCCCTGACTGACGGTAAAGGTGATCTGTTCGCTTTCCGAAGCGGCCGGCTTCAGCTGACCGTTGTAAAAGAAAATCCCGCCCAGCACCAGGCCGGCGCATATGACCAGCACGATCAGTACGGCGGCCAGTCCGTTATTCTTTTTACGCCGTTTATTCTTCGACTTCGGCATCGTCTAATTCCTCGACAAAAGCCCCGAAGACTTCCTCGATCATGCTCCATTCCTCGGGATCCTCAACCGGTTCCATTTCGCCCTCGTCGGTGTAGCTGCAGGCGAAAACCTCGCCTTCCTCATCCTTCGGATCGGTGAACAGCACGTAGCTTTTGTTGCGGCTGTCGTCGTCGAAGGTGAACAGGATTTCCATTTCTGTTTCCGTGCCGTCTTCTTCCGTAATTAAAATTTTATTTGATTCCAACATCGCTTTTTCCTCCTTTTTGCGATTCAAATGAAAGAGTGCATTGCTGCACTCTTAGCGCTTCTGATCTAAATAACTCTGCAGGATTTGCACTGCCGCCATCTGATCGATCACCGCTTTGCGCTTTTTGCGGGAAACGTCCGCAGAGATTAAGATTCGCTCGGCCGCCGCCGTCGTCAGCCGTTCATCCTGTAAGATAACCGGCAGGCCGCAGGCCGCTTCCAGCTTTGCCTTGAAATCCAGCGAGATCTGACCGCGGATCCCGACATCGCCGTTCATATGCTTCGGCAGACCCAGTACAAACTTCACTGCACCCAGCTCCTTCGCCAGCTGCACCGCCCGGGCGCAGGCCGCGTCGTAATCGTCATCCGCAAACCGGAACGTTTCCACGGTCCGGGCAATCATGCCCAGGGGATCGGAAACCGCGATACCCAGCGTGCGGCTGCCCAGGTCCAGCCCCATGATCCGTTCCATTACTTTTCTTCCAGGTAGGAACGCACCAGTTCCTCGATGATTTCGTAACGCTCGACCGACTGAATGATGCTGCGGGCGTTGTGATGCGAGGAAATGTAGGCCGGATCATTGGAAATCAGATACCCTGCCAGCTGGTTCACTGCATTGTAGCCTCGTTCTTCGAGCGCTTCTTTTGTCAGCCGGAGCACCTGCTTGATGTTATCTCTGCGGATCTCCTCTGATTTAAAAGACATCGTTTCGGTAATTTGTTTTGACATGGATATCCCTCCTTGAATTCATTTTAGCGTAAACTGCGGAAATTGGAAAGGGATTTTCAAAGTTTTGAGCGAATCAGCGCAAAGACTTCGTCCACTTTGGAACCATCCTTGCCGCCCGACTGCGCCATGTCCGGCCGGCCGCCGCCGTTGCCCTGGCTCATCTGGGCCGCCATTTTCACGAAATCTCCGGCTTTTATGCCCTTTGCGATCGCTTCCTTACTGCAGGCGCAGACATAGGTGACCTTGCCTTCCGACGGATTGGCCAAGAAGATGAAAGATTTTTCACACTTATTGCGCAGCGTTTCCGCCAGGTTCTTCATCGCCTGTCCGTCAAGTCCGGAAACCTTTTCCAGAATGATATTCAGACCGTTGACTGCTTCCGCATGATTGACCATGTCGTCCGCTTTTAAGACCATCATTTTCTGGTTCAGCTGCCCGATTTCTTTTTTCAGCGCCGCATTTTCTTCCAGTACGCCCGCGACCTTTTCGCTGACGCCGTTGAGGCTGTTCATCTTCAGCTGCGCGGCGATTGTTTTTAACACGTCCTGCTCGCTGACGAACTCCTGGTAGGCCGCATAGCCGGTCTTGGCGGTGATCCGGCGGATGCCGGAGCCGATGCTTTCTTCGCTGACAATTTTGAATACGCCGATATCCTGCGTGTTGTGGACATGCGTGCCGGCGCACAGTTCCTTGGAAACCTCGCCCATCGATACGACGCGAACCTCATCGCCGTATTTTTCATCAAACAGCGCGATCGCGCCGGAATGCTTGGCTTCTTCAATCGCCATGACTTCGGTATGGACCGGGAATTTCGCCATGACAAATTCGTTGACCAGCGCTTCGACTTCCTTCAACTGCTGATCGCTGACCTTTTCAAAATGCGTGAAGTCGAACCGCGCGTAATCCTGGCAGACATAAGAGCCGGCCTGGGCGATGTGATCGCCGACGATCTTCTTCAGCGCGCTCTGCATCAGATGGACGCAGGAGTGGTTGGCCATCGTGCGGATCCGGCGCTGGACGTCGACCTGCAGCTGCAGCTTCATGCCTTCCTTCAGCACGCCGTCGACGACTTTCACATGATGCATAAACTGCTTGTGCGGCGCCTTCTTGACGTCGAGCACCTCGCAATCCGCTTCATCGCAGCGCATCGTGCCGCCGTCGGCCACCTGTCCGCCGCTTTCAGCATAGAAGCAGGAACGGTCAAGGATGACCTCGCCTTCGTCTTCCAGCATCGCGACACGCACGCCGTTTTTAAACAATCCGGTAATCGTTCCGGTATCGCTCATCGTTTCATAGCCCGTGAATTCAAACGGCGCTGTGAAGTCCATCAGATCTGCCGACTGGCTGGCCATCGACTGCGCGTCTTCACGCGCGGCCCGGGCACGTTCACGCTGCTTCGCCATCTGCGCCTCAAAGCCTTCCTCGTCAATCGTATAACCACGCTCGCCGGCGATTTCTTTTGTCAGCTCCAGCGGGAAGCCGTAGGTATCGTACAGCTTGAAGACGACCTCGCCGCTCAAGGTTTTCGCCGCTTCAGCTTTGGCCAGCTCCTCATTGAGCAGCTTTTCACCGTTGGCCAGCGTCGAGTGGAACGCTTCTTCCTCATTCTTAACCAGCTTGGCGACAAATTCCGTCTTTTCTAACAGATACGGATAGAAATCCTTCATGTTGTCAGCGACGACGTCGACCAGCTTGTACATAAACGCGCCGTTAATGCCTAATTTAATACCGTAGCGGACCGCCCGGCGCAGAACCCGGCGCAGCACGTAGCCGCGGCCCTCGTTGGAGAACATTGCGCCGTCGCTCAGCGCGAAGGTGACGGTGCGGATATGGTCGGCAATGACGCGGTACGCCATTTTATATTCACCTTCATACGGATGCTTGGCGAGCTTTTCCGCCGCGCGGATGATCGGCAGGAACAGATCGGTATCAAAGTTCGTTTCCCCTTCCTGGATGATCGAAACTAACCGTTCCAGTCCCATGCCGGTATCAATGTTCTTATGCGGCAGCTCTTTATACAGCTTGCGGTCCGTGCCCGGCCGGCAGTCAAACTGGCTGAACACGACGTTCCAGACTTCGATGTAGCGATCGTTCTCCATTTCTTCGAAGAACAGCTTTTCACCTAACCCCTCCGGGTCATACTTTTCCCCGCGGTCATAGAAAATCTCGCTGTCCGGTCCGCCCGGCCCTTCGCCGATCTCCCAGAAGTTATCCGCGGTTTTTAAGATATGGCTCGGATCGACACCGCACACCTCGGTCCAGATGCGGTAAGCTTCCTCATCGTCCGGATAGACGGTGACATACAGCTTGTTTTTGTCAAAGCCGATCCACTCCGGCGAGGTTAAAAATTCCCAGGCGAACGGAATCGCGTCCGCTTTGAAGTAATCGCCGATCGAGAAGTTGCCGAGCATCTCAAAGAACGTATGATGCCGGGCGGTCTTGCCGACGTTTTCGATATCGTTGGTGCGGATCGACTTCTGCGCATTGGCGATCCGGTTGCAGGCCGGTTTCTCGCTGCCGTCGAAATATTTTTTCAGCGCCGCGACGCCCGCGTTGATCCACAACAGCGTCGGATCGTTATGCGGGATCAGCGAAGCTCCCGGTTCAATCATGTGACCTTTGGATTGGAAGTAGTCCAGAAACATCTGGCGTACCTGGTTGCCTGTTAATTCTTTCATGTTTGTTTCTTCCTTTCTTTGTCTGATGCGTCTGCCAAAATAAAAAGCGCCCTGAAACTCCAGGAACGCTTTACTCACGCGGTACCATCCTGATTCATTTCTTTTCTTCAAAAGAAATGCCCTCATTTCTCTTTAACGCAGAGCACACGTTGCTTTGGGCAAACTCGGAAGCGGCTTCGATCAGATCCCATGAAAACTTGCACCGCCGTTTTCTCTCTGCAATGGAACAGCCTGATCTACTTTTCTTCGTCATCGTTTTCAAAACTATCGAAATTATACCACACTGTTTCCCACGTGCCAACTGTTTCCGTGCATTTTGCGAAAAGATAGCTGCGGTAGGCCAGCTGCACAATGGCGGCCAGGATCGGCGCCAGGATGATCCCGATCATGCCGAAGAAACAGCCCCCGGCCAAAAGCGCGATCAGCGTATAAACCGGCCGCAGGTTCATGACCTTTTTGAAGATCAGCGGCTGCACCCAGTTGGCTTCGATCTGCTGGATCAGCCATAACAAAACACCCAGCAGCCACGGGATCTGACCGGTCGCGAAATATTGCGAAAGCAGAATCACGATCTGACCAACCGTTGCGCCCAGATAGGGAATCAGATTGAGCAGCGCAAGCATGATCGCATAGAATACGGCGTTGGGTACGCTGAAGATCAACAACAGCACCGACACGGTGATCATTAAAAACAACAAATCCAGCGCCAACCCGCGCAGATAGTGGTAGACGACGCGCGAGCTGGTCTTGTAGAAAAGCAGCCAGTGCTGATAGGACGGAAGCCGTTTTTTGAGAATGCGCCCGAAAACTTCCATGTCCAGCGCAATGAAATACGCGCCTAAAAAGCTGACGCCGAAAAACGACAGTCGGTCGACGGCGCTGCGGGTCGCGCTCATCGCCGCTTCATAGCCGGCCGTGAACACGCCGTGCCAATCCAGCTGCCCGGCCCAGTGAAAGAACTCGGTCGCCGCCAGCTGTTCTCTTATCCGGCCCGCTTCGCCCAACAGCTGCGACCCCTGCTCCATCACTAACGGCACCATCATGCCGATGCCCAGAACCAACAGCCCGAGGAAACCGAAGTACACCAGCGAACAGCTGATCCCCCGGGGAAACGGCAGTTTCTCGACAAACGGCTCAAACAGAAACACGATCAGACAGGAGAACAACAGCGGCGACAGCGCGTGGAAGACAGCCATCAGCACAACGTCCCAGCCTAACATCCTGAGCACGATCATTACGATCAGCACGCAGCCCAGCAGCTGCAGCCAGCGTTTCCAGTCCGTTCGTTCAAACAGGTCTTTCATAAAAGAGAAACCCCGTAACGACGGGGTTAGTGTTCGAGATCCATCTGGTGCATTTTGCGGATCAGCTTCTTTTTGCATTTGCAGGCTTTGTAATAAGCGTCGTCAAGTTCATCCTCGTTCGCAAACGCGACCACCATGCCGGCAGCCATGCCGGCCATGAAACCGAATAACCATTTTTTCATACATTCCACTCCTTTTGGTGTTAGTATGTCCGCAATCAAATAAACTTATGCTTAAAATTCCGGATTCAGCATCGCCGTGATCCGCTGGGTAAGCGTTGTCGAGCGCAAATGGTGTTCCTGGCTGGCAATCCCGCGGATCAACGCGTCCTTCTCGCCTAAGAGAACCAGCGATTTTTTGGCGCGGGTGACGCCGGTGTAGATCAGCCGCCGCTGAAGCATGATCCCGTAATCGCGCACGACCGGCATGATGACGATCGGATATTCGCTGCCCTGGGATTTATGCACGGAAATGCAGTAGGCGTGCGAAATGTTGAGCAGGTTATCCGAGGTGTATTCAACGGGAATTCCTTCGAAGTCGACGATCAGCCGGTTTTTGCCGGCTTCGTCCTCATTGGCGTAAACGATTTCCACAAGCATGCCGATATCGCCATTGTAGACGTCGTCATCCGGCTGGTTTTTCAATTGTAAAATTTTATCGCCCTCGCGGAAGGTCCGGTAGCCCGCCTTCCATTCGCGCTTGCCCTTTTCCGGCGGATTCAGGCATTGCTGCAAAGCGGCGTTCAGCCGGTCGATTCCGGCCGGTCCGTTGTATTTGCTGGCCAGCACCTGAATGTCCTGGATATCGTAGCCCTTGTTAAGCGCCGACTGAACGACGTTGATGACCTGGTCCTTGATCTCGTAAAGTCCGACCGGGAAAAACGCCACGTCGCCATGACAATCCAGCTCCTCCGTCTGGCCCTGACGGATCTGATGCGCCAGCGTGATCACGTCGCTGCCCTCGCTCTGGCGGAAGATCCGTTCCAGCCGGACTAACGGAAACAGCTCAGAGGTGATTAAATCCTTCAAGACACAGCCGCAGCGGACCGAAGGCAGCTGATCCTCGTCGCCGATGATGCACAGCTTCTTAACATGCACCGAGGCCTTGCACAGCGCCGCGAACAGCCAGCTGTCGACCATGGAAAATTCGTCGATGATCAACAGATCGACGATCAGCGGATCCTGTTCCGTCTTGGTAAACGTATTCGATTCCAGATCCCAGCCCAGCAAACTGTGGATCGTAAACGTATCGGTTTCCGTCAGCTCTGCCAGCCGTTTCGCCGCCCGTCCAGTCGGGGCGCAGCAGGCAATCCGCTGGTACGGATACAGTTTTTTAAACAACGCGGTCAACGCCCGCACAACGGTTGTCTTGCCCGTTCCCGGACCGCCGGTCAGGATCATCGCGTCATGTTTAAAAAACGTATGGATCGCGTCCAGCTGCGCCTGATCGTAGGTGATCGCCAGCTTTTCCTGCAGCGCGTCCAGCTCAAACTGCAGCGTTTCGGGATCGACCGGTTCCAGTTCTTCAAACGGAAATAACGTCAGAAACTGTGCGATCTGGACCTCCGCGTCATATTGATCGACATGATAGATCCGCCCTTCTTCTTCCACTAACCGTCTTTGTAAAAGCAGCGATTCCAGCAGTTCGTCAAAATCATAGGTCAGACCGGCGCACTGGCGTTTCATCTGATGCGCCAGCCCCTCGCGGTTGACAAACGTATCGCCGCTCTGCATGTTCATCTGATCGACCAGCGCCACCATCGCCGCTTCCAGCCGGCGCGGATCCTCCAGCTCAAAGCCCAGCGACATCGCGACTTTATCCGCCGTCGCAAACCCGATGCCGTCCACCTCGTCGACCATCCGGTACGGATTTTCCTGGATTTTCTCAACCGCTTCTTTACCGTAGATCCGCTCCAGCTTCATGACATTGCGCATCCCCAGACCATGGGCGACAAAGAACTGGATCAGATTTTCCAGATCGTCGTCGCTTTCTTTTAACCCTTCCAGAATCGCTGTCCGGCGCTTGCTCGTCATTTTCGGCACGCTGTCCAGCACAGTTGGGTCGTTTTTAATCCGATGAATCGCGTCTTTGCCAAGGGCCGCCACAATCGTTTCGGCATATTTTTTGCCGATGCCCTCAAATAACGGACCGGACAGAAAACGAATCAGGGAGTCCTCGTCATCCGGCATAACGCGGTGGAAGGTCTCGACCTGAAACTGCATCCCGTAGCGGGGATGATCGACATAGCTGCCGCTTAACTCCATCAGCGCATCCTCGCTGAACACCGGCAGATATCCGGTGATCGTCACCTGCCGCTGCTGCAGATCATCAACGATAAAACGAGCGACAGTGTAGCCGTTGTCGTCGTTGCGGAAGACAATCTGCTTCAGTTTGCCGCGGATGACGTCGCGTTCCTCACTCATTTCCCTCATTCCTTTCTCACAGCAGGATCAGCATCACGCTGATCAGATTGTTCAGCCCGTGCATCAGCAGCGGACTGACGATCGTCTGATTTTCTTCCTCGGCCGCGCACAACAGATAGCCCATCGTGCCGTAAACGAGGATAAAGATTCCGTCGCTGAAATTGCCGCTCAGCAGCGACGTGAACACATGCAGAAGACCGAACAGAAACCCGCTGACCAGCGCGGCGGTGCGAAAGCTGCCCCGCTGGCGCAGCGGCGTAAAGACGGCCCCGCGGAAGACGGTTTCCTCGACGACCGGCGCAAACAGACAGGTGACCAGAATGATCTGCAGCGGCGACTGGGTCAGCTGCTGGACGACGGTATCCTGATTCTGGCTGCTTGACAGCCCAGTGATCAGAATGATCGCCAGATTCATCCCATACATCACCAGCCACATCTGAACATAGCGCGTCAGCGTCGATTTGACAATCGCCCGCCGGTTTTGCCGAAAGCGCTCAAGGTGTTCCTTTAACAGCGGCCAGGCTGCGCCGACCGTCACCGTGAAAACCAGGATATAGACCAGATTTTCCAGCATCCGGTCAAGATTGGCGATCCCTAAGGGCGCAAACAGCCGGAAAAGCACCCCAATCAACAGGGGATAAAGAAACAGGTAGCCCGCGAAATAATTGAACAGGATGACCTGCACCCGGCGCTTTGACAGCATGACTCGGTTCATGGCTCAAAGCTGCGGATCCGGTCCGTCAGCGATTGTCCGCGATGCCAGACTTCCTCGATCACACCCCCGCCCAGGCACTGCTCGCCCAGATAGAAGACCGCCTGCTGCCCCGGGGTCACCGAAGCGACCTGCTGGGGATAGGTCAGTCTGACAGTCGTTTCATCGAGGAATTCCAGCGTCACCGGATTATCCTTTTGACGATAGCGGAACTTCGCGCAGCAGGACAGCGCGCCCTGCGGTTTTGTCCTGGCCAGCCAGTTGACGCCGCTGACCAGACAGGTATCGCTTAAGAGCCAGTCGTTGCTTTCGCCGCTGGCCACCAGCAGCTCGTTATGGACGACGTCCTTGCCGACGACAAACCACGGTCCGCCCTCACCGCCGATCCCCAGGCCTTTGCGCTGACCGATCGTGTAATACAGCACGCCCTCATGGCCGCCTAAGACCCGGCGGCTGATCACGTCGACGATCTTGCCGGATTTGGCCGGCAGGTAGTTCTTCAGAAATTCCCGGAAGTTGCGCTCGCCGATAAAACAGATTCCGGTCGAATCCTTTTTCTCCGCGATCGACAGCCGCAGTTCCTTCGCGATCCGCCGCACTTCCGGCTTTTCAATCTCGCCTAACGGAAACAATGTATGCCGCAGCGCATCGGATGCAACCTGGCAAAGGAAATAGCTCTGATCCTTATTCAGGTCGTGCGCCTTGTATAAACCGCTGAAGTCTGCTTCGTGCCGCACACGCGCATAATGGCCGGTTGCCAGCGTATCGAAGCCGCGGCTGCGGGCGAAATCGAGAAAGCTTGAAAACTTGATGTACTTGTTGCACAAAATATCGGGATTCGGCGTCCGGCCCTTCTTGTATTCCTGCAGGAAATTAGAGAAAACGTTATCCCAATACTCCTTGACGAAATCCACGCGCAGCAGCTCTAATCCCAGACTGTCGGCGACGCTTTTAGCGTCCATCCAGTCCTTTTCCTGAGGGCATACGTCATCGTCCGCATTCGGATTGCCTAAGAAATCATTGTTGGCCATCGAATCCCAGTTGCGCATAAACGCACAGGTTACGTCCAGCCCCTGTTGTTTTAAAAGATACGCCGCGACGGCGGAATCAACGCCGCCGGACAAACCGACTAAGATTTTCATCATTCATCCTCCCTTTGCTTCTTTTGGATTTGAGGAAAAAAACAAGCATCCGCAGATGCTTGTCAGGCTTCTTCCCGGATCTTGCCGCAGCCGGCGTAATTCGGACAGCTGGCGTTGCAGGACAGCCGGGCCAGAGAGCGCAGCTGCTGCGGGACGAACGCGTCGATCTCCTCCTCGTCGTAGCCGACCTGGAAGTTCCGTTCATTCAGGATGATCGGCCGTTTCAGCACGGATGGATTTTCCTGGATGAAATGCACCAGCTCGCTGATCGTCATGTCGTCCAAATCGACCGCGTTCTGCTGGATGATTTTTGAGCGCTTGGAGATGATATCCTCCGAGCCGTTTTCACTGCGCATCAACAAATGCCGGATCTCCGTTTCGTTGAGCAGCGTCGTAAAAATGTTCTTTTCTATATACGGCAGATTCCGCTCTTTCAGCCATTGTTTGACCTTTCGGCAGGAAGCACAGCCGGGTGAAGTATACACTACGATCATAAATTGCACCGCCATTTCTATTGCGCACAGCCGGGCTGAAATCAAGCTCAACGCCGTTGTGAGTTCTTTTGAGCTTTTATCATACAATGAAACAGCCGGAAATTCAATCCGGCCCTGCCGATTCTCGGATGAATTTCGTGATTTTTTCAAGTGGTCCGGTCCGATCCGGCTTGCATGTTCGAGCGGTTTGTGCTTAAATTAAGAAAAGCAACGAAGAAAAAGCAGTAGCGGGATTTTGTGACATCCAGAGAGATGAGGAACGGTGCGACTCATCCGCAGAAATCTTTCGTGAATTGGGTTTTTGGAGCCTTGGAGAGCGTCAGTTTTCCAACGGAACAGGCCGTTATCCTGCATGAGCGGTTTTTCAGGCGTCTGGAAAACAAGCTGGGTGGTACCACGCAGAAGCGTCCCGGTGATCGGGGCGTTTTTTATTTTAGGAGGAGAAATGATGGAAAACACTGAAAAAAGAAAAGTTATGCTCAGCGGAATCAAGCCGAGCGGACAGCTGACGCTGGGCAACTATATCGGCGCCCTGCGCAATTTCGTCAAGTATCAGGATGAATATGAAATGCTTGTGTTCATCGCCAACCTGCACTGCATCACGGTTTATCAGGATCCCAAAGAGCTGAAAAAGAATCTGAAGGACGCGGTGGCGCTGTATCTGGCGTGCGGTCTGGATCCGCAGCGGGCAACGATTTTCTTACAGTCGGACGTCAAGGAGCATGCGCAGCTGGGCTTTATTATGAACTGCAACAGCTACCAGGGCGAGCTGAACCGGATGACGCAGTATAAGGATAAGGTCGCAAAAGGCGAAACAAACCTGACGGTCGGCTTGTACACCTATCCATGCTTAATGGCAGCCGATATTCTGATCTATGACGCGGATTATGTTCCCGTCGGCGAAGATCAGAAGCAGCATGTTGAGCTGACCCGCGACATCGCCAACCGCTTCAACAACCGCTATGGCGAAACATTCCGGATTCCGGAGCCAGTTGTTCCAAAGGTGGGGGCGCGGATCATGTCACTCAGCGATCCGTCAAAGAAAATGTCCAAATCCGACAAAGGCGACAAGGGCTGCATCTATCTGCTGGAAGATCTCAAATCGGCCCGCAAGAAAATCATGTCGGCCGTGACGGACAACGAGGCGTGCGTGCGCTTTGACCCTGAAAACCAGCCGGGCATCGCCAACCTGCTGACGATTATGTCTTCGCTCTCGGGTGAAGCGATCGAAACGATTGTCGAACGCTTCGCGGGCAAAGGCTATGGGGAATTTAAAAGCGCCGTGGCGGACGTCGTCTGCGCCGAGCTGGAAAGAATTCAGGCCCGCTACAACGAGATCATCAATTCGACCTTGATCGAGGAAACGCTGGCCGAGGGCGCCGTCAAAGCGCAGCGGCTGGCCAGCCGCAAGCTGGAAAAGGTCCAGCGCAAAATCGGTCTTGAGTTCCGCAAACGATAAACGGACAGCCTCAGCTGTCCGCAGCCTGGGATGATGGGAGTCCCAGGTTTTTTTTATCCGCGTGCTTCCACCCCACGCTTTGCCAGTAGCGCTGCAGCCGGCTTTCCCGGCGGGTTTTCGGCTGGATGACATTGTCCGCCAGATCCAGCTTTCGCTGCAGTTCAGGATCGTTGACCTGATAGTCCATGTGCTTCGCCCCTTCCGTTAAGCTCAGCATACCCGCTTAAAAGCGCAAAGCTTGTTTAACTTCGTCGAAAAGCGGAAAAAAAGACGTTCTGATGAAAGAACGTCCCAGGCTGGGTTAGTCCAGCGGTTTCTGATAATAGTTGCCAATGATTTTATCGGTTTTGGACACGTTGATGAACACCTTCGGATCGACCAGGCGGATCGCTTCGATCAAGCCGTGAACCTGATACGCGTTGACCGTCATGAACAACAGACACCGCGGCGTATGCGAGAAGCCCCCTTCGCCCCACAGCTTGGTGATGCCGTGACGGCAGTAATGGAACACCGCGTCGCAGACTTCTTCCGGCTTCTCCGTGATGATAAACAAGGAATTCAGCTTGTAGCGCAGATGCATCGTCTGCACGACCTGGGTGCTGCAGAACTGATAAATAATTGAATACAGCGCCTGTTCCCATCCAAACAGGATACCCGCCAGCACCAACATCGCGGCGTTGAAATACATGACGTAGGACCAGGTCGGCGCGTTGTATTTCGTCGAGGCGTAGATTGCGATGAAATCGGTGCCGCCGCTGCTGGCATCCGCGCGCAGCGCGATTGAGATTGCCAGGCCGCCCAAGATGCCGCCGAATACCGCGATCAAAAGCATGTCGCTGGTGATCGGAAAGGTCGGAAGCAACTCTGTAAACAAGCTGGTCAGCGAATATTGCAGCACGGAAAAGATCGTGAAGCGGTGGCCGACATATTTGTAAACTAACAACGTCGGCGGAATGTTCAGCAGGAAGTAGAAGACGCTGAACGGAATCGTAATCCCGCCGAATTTCGACAGCGACATGCTGAACATGCGGGACAGGCCGGCGAAGCCGCCCGGGAACAGATTGCCGGTCTCGACGAAAGCTTTCATCGCCAGTGCGTAGACAAAGGCGGAAATAATGACTGCAATCAGTGTTTTACAGTCTTTTTTGGCTTGGTTTGACATAAAATCTCCTCTTTTTTTCCATTCCTCATTTTATCATCTTTATTTTGTCTTTCAAGCCAAAAAGACAGGAATCTGAAATCCTAGAATTCGATTCGGATCTGGTAGCGGCGCAGCCACAGTTCCAGCTGAATAAAATACGCCAGCAGCTGCGGTCCCATCATCAGCTGACCGAACCACGGTTTGGCAAAACTGCCGCCGTCGGTGTCGATCAATTCCTGCAATCCCGCCGGCTCCAGCAGCTCGCACAAACGGCACTCAGGATCATTGATCAGTGCCTGCAGGCGGTCCTTGACACGCTGGGTATATTCCGGATGATAGGTCTTCGGATACGGGTTTTTCTTGCGGTGGGTGACCTTGGCCGGCAGGACGTCTTCAAACGCCAGCCGCAAAAGTCCCTTCTCTTCACCTTTATAAAATTTCATTGACCACGGCACGTTATACAGATACTGGTAGAGCTTCGCGTCGCAGAACGGCGCCCGCACGGTCAAGCCCGTCAGTGCAGCCATTGCTTCCTGGCGCTGCACCAGCGTCTGCATAAACCAATGCACGGTCAGATACGTCATGAGCTTGGCCCGCTGATCCTGTTCGCTGTCAAACGGATCCTTCGGAGCCCGCTGGACGGTCGCCCAGTAAGCGGAACGCATCGCGCCCTCATAGTCCAGCTCGTTCATCGGCGCGCGCAGCAGCTTCACACGCTGCGGCAGCGACTGCAGCCATGGAAAAGACTTCAGACTGACCAGATCGCTGCGGTAAAACCACGGATACCCGCCGAACAGCTCGTCCGAGCATTCACCCGTCAGCACCGAACCATTCTGTTCCCTGACCTTGCCGTACATCCACAACAGGCTGGAATCGACATCCGCCATGCCGGGGCCATCCCGGCCGATCATCGCCGGTTCCAGTAATTCCGCGCATTCGCGCTGGGCGATGACCAGCGGATGATGATCGAACGCATACCGCTCGATCATCGCGTCGATATATTCGTTGTCGCGCGTTGTCTGATACGCATAGCCCTTGAAATACTGCGCGTTGCCCTCATAATCCAGCGAATACGTCGTTAACGGTCCGCGCTTCGCCGCCAGCGCGCACAGGATGCTGCTGTCCAAACCACCGGAAAGAAACGCCGCGTGCACATCCGAGGCTGCGCACTGACGGTTCAGCGAATCGCTGACCATCTGCCGGACATGCGCTGCCGTCGCCGCCAGATCCTCGTTGTGCCGATGCACGTTCAGTTCAAAGTATTCGTGCAGGCTTTCCTTGCGGTCGCGGATCAACAGCGCATACCCCATCGGCAGCTCCGCGATGTTCTTATAGAACGTCTGCCCTTCGGTATGCGACGGTCCTAACGCAAACAGCTCCAGAAGCGCGGCCCGGTTGACGACCGGCATGCGGCTGCCCTCGGCAAACAATCCCTTGATCTGATCGGAGAACAGCCATTCCCCATCCGGCTTGCGCGTATAATACAGTGTTTTTACGCCCATCGGATCGCGCACAATATGCAGCTGATGCCCCTGGACAAACACGATCACGAAACAGCCGTCAAGCTTCTCAAACAGCTTCTCACTTAAAATTTCATACAGCTGCGCCAACATTTTCGCACTGTTGCCTGTGCTTTGCGGCCGGTATTGGATCCACAGCGACCGCAGCTCGTCCTCGTTATCAAGGACGCCCGACCAGAAGCAGCCGCACTTGCGCTGGCTGTCATAGTAAACCTGATCTGGTTTTGCCGAAGCGAGAAGATGCTCGTCGCTGACGATCGCCAGTTCGTCTTTCAGCCCCATTCGTTCAAGCCGGGACTGTTCTTTTTGAATATTCCGATTTTCGTTGAATATCAGATTGATCTTCGTCATAATTTCCTCCTCATCGTTTCATTCTATGACAAACGTCATCATCTGATTCACCGCAGACCGCTTAACATTTCCAAATATTGCAGACTGCGGTTACGCTGCTGGCGCAGACTTCGCGCGCAGACCGGTAAGCGGTAAACAACGCCGGTATCAAAACAAACCACGGCCATTCCGTCAACGCTTGTGATTTTGTGAATGCGGTCAGCCCGCAGATACAGACAGTCGTCGCGTTCCATCGACACGGTCGGAATGAAAATCAGCGGCGGGTAGCCCCCGATATACAGCGCCGGTTTCTGAACAATCCCCATTTTTTTGCGATAACCTTCCAGTCTTCCTTCCAGACTGCTGCCAGCCTCGACGCACCAGCGCCGCAGCCATTTCACCGGTTTTTCCGGCAATGTGTGAATCGTTCCGTCAGCCTCGATCGCGATCGTGCAGCGGTTTTGTGAGTCGTAATAAAGTATCAGTAAATCTTTCATAGTTTCCCCTTCAAGTGCAAGTGGTGAGTGATCCGTCACTATTAATCATTGCAGAAAATTTAAAAAATCCTGTTTTTTTCTCGTTTTTCGTAAATATTTCTGTCCTGCGCCAAACAGCGAAAAGCTGATTTATTTTTAATTCTCCCGCATAATTCATACAAACAGGATCGTCATCTAATGATTTTCCGATCACGTTTAACATTCTTATTTTGCTTTATTCTTACTTTCAGGGCAAACACAAAAAAACTCCCGCAAAGCGAGAGTAAAAACCGTGATTTTTGTTCTGATTTACTTGTTTTTTTGATTGTTCAAAGACAAAACAATCGTGAAAGCGAAGCCGCAGTTCTTTTTTGTCCGCGTTATTCTCCGCAGCAGTCGCCGCCGCAGCAGCCGCCTTCATCCGAGGAACAGCCCCCGCCGCAGCCTCCGCAGCCGCCCTGCATCTGGCGTTCATAAACGAGCGTGTCGATGACCAGGCATTCGATCTCGACCTTCGCGCCTTTCGGCAGCGCGCCGACCTGCACCGTGGAACGGGCTGGATACGGCCGGTCAAAATACGTGGCGTAAATCTCGTTCATCGCGTTGAATTCGCCCAGGTCGGTCATGAAGACCGTCGTCTTGACGATGTGGCGCATTTCCAGATTCATCTCCGCCAACAGCGCTTCAATATTCTTTAATACCTGATGAGTCTGTTCCTGAATGCCGCCGGCGACGATTTCGCCGCTGGCCGGATCCACCGGAATCTGGCCGGACATATAAACAAAGTCGCCCAGCTTCACCGCCGGGGTGTACGGGCCAATCGCCTTCGGCGCATTGGCAGATGTAATTTCCTGAATCAGCATGTTTACCTCCTGTACGTTTGCCGTTTGAGTCTGATTTTATGATCGGATTCCTATTCGTCTTCTTCAAAATCCTGGATATAGTAATCCCGTTCCAGATCCATAATCCGCCGCGCGTGGCGCGAACTGAAATGCTTGACGAGCTGGAACGCCGCAACGATTAAAAGAAGCGCGAGAAAGGCAACAGATAAGAAGTCATTGACGTTTTCGATCATTTTCCATCACCTCTGACGCCTATTATACTGGACTTCAGGTTAATTTTCAAATAGAGAACCCTCAGCGATGAAAAAAACCGGCGTGGTCAGGATCAGCGCCTTCCCCTGCGGCCGGATCCAAAACCGTCCGCCCTCGCACAACGCTAATGCCGGACCGGAAAGCAGCCCTTCTTCCCGCAGGCAGACATAGGCGCACAACACCCCTTCCGCGCTGCTGCAGATCCGTCCCTGCACCGGCACGCTGGAATCCAGATAAAAGGTCTGCGCATCGATCAGCCGCCAGCGATGCACCGCATGATCCGGCGGATCCCAGGGCAGAATCCCGTCCCCGCGGCATTCGTGCTGACCATAATAGCCGATGAAGTCGTTGGTGACCTGCGGGCGCGGCACGCACAGCGCAATCCCGTTTTTCTCGATAAACCAGCTGATCCAGCGGTCCGGTGTCCGGATCGTGCCCTGAGTTTGTTTCTGCACGCGTTTCTGCCAGGCTGCCTCGGCCAGCACCGCCGCCAAGAGCGAGGGGCCGTCGTTGCCCTGCGCGTCGAACAGACCGCTTCCGCCGCCGGTCTGTTCGCCAACGCAGGCCAGCTGATTGCCGCCGACACCCTGACCCCAGCTCAGAATCCGCGCCGCTGAATCGGCACGGGGTGTCTGATCGATCAGCACAGTCGAAAGATCCGCCGCTGTAAATTTCCAAAATTTCACAATATCACCTCAAGTATATTTATGCGGGGCGGGTTCAGAATAATGTCAGGAGGCGATAAATATGGCAAGAAAAAACGAGAAAACTGAATCCAGCAAAGAACGTTTCGTCGCTGTTCGTAAGAACAACGAAGGAAACCTGTGTGAATTTAAGTCCAACACAGGCAAGGTCTATGACTACGAGATGGCGATCGAAGCTATCGAACAGGGCAAGATCGAAGGCGCGATGCTGTTTACAGGCCGTGACGGAAAGCAGCACATCCGTTCTAAGAACGATGGCGATCCGAACACGAAGTTCTCTAACCTGAAAGAGTTCTAAGTTTTCCTCCTTAACTCGAATCAGGACTGCCGGATTCTCTCCGGTACTGAAAAAAGCAGGGCAAAATCCCTGCTTTTTCTATTTTTCCACACAAAACAAAATTAATCACCAATGCCGCGGAAAGGATCGTTCGTCGTCCTTGCCGCTTTTTAAGTGAATCAGCCGAACCGGGCCAGATCCTGTTTCTGGAAAACCGCCTGAAGCAGCTCCGGCAGCCGCTGGGGCGTGCAGGCAAAACAGGGAATCGCGAGATTGGCCACGCGCTGGGCCATATCCTGACTGTAATACGGCTTGCCGCCATCCTGAATTGCCAACAGGCAGATTACGGTCACGCCGCTTTCCTTCATCGCCTGCAGCCGGTGAAGCAGTCCGGCGTGATTGCCGCCTTCATCCAGATCGGAAATCAAGAAGAAAATTGTTTTGTTCGGTTCCTCAATCAGCTGTTCGCAATATTTTACCGATTTATGGATATCGGTTCCCCCGCCCAGCTGGAAACCGTAAAGCAGCTCGACCGGATCGCTGCACAGCTCGCTGAGATCCACAATCGTCGTATCGAACGCCACGACGTGCGTGCGCACTGCGTTCATGCTCGCCAAGATGCAGGCTGTGACGGAGGAATAGAGGATCGAGCTGGACATGGAACCGCTCTGATCAATATCCAGAATCACATGCCAGCGGTTGCTTCTCTGCTTGCGGTCAAAGAAATAGACGCGTTCCGGCACGATCGTCTGCAGCGCAGGCGAATAGTGCTTCAGATTTTTGCGCACGGTATAAGGAAAATCAATCGCCGCGGCGCTGGGCAGCGGGGAATGCTCCTGCTTCGCCAGGGCGGCATGCACGCACCGCTGCAGCTGTGAGGCCAGCTGACGGTTGATCAGTTCGACAATTTTACGGATGTAGGCGCGCGCCTGATCCTTCGACTTCGCCGGAATCAGATCTTTTAACGTAAGCAATACGCTGGCCATTTCCAAATCCGGTTCCAGCTGTTCCAGCAGCTCCGGCTCCATCAACAATTGCTTCCAGCCTTTCCGTTCGATCGCGTCCTGCTGAATGACCTTGACCAGATCCGGATCAAACAGCGAGCGGATATCCTTCAGCCACTTTGTGATCTGCGGATGGCTGGGACCCAGGCCGGCTCCGCCCCCCGCGGCTTCCCCGATCCCGCCATATACCACCGCCAGCGCGGCATCCAGCGCCAAGCTGCGGCGGTCCAGCTTAAAATCGGGATCCAGCTTCTGAAATTCAGAATCCGTTTGAGCGCCGAGGATTAATCGCCAGCGCGTTAGTTTTTGTTGAGTATCCATCAGAATTCACCAAAATCAAAATCTTCCAGTTCGTTCAGAAGATCTTGCTCCTCTTGTTTTAACTCGTCGTTGAGCACTTCGGCAACGCTGTCTTCATCCAGCTGCCACAGACTGCCCAGATTCTGCGCGACTGCTTGTTTTTCCGCGGCGCTGTACGTGCCGAACGCCCGCCGTAAAACCAGCAGAATCCGCTGGAAATCGGGATCGGACAGACTGGCGATGTATTCGTCGAGCTGCCGCCACAGATACGCGCGGGCGATCAGGGCATAGTGATTGCGCAGCATCAGGCCCTCAAAGCTGGCCGCCGCGATTTCCGCGGGCACCCCCGGTGACAGCCGGTAGCTTATCCACTGTTCCAACTCCGCTTCCGCCATCAACCCCCGTTCCAGCCGGATCGCCGCCGCATAGCCGCCTAACAGCGGATGGACGTCGTCGCGGCCGGACAATTCCGTTAAGACGTCCAGCCAGGTTTCCTCCATGTAATGGTCGTGCAGGATCGACAGCTCATTGATGGAACCCAGCGCTTCCATGACGCCGCGGGCGGCTTTGCCATCGCACTGGCAGCTGCCCGGACACAACAGCAGCGCGCGGTAAAACAGCTGATGAAACAACGGCTCAATCGCCGTACTGTCCATCCGCCGCAGCGAACCAAACCGCAGCAGCGTGCTCAGCCGGCGCGCCGTCTTGACGATTTCCTCCAGCGCCGAGGAATCGATCGCCAGCGCCTGCACCGCTGTTAAAGCATCGTCAAGACTTTCCTGCAAGCCGCAGAGAAACGCTTCTTCCATGACCGCCGCGCATTCGCTGAGCTGCTGCGCCTGAATCAATTGCTGGCGCAGCACAAACTGAGCGGCGGAGGCGATGCTGTCGCCGGACAACGATGCTTCAATCAACGTGATCTCCGCCGTACTGCTCCACTTCAAATCCCAGCTTTCCTTCCAATCGCCGTGGGCCTGAGTTCCCGGCCGCAGCGTGCCAAACGGAACGCCGAGCACCCGCAGCCGATGCAGAAACATCGACCGGCGCAGATCGAGAAACGCGGATGCTTCCGTCTTCACCGTGGTCTTCTCCCGCAGATCCAGTTCCAGCAAATTCGCCGTCAGCGTGTTGTAGCGCTGCAGCTTCAACGTCCGCAGCGCATGATAAAAATCATTCTGAATCGCCGTCTGCGACAGACCCTGGGGCAGACTTCCGATCGCCGTGCCGATTTCAGTATCGACAAAGGCTTCCATTAACACTGTCGGCCGGCCCTCGCCCATGCAGGCCATCGCGGCATCCTTTAAATCCTGCAGGGAAGGCGCCGCTTCCTGCCGCAGCGCGGCCAGACTCTGCGCCAGCTGCAGCGCTTCGATGACCTGCGCGGTGGAACAAGAATAGCCATGTTTGCGCTGATAAAACGATAATTGCGACAAGTAAGCCGCGGCCGCCTGATCAGGGCGCCCCTCCCGTCCAAACCGCCAGAGTTGTTCATAGTAGGCCGGCGCTTTGTTGCCGGCGCCATACCCTGAAAGCGAGGCCAGCCGGAAATAGGAATACGGCATGAGCGTTCGCCGGACGGACAAAGCCGGAAGCTTTTCTGCTTGTCCTGAAGCCGACGGTGTTTCAAGACCTTCGCCATGATACGCGCCGCAGATCACCGCAATTCGTTCCGCGTCAATTCCGCTTTGAATATAATGATCGATGACTCCGCGCATAAACGCCTCCCGGCGCAGCGTCAGCGCATCCGGCGGCTGAAGCTGGCGCAGATGATGCGCGAACAGCGCCAGCGCTTCGGCAAACTTCGCCCCATCCGTTTCATGCTCAAACATCCGTTCCCAGCGATCCTCTTCATCCAGCTTCAGATCGATGGCCTGATCCTGCGCCTGATCGTTTGCCTGCGGTTTGTCCGGCGTATCATTCTCCAGAAACGCCGCGGCGGGCAGATCCATAAATGCGCACGGTACCTGATGGGCATGCGCCCATTGCATCGCGACATACTCTGGCGAATAGCACGCAAACGGATATAAAACCGAGCGGACCGGCGTTGTGTCGGTGTACGCCATGATCGCAAACGGCGGCGTCAGTTCCGCGCTGACGATCGCTTCGATGAAATCGCTGCAGTCGCTCGGACCTTCGATCAGGACGACCTGGGGCTGAAGCTGATCGAGAAACGCGCTCAGATGGAGCGAACAGGCCGGCGAGAGATGACGGAGACCGAAAACCGCCGCCATTATTTATTCAGCTCCATGCACGCGTGATAGAGCTCGTAATAGGCCAGGCCTTTCTTCTTCAGAATATTTTCCAGATAGTCCTTCCACGCCACGCCGTCTTTCGCTTCATCCTTGACGATCGCTCCCTGCAAGCCCGCAGCCACATCCGCGGCGCGGATTTTTCCATCCCCAAAGCTCGCCGCCAGCGCCATACTGTTCGCCAAGAGCGAAATCGCCTCGGCGGAGGACAAGACGCCGGAGGTCGTTTTCACCTTCAGCTTACCGTCCAGCGTCGCCCCGGCGCGCAGCTCGCGGAAGATTGTGACGACCTGTTCGACAATGTCCTGATCCGGCATTTTCGCCTGCAGGCCCAGCGCTCCCGACAGCTGACCAACCCGCTGGGTGACGATGTCCATCTCCGTCTTCAAATCGCCCGGTGCCGGCAGCACAACGATGTTAAACCGCCGTTTTAAAGCCGCCGACATCTCGTTGACGCCCTTGTCGCGGGTGTTTGCGGTGGCGATCAGAGAGAACCCTTTCTGCGCCGGAATTTCCAGATTCAGCTCCGGCACCGACACCCGTTTTTCCGACAGGATCGAGATCAGCGCATCCTGGACCTCGCTGGCGCAGCGGCTGATTTCCTCAAAGCGCACAAGACTGCCGCTTTCCATCGCGTGCAGCAGCGGACTTTTGACCAGCGCTTCCTCGCTGGGACCCTTGGCGATCAGCATCGCGTAGTTCCACGAATAACGGATCGCTTCCTCACTGGTGCCGGCGGTGCCCTGGATCACTTTTGTCGAATCGCCGTTGATCGCCGCGCACAGATGCTCGCTTAACCACGACTTCGCCGTGCCCGGCTCGCCGATCAAAAGCAGCGCCCGGTCGGTGACCAGCGTCGCGATCGCGATTTCGACTAAACGCGGGTTGCCGATGTATTTCGGCGTGATCTCGAGCTTGCCGCTGCGCCCGCCGCAGATATAGGTGAAGACGGAACGCGGCGACATGTTCCAGCCGGGCGGAACCGGGTATTGTTCGTTGGCGATTAATGTATCCAGTTCCTTCTGATACAAGATCTCGGCCGGCAGCCGTTGAAATTTCTGATTTTCCATTATTCATCCTCGCTTTCTTCACATTGCGTGATCGCACTTTCCAGCACGTAGAACTCCCACAACTGGGCGTTCGGCCGTTTCTTCTTCCAATCGTCCCGCAGCTCGTTTAAGACCGGGACGGCTTCGCGCGGGCGGCAGAAAGCACGCGTCATCATCGCCATCTGCCCCGGGCCGAAAGCGCTGTGTTTTAAATAGGCAAGCAGCTCCTCTTTCAGCGGCAGCCCGTAAACTTGTTTAAAATACAAGTGCCCTGCCGTCTGGCGGCGTTGGTCGAAATAATCGGAAAGCTTCTGCCTCAGAAGCTTGTTTTCCGGATCGGCCAGATGCACCAGCACGCTGCTGCCTAACGGATCCTCCTCGCCGTAAACCGTGACCGTGGTTTTCTTAAACAGTCCCTTCTCCACGTTCCGCTGTCCCGTTAACAGATCGATCCAGCGCAGATCGAGTGTCTTCCCCAGCGGAATGACCGCCGTGTCTTCCTGAAGCGGATTGGCGATCAAGGCGCTGCGGTAAACGTATTGCTTTAAAGCCTCATCGTATTCCACACAGGCCCAGAGCTGGGTGAAAAAGGAACGCGGCTGACCGGCAAACGCTTCCGTCAATTCCTCGTAAGCCTGCTCGAAGTTCTGAATCAGACGCATCCGGGCGTACAACGCGGCAGCTTTGTCCGGCCAGCGCTGAACCAGCGTCCTGATCAGCGCTTCGGCCGCGTCGTTTTGATCCGCCAGCCAGCTGGTGAATACGATTTCTAAAACGGTTTCACTCAGCGTCCGCTCGCAGCTGCCGGCCACCAGATACGCTAACGGCCTGACCCGCGCAAAGCGGATATGCGTGCGGAACGGCTTTTTTTGATGATCGCGGACCGCGCTGAACGCAGCGTCCTGATCGAGAATCCAGCACACCAGCTCCGAGATGGCCGGACCGGTTTTATAGGCGAGAAGCTTCAAGGACTCGATCAGCGCCTTTTCCGCATCAAGCGTAGGCAGCGCCTGCGCTTCCAGCACAGACTGCAGCTGTTCCTTCACGCTGGCGCAGACCAGCGCGGTGATTTCTGGATCGTTGGTATAGCCGGCATAGTGCAGAAAACGGCTGTTTTTACGGATCTTTTCCAACAAAAACGCGTCGACCTTCGGATCGCGGATGCGTGTCAGGGCGTACAGCGCGGTTTCTTTCAGCTTCCCCTTTTCGTTATTGGCAATCCGCATCAACAGATCACAGTTGTCCGGATCGCAGGCCAGCCCCCGGATGATTTCCTTTAAAATCGCCGGCTGAGCCAGCGGAACCATCGACCGGTAGAATGCATTTTCCCGGTTTCCCGCCAGATCGACGATCAGCCGGATCCGCCGCAGCATCGCCTTCTTGCCGGCGGGATCGAAGCCTTCCTTTAAAAACGGAACGATCCCCGCCCCGCAGACGCGCAGAATCTGTTCGTTAAGTTCAGCCAGTTCGCCATACGCGTCATCCAGGTCCGCGATCAGCGCCGGCAGCACGCGGTAGTCCGCGAATCGTTCAGGATGATGCTGATACGTTTTTTCAATAATTTCGTAGCGTCCGCTTCCGGTTGTCGTCAAAGCCTGAATCAACGGTTTCAGCTGGGAATAGCGGATGTCGGTATAGGCTTTTTCCGCCGGCAGAACGATTGCTTCACCGGCGGCGTCCGCTTTCCAATCGGCCTGGGTGATCAGCAGCGCTTCCAACAGTGACAACGTTTCCAACAGCCGGTCCGCAAACAACTCGGGATCGTCCGCCAGACTTTGAAGCAAATTGGAAAGCCGCTGGAACACCGGAGATTTCGTGGCGAGCACGCCGACCTTTTTCTGTAATTCCAGCAGCCGCAGGTCGCTGAGCAGAATCATGCCGCCCGCCGCCAGGCCCGTCCGCAGCCGGGTTTGCAGTTCCAATAAAAGTTGCAGGATCATTTCCGCCACCTCCTAGTACAACAGCCGGACGATGTGTTCGGCGCTGATTAAACTCATCGGCTTCGCAATGAGCCGGTGGGTTTGAGCTTCGTAGGAAAACAAGAGAAGCGCACATTGGTCTGCCAACAATTTCTGTTCAGGCAGCGCCGTCAGCGCCATCAACGACATCCCCTCCAGCGGCGAAAGCGCCAGCACCTCACCCTGCCGGTCCACCATCACAAATCCCTCGTCCTGCCGGCGGATCTCGGCATACGCGACAAGCGCCGCGACTTCATTTTTGACGAAGGGATTTTTCAGCTTGTTTTTAACGTCCTTGATCACCGTTTCCAACGTTTCGCCGGCGGCTTGCCGGATCCGGGCGTAATCGTCCCCCTTCAGCGGATCGGTTGTCCTCGTTTCTTCATAACGCAGCCGGCGGTTGCCGGCGCCGGGGTACAGGTAGACCGCGGGCGCCTTGATTTTCATCAATACGCTGTCTTCTTCCCGGATGTATTTCTCCGCCTTTTTCGGCCGGATATGGATCGTTTTATGAATTTCATTGAGCGGATGGACAAACCAGAATCCTTCCTCCACGGTTTCCTGATGCGCTGAATCATAGCGCACGCGGAAGCCGAGCTGAATCAGGGACTGTTCTCCGATCTCAAAGCCTTGTTCCTTCAAATCGCTGAGATTCCAGATCGTGCCGAGTCCTTCTTCAATTCCCTTTTCCTCCGGAGTCACCGGCTGATCCTGAAGCTTCTTATTCAGATACTTCCGGCCCTGCTTTACCGTCTGATTCAGCCGCAAAAGTTCGGTAAACACCACGTCGTAAGTTCCCTCTGAAGTCTGAGCGGTGCGCGCCGCCGCGATCAGCGTTACAAGCTGGCGCTGAATGCCGGGCAGATAATAATCGTTCATCTGCTTCGCCAGCACTTCGTAATCCTTAAGCGAATTGTTGACAAACGCGCTTACGCCGCTGCGCACGAGATCCCGCAGCATTCTGTCGCAGACGTCCAGGCCTTCCAGCTGCTTCAGCCAGCGTTTTTTATTCGCCGTCTTTTTCGTTTTCTTCGGCTTTGCCTGCGGCGGCTCGGCTTCCGTTTCCGGCTGGGTGCTCCGCTTCGCCAGCCGCTCGCGCTTTCTGAGGATATCCTCCGGAATCGCGCCCGTTTCAAACGCCGCTTTTTGAGCTATCGCGTACAACAAACCGAGGCTGTGCTTGCACGGAAACTGCCGGCTCGGACAGCTGCACCGGAATACCGGATGCGCCGGATCCAGAAAATCGGCGGACGTCGTATAATTAGAGCTGCCGCTGCCCTGACATTCCCCCATATAAAAAGTATCGTCCTCGCTGCGAACCAGCCTGACAAATTTGCCGCTCTGAACAAGCGCTTTTGCATTCTTCAGCGCGTTCGCGTTGACAGCCTGTTCCGCAATCCAGCTTTCTTTGATCTCCATACCGTTCCTCCTGACTTTGTGATGCTTTTATTTTACCATAGATGAGGAAGAACGCAGAAAGAGATCGTCCGATTTACGAAATTCTTCATCGTTAGAATCCCAACCCAGTTTTTCCCGCCCTGCTTAATGAATGCCGGATACGGAGATTGTAAGATAAAAAAAAGCCCGAAAGCAAAGCAGTGAACCGGCTTAAGGACTTCTTGAATTTTTTATGATCTATTCGAATTGTTTTTCGCTGGAACTCATTATGACTTCACGTTCTCCGGCGCCAGAAAATCGCGGTAGAGCGCTAAGGGAATCTGAATCAGCGCCAGCATCAGCTGCAGCGTTGCCAACGACCCCACGGCGATTCCGGCATAGGCAAACTGCTGGATCGCTTTGAGCGTAGTGAGGGAAAAATAGCTGCGCGTTACAAAAAAAACGCCGGCGGTCACCATGACCAGCTCGCATCCGATCAAGCAGCCTAAGCCCCTTCGTTTGCGGCGGAGATTTTTATCCTTGCCGCGCTGGGTAAAAAACATCACGGCGACCAAAAGAAAGCCGATCTGCGGCCAGGCCAGCGCCGTTACCGCACTGCTCAGCCAGTCGGAAAAGGCCAGCGGCGTCGCCAACAGATTCAGAATCGTCCGCCCCAGCCACGTCCCCTCTACCCAGAGATGGTGCGTCAGCGCCAGCACATCCTCAATGCTGCGCAGCTGGACTAACAAATACCCCATCCGGGCGTTGGCGAAGGCAAACACAGCCGCGCAGAAGCAGCCGGTGCAGAACAAAATACAGATCCGGCGTTTTTCGGTTTGAAGCAGACGGTTGAACAACGTGATCATACCAACAGCCAGTCCTCTCCCTTGATGTGCTCCGTTTTGCTTAAGCCCGGATAATCGAGCTGGCGCAGCACTTCATAGACGCAGATCGCGACGCAGTTGCTTAAGTTCAGGCTGCGGGCGTCGGCAACCATCGGCAGCCGCGCGCAGCGGTCAAGATGATCGCGCAGGATCGCCTTGGGAATGCCTGTGCTTTCACGGCCGAACACCAGATAAATATCCTTTTCCGTCCGGGTATAGTCAAAACTGGCCGGCGGCTGCTTGCCATAGCGGGTTAAGAAGTAAAACTCCCCGTCCGGATTCTGCGCACAGAACGCCGCCCAATCCGGATAAACGCTCATCTGCAGCTTTTCCCGGTAATCCATCCCGGAACGGCGGATCTTCTGTTCGTCTAACGAAAAACCCAGCGGCTCGATTAAATGCAGCCGGCAGTTTGCCGCGACGCAGGTCCGCATGATATTGCCGGTATTCTGCGGAATCTCCGGCTCATATAAAACAACGTGAATCACGCTTGAACGCCTCCTTTGCTTTCAAACCACGCCAAGCCCAGGCAGATCAGATAGCCCAGCCCGAACCCGCCGAGAATCCGGAATACCAGATTGAAGAAAAAGGTTTCCGGAACCATCATGATCAAGACGTCGGTATTGGGATCGAGCAGCCACAGGTCATTGCGGAAAAAGATATGATGGAACATCGTCCAGAATTCATTGAAATCGAGAAACGCGTAAAACGCCAGCGCTCCCGCCAGGCCCATCAGCACCGCCGAGGTTTTTAAAAACATCTTCGCCGTCTGCCGCCGCAGTGCCTTATCCTTTTTCATCACCAACAGACCCAATCCCACGATCACGATCGCCGCCGCCAAGTTCCGCACGCTCATCGCGTTGAGATAGAGTGCCTGAACGTCGACCATGTGGTCTTTTTCCCGCTGATTGAAAACCTCCTGCACCTGGCCGTTGATGACAGCCTGCACGTCCAGATTCCCGCGCTTGCCCTGGGTGTAGTCCAGCAGCACGTCGGTCGTTAAATCCAGATCTTCCTCACTCATGCCGATCGTCTGCGCGGTGTTGAGCTGGCGGTATTGATCGGCGTAAAACGGCCGGCTGAAGCAGTTGAGATCAACCGATGTCAAAATCAGCACGGCGATGAGCGCCACCGACCAGACCGCCTGCAGCGTCTTGACGAGAAGCGAATCAGTTTTCTTCATGATGTAAATACTCCATTAACAAGCGCATCGCCTTGCCGCGGTGACTGACCTGATTCTTTTCTTCCTCGCTCGCCTCGGCCAGGGTTTTGCCCAGCGGCGGATAATAGAAAATCGGATCGTAGCCAAAGCCCTGGCCCCCCGCAGGCTGGAAGGCGACTGTCCCTTCGACCGTTCCCTCAAACACCTCGGTCGGCCTGCCCGGGCGCGCCAAGGCGATCGCGCAGACAAACCGGCAGGTGCGGTCCGCCTGGCCGCTGACGCGCTCGATCAGATTCCGGTTCTTGATTTCATAGCTTGTATCATGGCCCAGATATCGGGCTGAATACACGCCGGGTTCCTTGTTTAACGCGTCGATTTCCAGTCCGGAATCATCGGAAATCACGGTGCAGCCCAGCTGTGCGCACAGCGCTTCGGCTTTGATTACGGCATTGGCCGCAAATGTCGTTCCGGTTTCCTCCGGCTCGGCGAACGTACCGCATTCCTTCATGCCGATCACGGTGATCCCCAGCGGCGCAAACAGCGTGCGGAATTCCTCAATCTTATGTTGATTGCCCGACGCAATTACGATTTTATCCATTCTTGTTGTTCCTCCTCACTGAGCCAGATCCGCCGCACCGGCTGTCCGGGAACGGCCAGCACGATCTGAATCTGAATCCCGCCGGCCTGCCAGCCGACGTCAATTTGGGTATAATTATAAACCTGCTGCTCGTCAAAATCCATCCGCTGAACTAAATTCCTGCGGATTTCCTTGCGCTCCTCGGCGCTGAGATGCCGGATCGCCAGCGGCTTCTGGCGGTGGGCAGACTGCATCAGATAATCGGTATTGACCCGCGCCTGCGCTTCCGATTCTCCCACCAGCGGCGTTAACACCTCGATCAGCAGCTCATAGAGCTCCTTCAGCTGATACGGATGGGGCAGCGCCTGCAGCCGCGCCCCGGCCTGCGCCATCAGGGCATAAGCGCTCAACTGGAGATGCTCCGCAAAGACGCTCTGTAAACAAGCCCGGCAGCGGCCGCTGTTGAGCAGCTTTTCCGTCGCCAGATGCACGCACTCCACTTCCGCCAGATCCGCTTCACTCAGCCACGCCGTCTTCGTCACGGTATACGGCGTCTGCGCTTCAAATTCCATACCCCAGCCCGGCGCGCGTGCGATCATCGCCGTCCCCTTCAATAATTTCAGGATGCCGACCTGCAGCTCGCTGGGATGCACGGCGAACAACCCGTTGTAGGATTGTTCAAAACTGGCCCGATCCTCATACGGCAGCCCCGCGATCAGATCCAGATGACAGACGTAGCCGCGTTTTAACAGCCGGCTTGTGACCTCAAGCAGACGCTGGTTGTCCTGCCGCCGGTCCACCGCTTCCAGGGTTTTGGAATTCAGCGACTGCACGCCGATTTCAAATCGGTAGCGGGCCGGATCGGCTTCCTGTTCAAAGAAATCCAGCATCGCTTCGCTGATCGTATCGGCGACGACCTCAAACTGGAAATTGATCGAAGGCGGCAGCGTTTCAATAAACCGCGCGATCCGCAGCGCCCGCTCGGGCATCACATTGTACGTCCGGTCTAAAAACTTCACCTGCTTGACCGCCCGCTCTGCCAGCGGCGCCAGCTGCCGCAGGACATACGCTTCCGAAAACATCCGCACGCGGTTATCCGCCGAGGACAGGCAGTACGCACAATGATACGGACAACCCCGTGAGGTTTCAAGATAGAGGTAGCGATGCGCCATTGCTTCCTCGTCCATCGCCAGCCAGTAAGGACTTTCCAACGTTTCCAGCCAGTTCAGGTCCACCCGCGCGTAAGCAACCGGGCTGACGTAACCGCGGCTGACTAACCCGTCGATATCCGCTTCCCGGCGCACCGCCTGCCAGAACGTCTTCTCGCCTTCGCCCCGCAGCACCGCTTCAATCCCGGTGTCCAGCCAGTCTTCGCATTGATAGGAAACCTCCGGCCCGCCGATCAGAATTCGGACATGAGGCAGCTTGCGCTTAAGAATCGCAATCCATTTCCGGGTCAAATCCGCATTCCAGATATAGACCGAAATTCCGATCACCTCCGGCTGCCGCTGAGCGATCTGATCGCTGATCCGTTCCAGATCATCCTTGATCACAAACTCCATCAGCTCGACATCCGCCTCCGGAATCCGGCTGACATACAGCCAGCGCAGCGCCAGATTTTTATGAATATATTTGGCGTTGAGCGTGGTTAGCACAACTTTCATGTTTTATCACCTTTGCTATTCTAGCAGAAATCCCCTCGCTTTTCTATCCCCGGATCCCGCGGCATCCAATGGAAACAAAAAAAATCTTTCCTTACACCGAAGCATAAAGAAAGATCCATATCAGACGTTCTGTTCGTCTTCGATCCATTGAATCGCCGGGTTTTCGTTCAGTATCTGATCGATCAGCCGGTTCATCTCGTCGACGCTGCGACCGCTGTTGTGCGCGGAAACCAACGTGACCCAGCGGTCCGGTTCGTCACTGCGCTGCGCCTGCAGCAGCATCATCGGCATCTGGAAGCTCTCAAACCGCCGCCGGCAGCGCAGCCGCAGGATCGGCGCCAACGTCTGCATCCGAAGCGTTTTTCCGGTTTCCAGCAGTACGCCGTGATGGACGATCAGCTTGAATGAAGGATAATAAGCCGCCTGCTCAAAGTCGTCCGCCAGACGCTCATACAAGCCTTTTTCGTCAGCATCTTCCAGCTGCTGGCGAGCGGTTTTCTTGTTGTAGCGGCCGCTTAAGATCAACAGCACGCCGGCCACGCCCAGGCCGATCAAGATCAGAACGTTAGCTAAGGGAAAGGAATGCTGCGCACCCTCGACTAACATCAGCGAACCGATTTCATCCTGCAGCGTCGTCGGATCGGCGTTCTCGTCGATCAACATCTGCACGACTTCCAGCGCATATTCCTGCAGCTGTTCAGGGATCGCCGCGCTTAAGCCCTCGACCACTAACGGCAGCGGTGCAATGTCCGTATCGCCGTAGCTGTAATCGATGATCGGCTCGCAGCGCTTCGCCGTCGCTTCGCTCAGCATCACAATCCGCCAGGATAACCCGTCGGACGCTAAATAATAATGATTGGTCTTGTAGCCGTCGCTGCTGCTGGCAAACTCCTCGGTGCACAGCTGGATCTCATATTTCGCCTGTTCGTTGATCAGCGACGTTTCCGTTAACGGCTTCGGCCCGGAGGGCTTGAATATCGTATTGATGAGGATCGGAAAAAGCACCGCGCCCGCAAGCAGAGCCGCGCCCAGAAGCATCCGCAGATGATTGCGCTTAAAGACCGCGTCGACCGGTCCCAGCGTTCTCCATGGGGATTCCATTACAAACCGTCCACGTCAGCCGCGCTTACGGTATCGACGACAGCTTTCGCTAACGCCACTGCGGCTTCCACATCCGCCAGACAGGCGATGCCATGATGCGAATGAATGTAGCGAACCGGAATCCCCAAGACGACCGTCGGAATGCCGCGCTGACTTAACTGAATCATCGCGCCGTTATTTCCGCCGCCGCTGCGTACCGATTCCTGAACCGGAATACCGCGGTCATGAGCCAAGGTCAAAACCTGGCGCATCCAGCGGGGATTGGCAATGATCGAGCGATCCATGTGCCGCAGCATCGGCCCTTTTCCCATCGCCGTCTGGCAGAGCCAGTCTTCCGTGAACGTATCGTCCGCCGGACAGCCCTCGAACACAATTGCCACGTCCGCCTCCAGCTGATGCAGCGCCGTCTGGATACCGCGGTCGCCGACTTCCTCCTGGCTTGACAGACAGGCTGCGACATGATTGCGGTGCACGCCCGGATCGATTTGATCCAGCGTTTCCAATAGCGCCGCCACGCCGATCCGGCAGTCCAGCGCCTTGCCGATAATCAAACCCTTCTCCCTCTGGATTTCGCACGTCACATCCGGCACGACCGGTGCGCCGATCTCAATTTGAAAAACATCGCGGGTTTCTTCCAGCGAATGCGATCCGACGTCGATCACCATCGCACTGATCTCGGAGGGCGCCCGCCGTTCGCTCTCGCTCATAAAATGCACCGGCTTGGCCGCAACCACGCCGCTGATATACTCTCCCCTGCGGTTTCTGACCTTCACCTTATGCGCTGGCACAGTATTCGCCGCCCAGCCGCCTAAGGGCAGAAACGTCAGCGTGCCATTCGGTTTAATCGCCTGGACCATAAACCCCAGCTCATCGCTGTGAGCGTCCAGCAGGATCCGGACCTCCCCGCCCGCCGCCTTGGGCTGGATGATCAAATTCCGCATGTGATCCTCACGCACCGCATAGCGTGTTTCGTCGATCCAGCGCCGGGCCTCCGCCGCCGCCAGATCCTCAAAGCCGGACACGCCGTAAGCGTCGCTGAGCCGCCGGATCATCGTCAGCCGTTGTTCTGAATTCATAAAATCCCCTCACTTCTTCATCCATTGTAATCAGGAAGCGAATTTTTTGTCAATCAGGGATTCTAAAACTTTCCAGAAAAAGAAAAATTTTCAGGGTTGACTTTCTTTGAAAAAAGGGTAGAATATAAAAGCACCAAGTCATTGGGATGTAGCCAAGCGGTAAGGCTGTGGACTCTGAATCCACCATGCAAAGGTTCGAATCCTTTCATCCCAGCCATAAGAAATAGAAGCCATCCAGCCGGATGGTTTTTTTGTCGTTGACTCAAGAAAGATTGACCCGCAGTTCCGTTTTTCTCTATAATAAGAATAAACAATGAGCCTGATCGAATAGAAGCCATCCTGTCTTTCCTATTACTTCAGAAATTAAAAACAATCAGAATACTCTGGGAGAATGAACCGATGAATAAAGAAGAACGCCAACGCCGCATGAAAGATCGAATCCATTCCTGTAAATCTGCCCTTCCCGCACTGGCGCAAGCACTCAAAGATCCGGATACGCCGAAGCGGGCGCGGTGGCTTTGCGCTCTGGCCGTCGGCTATGCCTTGTCTCCCCTGGATCTGATCCCCGATTTTATTCCCGTTTTGGGAGCGTTGGACGATCTGCTTCTGCTGCCGCTGCTCATCACGCTGGCAGTCAAATGTATCCCTGCCGACGTCTGGCAGAAATGTCAGGCGCAGGCCCAGGCTCTGCCGCCCAAACGCGGGCGCTATGCTTTAGGCGTCGTTTTGTTTTGGCTTATTCTTTTATTATTAATTCTGAAAGGGACAGGTTTGTTTTAGCCAAGCGGTTCACATTGCGCAGGCTTTCATCCCCAGCCCCGCTCGTTTTCCATAAAAAAACTCATCTTTTACAGATGAGGAGTTTATTTTATGGCTGGGATGAAAGGATTCGAACCTTTGCATGGTGGATTCAGAGTCCACAGCCTTACCGCTTGGCTACATCCCAATTTGGCTTGCTCTTATATTATACGCTTTTCCATCAAAAAGTCAACCAGAAATTTCAAATTTTCTGGCAAGTCCGCCCCCTGACGGATTCGCTCCGCTGACTCCCCAGGCTTGTACGCCGCGGATGCAGGATATTTTAGCTTGTTCAGTTTCTGACAGAATCAAGACGCAAAGCAGGTTTTTCCCATCGTTCAACCTCTGCGGTTATACCTTGTCCATGAATCGATTTATTTCCCAATTTTCAAAGATGAAAACAGGAAGAAAGATTGATTTTCGGTGTCCGCCACCCCCTTTTCTAAAACCCGGAATACGTTTGTGGGATCGGAAATCGGAGCTGTTTTTTATTTTCTTTCTTCTCGAATTTGTGCCCTTGCCGTCATTGTAGAATTTTAGTTCAAAAACAAGGCTAAAAAACGCTGTTTTCCGGAAAGATAAAATTGCACTTAAGGTTAACTTAAGGTACAATAAGAAAGGTTTTAGAAAAGGAAGCGTGAAAATGGAAAAAGTTAGAACTAGATTTGCACCCAGCCCAACCGGCTACATGCACATCGGAAATCTTCGCACAGCCCTTTACGAATATCTGGTCGCAAAAAAGGATGACGGAACCTTCATCCTGCGGATTGAAGACACCGACCAGGAACGTTTGGTCGAAGGTGCTGTCGATCTGATTTACACGACATTGAAGGAATGTGGTCTGGACCATGACGAAGGACCGGACGTCGGCGGCGATTATGGCTCGTATGTCCAGTCGGAACGTATGGCTTCCGGCATTTATAAAGAATATGCGGAAAAGCTGATCGAGCTGGGCGGCGCGCATTACTGCTTCTGCAGTGAAGACGATATTCATCGTCAGAAGGAAGAAGCCGAAGCCAAAGGCGTCTCCTTCAAATACAACGATCCGTGCCACAACATGACGCTGGAAGAAGCGCGGCAGCGGATTGCCAACGGTGAAAAATACGTCGTCCGGCAGAATATCCCCTTGACCGGCACCACTTCGTTTGACGATGAAGTGTACGGTCATATCGAAGTTGAAAACAGCATTCTGGATGAAAGCATCCTGTTAAAGTCCGACGGATTCCCGACGTACAACTTCGCCAATATCATTGACGATCACATGATGAACATCACGCACGTCGTGCGCGGCAACGAATATCTGTCGTCGACGCCGAAGTACAACCTGGTCTATCAGGCGTTCGGCTGGAACATCCCGAAGTACATTCACCTGCCGCCGGTCATGAAGGACGAGCATCACAAATTAAGCAAGCGCAACGGCGACGCGTCGTTTCAGGATCTGGTGGCGAAAGGCTATCTGCCGGCCGCGATCCTCAACTACATCGCGCTGTTAGGCTGGTCGCCGGAAACCGAACAGGAAATCTATTCGCTGGACGAATTGAAAAAAGCGTTCTCCGTCGAGCGTATCAGCAAATCGCCGGCGATCTTCGATATTGAAAAGCTGACGTGGATGAACGGCATGTATATCCGCAATCTGACGCTGGAGCAGTTCCATCAGCTGGCGCTGCCGCATCTGAAGAACGCCGTCAAGGGCGACTTTGACCTCGTTGAGATCAGCAAGATCCTGCAACCGCGGGTGTCCACGCTCAATGAGATTGACGAAATGGTCGATTTCTTCGACGCTCTGCCGGAATACGACATCGCGATGTACACGCACAAAAAGATGAAGACCAATTCTGAAATCGCCCTTGCCTCTTTAAAGCAGGCCCGCGAAGTGCTGGCGGCGCTGCCGCAGTGGAGCGAAGAAGCGATCCATGATTCCCTGATGAATCTGATTCAGGAATTAGGCATTAAGAATGGTCAGATGCTGTGGCCGGTCCGCACGGCTGTTAGCGGCAAGCAGTTCACCCCGGGCGGCGCGATTGAAATCGCCCACATCCTGGGTCAGGCGGAAACGCTGCGCCGGATCGATACCGGCATTGCCAAACTGAGCGAACAGGCATAACCCTCGTTCGTCTTCCCTGCCGCATCAAAACCAAATCCCATAGTAAAGAAAGGTTGGAATACAATTATGGCTGGATATGTCGTCGTCGGATCCCAATGGGGTGATGAAGGAAAAGGAAAAATCGTTGACGTTTTGGGAGATAAAATGGACATGGTCGTCCGCTTCCAGGGCGGCAACAATGCCGGACACACCGTGGTGGTCGAAGGCGAGAAAACGGTTCTGCACTTACTGCCCTCCGGCGTTCTGCATCAGGACGCACTGTGCGTCATCGGCCCGGGCGTCGTTGTCGATCCGTTTGTTCTGCTGAAAGAGATCGATGAACTGGAGTCCCGCGGCGTCAACACGGAACACGTCAAGATCAGCGGCCGCGCGCATCTGATCATGCCGTATCACGTCAAGCTGGACGAGCTGCAGGAAACGCGGCTGGCCGGCAACAAAATCGGCACGACCAAGCGCGGCATCGGCCCTTGCTACGCGGACAAATACACCCGCATCGGCTTACGTGCCTGCGATCTCGTTGATTTCGATAACTTCAAATCCAAGCTGGCCACGACCCTTTCAATTAAGAACGAACAGATCGTCAAGCTGTATGAGGAAGAACCGTTTGATTACGACGCGCTTGTTGAACAGTTCAAGGAAATCCGCGAACGCCTGCTTCCGCGCATCATCGACGCGGTCACCACAGTCAACGACGCCTTGGATCAGAACCAGAATGTTCTGTTTGAAGGTGCTCAGGCAAACATGCTGGATATCAATTACGGCACCTACCCGTATGTCACTTCCTCCAGCCCGACGGCTGCGGGAGTCTGCGAAGGCGCCGGCGTCAGTCCGTTCAAGCTGGATCATGTCATCGGCGTTGTCAAGGCCTACTCGACCCGTGTCGGCGAAGGCCCGTTTGTCACCGAGCTGCTCGATGAAGTCGGCGAGGAACTGCGTCAGGCCGGCAATGAATACGGCGCAACAACCGGCCGTCCGCGCCGCTGCGGCTGGCTCGATCTGTGCGTTGTCAAACAGGCTGCCCGGATTAACGGATTAACCGATCTCGTCGTCACGAAAATTGACGTCCTGTCCCAGTTTAAAACGCTGCCGGTCTGCGTCGGTTATGAAATCGACGGGCAAGTCACGACTTCCATCCCGGCATCCCTGGAAGAATACGCAAAAGCCAAGCCGGTCTACCGCATGATGGAAGGCTGGGAAGAAGATATCACCGGTATCCGCCAGTTTGAAGAACTGCCGGAGAATTGCCGCAAATATCTCGCGTTGATCGAAGAGATCACCGGCACCCGGATTTCGCTGGTTTCCGTTGGACCGGATCGTGAGAACAACATCGTCATTCACGATTTAACAAAATAACAAAATCTTAGAAAAAGCTCAGTCCGCATTCAGCAGGCTGAGCTTTTTTTCTGTTCCTTGACATCCGCTGATTCCCGAATGTCCTTTGTTTTTCGTTGACTGGCCTATCCTTACTTCTCTCCGGCAGCGTCTGGCGGTTAAAGAATCGGGATCCCGATCTGGATATTACTGAGTCCTTGTTCGTCGGTAAATTCGCCATATCGGATAAGATCATACCGCGCATTTTCATTCAGCTGACATGAAGCTGAGGGAAACCATTGATTATAGATCAGTTCGATGACCGGCTCCAGAGAGTCCTGGCATCGGCCTTGATATTCAAACACCACATAGCGGCTGGCCGGCAGCGTTAACCGCCGCATGCCCTTGGGGACAGACTGAGCTTGATCATCCAGAAGTTCCACCTGAGCCCCAGCCCAATAGGTAAACATCGGCCCCTTCTGCGAATTTGAGAACTCAGTATAATCATGAACGCCGATCAAGAAATCCGGATCGCTGCGTCCGGGGATTAAAGATTTATTTTGATGCAGCTTCCGCCAGGTCCGGCCGATCGCCCCAAACCCATGCCGGAGTTCGGCACAGTAACCGACGACCATGATCGCGTCTTCATCCCGAATTTGAATTTTAAAATTACGCAGCGCATCCGGCTGACTATTCTGCAATTCCAATCGGGGCTGCAGCGGCAAGTACAGCTTTCTGCGCCGATATATTTTTGGGCTGCAGTGATAAACCGCCTGAAACTGGCGGGAAAATGAACGCTGCGTCTGATAACCCGAATCCAAAGCAATCCTCAGGATCGGATCAGCAGTAAACACAAGCCGCCGCGCCGCTTCACTCATCCGCCGGCGCTGGATATAACGATGCACCGGCACGCCGGTCAATGCGGTAAACAGCCGGTGCCAGTGATACTTGGAATAGCCGACGGCAGCGGTCAGTGCGTTGAGATCCAGGGTTTCATCCTGCAGATGCTCCTCAATGTAATCAACAGCCCGGCTAATTTGTTCTCGATTGTCATTCATGCTTTCGCCTCCTGGTTCAAGCATACCCGAATCCGATTTCAGTTTTATCACCATTCTTGCGGCATTGGGAAATTGTCACGATTTTCCTGAATTCACCTCGAAGCTCTGTGCTTCATCCCCGGCTTTCTTCCTCCTCATCTTCACAGCTTAAACGTTCGGAAGACATCGGAATATGACGCTTGAGGAAAGCTTCCAGAATCAGCGCCACGATCAGCAGCAACCCCCAGTCGAGCAGCGGCAGCGAAGGAAATTCAAAATTCAGATTGATTGACGAGAAAGCCAGCGCGTCAATTTCCGTGATCGGAAAGAACTGGATCACCGCCGCCTGAATCAACGGTTCGATCAGTCTCACGGCGCAGAAACCGGCCAGCAGCCGATTCCCCTGACAGCATTTTTTAACGAGGACCGGCGATCTGTCTCCGCTGACAGCCATCCGCAGCAGCTGCCGGTAACAAAACCCGAAACCCAATAACAGAGCCATTTCCAAGACGCCCATTAAGCCGATCACAACCAAATTTACCACGAACAACCGGGAATGACTTAACCCAAACTGGCGCATCGTAAGCAACAGACCGGCGATCATAACGACGTTAACGATCATCACCGTAGCCATTCCCCAGCTCAACAGCCGCGCTAAAAGAAGCATTCGTCCGCGGTTATCTTTACGCCGGTAAATCAATGCCAGAACAATGGCCAGGCCTGCCAATAAGGCCTGCATTCCCAGACCAGCCCGAAACCAAACTATTGCGTTTTGCATCCTTGATTTCCTCCCTTATTCCTTCCACAAATCCAGCCGCAGCAGGTAAGCATCATTTTCAAACGATCGCGGCGTCAGCTCCGCAAACCCCAGCTTCAGCTGGATCGCAGGTTTTTCTAGGATCATCCGGATCAGGAAATGATATTCGTCATCCGCCGGAGCCTCCATTTCCACAATGTAATAACCAAACAGGGTCTTCCGGCTCCAATAATGCGTCAAGGGCAGCTGCACGCGCTGGCAGCTGCTCCACATGCTTGTCGTGTCCAACTCAGAATTACCTGGATAAGTAGTATTCAGAGGATCCAGCGAATAGACTGCGGCGTTTTTAGCCTGATAAAAATGTTTCTGTTCCACCAGCTGCATCGCAAAGCCCGAACAGGGCGTTCTTTGTGCGCGATCCTCATCAAACAGATACAGCCTTCGGCTGACAGCGGCCGCCGTGTCCTGCTGCACATAGTTAAAGAAAAGCGTCAGTTTCCCCTGCGGATTTTCAAACAGCCGGGCAATCGCAAAATGATCTTCTGTGCGATCAGAACCGCTGGTCAGATAGTGGAGCTGATGTTCTTTAACGTACTGATTTTGTTCTTCCGTCAAATTCATCGGATTAATTGAAGCTGTTTCGAATTTTGTGCGGTTCTGACTGACGCTGCATGTCAGCAGTACGCCCAGGATTATCAGCAGTACAATCCCGCGTTTCATAGTCCCATCCCCTTTTTCACCTTGGTTTCCCCTGCGCTGCGGCCGAACCGCGTTGATTTGCTTAATTCTATTATAAAAGAAGCGGAACTGAATAACCAGCGCCGCTTGTAAAACGTCATGAATTTGTAAATGATTCAGCTTGTTAAAAAAGAGAAATCTGCTGCGGACCACGGCTGAAGCGATAAGCCTCAATAATCGCTTTCATCTGGGTTAACAGGCCCAGCTGCCGGCATTCCGTTTCAATCATCGCCTTCAGCTCAAACGGCTTGCGGCAGGCGCAGCTGTACCGATTGCCATACCGGCGGATATATTTCTCTTTTAATCCCGGAAACTGTTCATCCAGGCATTGATAATAATACTCCCGCTGGCGATCGCGCATCGTCATGCCATAGCTGCAGTAAACAAACTGCGCGCCGGCTTCTTTCGCGCGAATTAAAATCTGATGAAGGTTCTCCCGGTCATCCGTAATTCCCGGCAAGACCGGCATTAACAACACACCGGTAAACAATCCTGCCTTCGACAGCTGTGCCATCGCTTCAAA
This sequence comes from Holdemania filiformis, assembly GCF_003459085.1. Classification (NCBI taxonomy): domain Bacteria; kingdom Bacillati; phylum Bacillota; class Erysipelotrichia; order Erysipelotrichales; family Erysipelotrichaceae; genus Holdemania; species Holdemania filiformis. Next base: position 107,563 of record NZ_QRUP01000005.1, on the reverse strand, counting down.
ACGCTGGGTGCTCGACGGGGCATGGGGTTCAATTTTCCTTGCCAGCGCATCGTCCGCCGCCGTGATCGTAAATTTGCACAGCACCGGAGAATGCTGATGGATCCGGCATAACAGATCGATATCTCTGACCGCGAGAATTCCCTTGGTTGCGAAACCGACGCCGAAGCCGTATCGATCCAGCAGAGCTAACGACCCGCGCGTCACCTCCAGCTGTTTTTCAAAGGGATTATAGGGATCGGTCATCGCGCCGTTCATGACGACACCGGTGCGCCGCTTACTTTTTAATTCTTTTTCCAGCAGTGTCAGCACGTCTTTTTTAACCATCACCGTATCAAACTGATCATTGCCGTAGCATTCGCTGCGTGAATCGCAGTAAATACATCCATGACAGCACCCGCGATACAAATTCATATTATAATCGCCGCCAAACCACCACTGGCCGTTCTTCATCGGCGCTAACAGCGTCTTGGCGCTGATCTCCGGTACTATACTCATCCTGTGATCCCTGCTTTCTGCTTGTGTTCTCTGCTTTATCCTACTTGGTGAAATCCACTTTTGCATCCCGTTGGATTTCCTATGAAACTTCTTTTAGTTTACCAGGGAATACCTGACAACAGGATGTCAGGTATTCTGTTTTTATTCTAGTTCCACTTCCTTATTATACTCTTCTGCCAAAGCAAGGATACACTGCCGCATTTTCTCCCGCACGTCTTCCGGCGCCAGCACCTCCGTGCAATCGGCCATGGACAACAGATAACTCAGCAGCCATTCACTGTCCGGGCAGGTAAACCGCGCCGTCGTCATTTCCGGCGTTGATTTCAGCTCGATCTGCTGGAAATCATCCATCAGCCGCGCAATCCCCTGCGGCTGGACCTTCATGGTAATCGTCACGCTCTTCCCACTGTCCGGCAGCGGCGTCAGAATGGTATCCGGCAGCGGACGCGGCTCAAAACTTTCGTCAAGTTCTATGACTTCGCGCATCCGCACAATTTTGAAAAACCGTTCTTCCTCCCGCAGTGTGCACCAGCCGTAACAGTACCAGGCCTGAGCCTTAAACACCAGCCGCAGTGGTTCAACAATTCGATGCGTCGCCTCCCGGTTCAGTCCGTAATAATCAAATTGAATGCGTCTGCGATTACAAATCGCATGGCGCAGAAGACTGAATAAATCCGGTTGATCCGCAGTCTTAGACCATAACGAAAAATCCGCTTCGATCCAGGACTGACGCGGCTGGCCCAGCAGCGCGGAGACTTTTTGCAGTACCTGCGTTTCTTCCTGAACACCGGTGGACCGCAAGCCTTCCAGCAGCGCCGTCAGTTCCTGCTTCTCCGCTTCTGAAAAAACAGTTTTGTTTAAGACGAACGTATCCCACAGCTCGATCCCGCCGTCTTTTCCCCGCCGAGCGTAAATCGGAATTCCCGCCTGAGAGAGAAAATCAAGATCGCGGTAAATCGTCCGCACGGACACCTCAAAGCGGTCTGCCAGCTCCTGAGCTGTAATTTTTTTCCGTTCTAAAAGCAGGTAGACAATTTCAAAGCATCGGTTCATCTGCATTCCGGGATCCTCGCTTTCAGAATTTACATATCCTGCTCTGATTATATCAGAACCGGACCGGCCTGCCTATTGAAAAGGCAAGCCTTTCTTGAATACCTCATCGAATACAGCTGAATTAGTCCAAATTAGTATAAAACAGAAAGTTCGATCCCAAGCGTTCGTTTTTTCGTTTATTGTTCTGATCCTGCAAAAAAGCTCAGGCTTTCCCGCTTTCCCGTTTCTGTTTCAAATAAGCGCGGTTATGCAGATAGGAAGCATCATTCGGTTTCAAGGCGCCCGCCTTTTCATTCGCCTGCCAGGCTTCGTCCCATTTCTGCATCTGATCATAGCAGCAGCACAGCCAGATCCACGGGATATAGCCGTAGCAATCCAGATTGACAAATCCGCCCCGGTCGAGCGGTAAGGGCAGCGTCGTCGCCAGCTGATACCAGAAAACAGCGCATTCCCAATTCTTTTCAATAAAGAAATATCGTCCCAGTCCGCAGCAGATTTCCCCACGCGGCGGCGCATAACGAAACGCCTGGATCAAGCTTGAAAATTCTTTTTGTCTTTGTTTCAACGCATGCCAGCAGCGAGCCATACTTAAACAGGCATCGATTTTATTTTCCGACCAGCCGGCGGGATCCATCAGAAATAACTCATATTCGGATAAGGCTTCCTCATACCGTTGATGATCCGCCAATTCCCGGGCGTAATAATACCGCTGCCGGGTATCCATCGTTCCCGCCTGCTTCAGTTTTTCCAAAATTCGCAGATTGCGCTGCGGATCCGCGCAATGCAGCTTATGATGTTCAATGGCGATGTCGCTGACATACCGGCGGGGCACGAAAGGAATTGTTTCATGAACCGCTCCCTTCCAGCGCAAATGTGCTTTCCTGCGGATCAGCCGCTCCCGGGGGAAGCAAAAGGTTGGCCGGCCTTCTTTGTCAAAACTCGTCCGATATTGCATAATGACCATATCACAGCGCTCATCCAGGGTTTGTTTCAGTGCGATCAATTTATCAAGTTGATCCGCAGGCAGGATATCATCCGCATCCAGCCAGAGAATAAAATCCTGGGTCGCCTGATCAAAAGCATAGTTCCGCGCGGCCGCAAAATCGTCAATCCAGGGGAATTCATAAATTTTTGCATGATGACGTTCCGCGATGGCGCGGGTCTGATCCACCGATCCCGTATCCACGATCACCAGTTCATCCACGGCTTTTTCGACACTGCTGAGGCAGCGGTCTAAGACGTCTTCTTCGTTTTTAACGATCATACATAAACTGATCGTAATCATAACCAACCTCCTTTTTTAAACCTCACTCACCTTACTTTATGCCATCGTTGCGCAAAGCGTTCGGCAAAAAAAGCTGCGCATAAAAACCGGCAGCTTTTTCTGTGTCAGCTTTGACTTCTGCGCAGCTTGACAATCGTCATCGTGAGCGTACATTCCCTCACCGTGCCGGCCGTGTTAAACGTCAGCGTAAACGGTGTTGCGGACGGGACCTCAATGATCATAGATACTGCCCCAAAAGCACTAGAGCGTTCCACAGCTGTCATAAAATAGATACCGAATTCGATATGCGCAGCTCCGTTGTAAAACGGCGTTACCTGAATAAAGGTCGGTGTCATTGTAAGCGCCGATACTTCGTAATCAATTTTATAGAAACCCGGCGCCAGCGTTACCCGTGTCGGTTCACTCAACACAATATTACCAGTTGGATCCACCATCGACTGGCCCATCGGTATCAACGCCGCATTGTCAAACACGGCGCCGAAGTTAATGAAGGAAGCAAAGATGTCGTCGGGAACCGGCCCTTCCGGACCGGTTGGTCCCGTAGAACCAGGGCTTCCCGTTATTCCGGTTGCACCCGTAGGTCCGGGAGTTCCTTGCGGTCCAGTTGCCCCGGTAGCCCCGGTTATACCTGGAAGCCCCTGTGGACCTGTGGGGCCTGGATTCCCAGCGGGTCCTATTGGGCCCGTGACGCCTGTTGTTCCACGTTCGCCCTGGGATCCCTGACTGCCGGTCGGACCGGTAGGACCAGGTATACCTTGGATCCCCGTGACTCCTGTGGGACCGCGTTCTCCCTGCGGCCCTTGACTGCCAGTCGGCCCCATCGTGCCTTGCGGGCCGACTGGCCCCTGTATACCTTGAATTCCCTGGAAACCTCTTGGTCCTGTAGCACCAGCAGGGCCAGGAATCCCCTGACTTCCCTGAGCCCCCGCCGGGCCCGTGGCACCCGTTAAGCCTTGCGGCCCCTGAGGGCCGGCAGGTCCCGTTGCCCCTGGCAGGCCAGGATCTCCAGGAACTCCTTGCGCACCTTGCGGCCCCATTGGTCCTTGAGCACCGGTAGGACCTGTGTTCCCAACAGCACCTGGAATACCTTGAGGGCCTGCTGGTCCTTGTTCACCTGGATAGCCGCGGGGTCCTGGATTTCCCTGAACACCAGGTCTTCCTTCCGGTCCTGGAATCCCCGGCTCTCCCTGCGGCCCTGCCGGCCCTCTTGCCCCTCTCGGTCCAGTCGGCCCAGGACAGCCGCGCGGACCTGTTGGCCCCGGACAACCACAACAGGACCGCTCACATGAATCTCCTTGATGATCTCAATCCAGAGAAGAAGCATAATTTCTGTTTCGCATTCAATACACCTTCTTTCAGTCAAGTTATTTTATGCCTTCTCTAAAATTCGGTCTTTGACGCCGGCCTAGTAGGAATCATAGATTTTTCCGCAAATTAAAATATAAAACCAGCCAATCGTCAGATTTCTGACAAATCGGCTGGCATTTAAAACGCCTGAAATCAGATTATTCCATCCGTTAATCACAGAATTGGAGTATAAGCCTTGTTTTTAATCGTCTTCTTCAGGCGCCGGATCGAGCTTCTTGACGGTCAACGTCACTGAAACTCCTGAGCCCAGTGTTAAATTCAAGGCTAGTAAAGCGGAAACCGCCATTGTAAGAACATCGCCGGCGGCCAGTACTTCAAGCACGCTGCCGGAAAAGATTGATTCTATTCCGATTGCCAATAAATGCGTTTCCCGAGTGCTGGTAATCGCTGTTCCGTTCTTTCTGACCGATAGGGAAACCGCAGCGCCTAAGGAGGAGGAGGCATTGAACATATAGTTAATTTCATAAACGCCCGCCTGTTTAATCGTCAGACTGTTAGCCGTAGCCGTTCCGACATTTTTGATCGGCATCAGCTGCGGTAACGGCAGCGTCACCGGGGTATTGATAATGAGACTTAAGGACTGCGATGTGGCATTGTAGCGTCCGCCATAACACGGCAATCCACCGCCGGCCCCCGTTGCGCCGGTTGGACCCATTTGGCCGTCAGCACCAGTCGGGCCTGTTGCCCCAGGTTCACCCGCTAAACCCTGGGCTCCATCAGCACCATCCGCCCCTGCCGGACCGGTTGCCCCCGTAGCCCCTGTTGCGCCAGTCGCTCCCGTTGCTCCCGTTGCGCCGGTTGGACCAGTTGGACCAGTCACGCCGGCTGGGCCTTGAACGCCTTGTGGGCCAGTTGCGCCCGTGGGACCTGTAACACCGGTAACCCCCGTCGGACCCGTTGCGCCATCAGCCCCCGCCGGACCTTGTGGACCTTGTGGACCTTGAACGCCTGTCGGGCCGGTCGGACCGGTTGCTCCCGTGGGACCGGCAATTCCCTGAACACCTGCTGGACCGGTTGCCCCCGTGGGGCCTGTTAATCCCGGAACACCTTGAATCCCTTGCGGGCCCTGTGGTCCAGTAGCTCCGGTTGCACCCACCGTACCGGCAGCTCCGGTAGGACCCGTTATCCCTTGCGGGCCAGTTGCGCCGGTAGGGCCTTGAACGCCTTGTGATCCAGTCGGGCCGATTGGGCCTTGAACACCATCAGCTCCGGTTGCACCCGTGACCCCTGCGAAGCCTTGTAAGCCTTGCGGACCTGTAGCGCCGGTTGGTCCCACGGATCCAGTTGCACCGGCCGGACCTTGTGGACCTTGAGGACCCTGTGGTCCCTGCGGACCTTGAGGACCCTGAGCTCCGGTTGCGCCGGTATTTCCCATCGGACCCTGAATTCCTTGGAAGCCCTGCGGACCTGTCGGACCCGTAGCTCCAGTCGGACCGACAGGTCCTTGTAAGCCTTGTGCGCCAGTTGGTCCTTGCGGACCTTGCGCACCGGTAGCACCAACTAATCCTTGCGGACCCTGCGGGCCGGTTGGACCTGTTATTCCTGTATCTCCTGGGATTCCCTGCGGACCCTGCGCCCCAATCGGACCCTGTGCGCCGGTTGGCCCCCGTGAACCTGTCGGTCCCGGAATTCCCTGGAAGCCTCTTGGACCGGTAGCACCCGTAGCGCCCGTATTTCCCGGACGTCCCATCGGGCCAGGTTCCCCTTGCGGACCCTGCGGGCCCGGATAACCGCGCGGACCAATCGGGCCTCTTGCGCCGGTTACGCCTTGCGGGCCGGTCGGGCCCGGTTCTCCCTGAGGACCTTCGGGTCCCCGGCAGCCACGCGGACCTTGAGGACCCGGAACACCTGGACATCCTCTTGGGCCGGTCGGGCCCTGTTCACCACGGCAGCCCCGTGGTCCTTGTGGTCCTTGTTCGCCGCGGCAGCCGCGCGGCCCCTGCGGACCTGTCGGCCCGGTGCAGCAGCATTCCGGGCGCGGACGCGGCGGGCAGCAGGAACGTGAATCTTCTTCCTCCTGCCAGTCAATCGGCCGGCAGCCATGATGTCTTCTTTCATCGTTCATCATCTTCACCTGCTTTCTGAATGAGGATTCTCATTCAATCCATACTATGGTCCTTTCCTTTCATTCGTTTGACGGCGGCCTATCCAGACGCCGGAAATCTGAATTCTTTTTCAAAAATTAACCTCCGGTTTAGGCAAAGGGTGTTAGTTCATCCCTATCTGCACTCATGAAATATCCGTTTATCAATTAAGCATAAAAAAACCCGGATCTGTTTTTTTCAAGATCCAGGTTCAATAATCCATTTTATATAGAATTCAAGCCTAAAGCAATCCGACACGCTTGAATATGTCGTCGACGTGCTTCAAATGATATGACGGATTGAAACAATCATCAATTTCAGCTTTGCTTAACAACGCCGTCACCTTCGGTTCCGCTTCCATTAACGAACGGAAATCAATCTTCTCATTCCAGGATTTATTCGCGTTCGGCTGGACCAGATCGTAGGCTTCCTCCCGCGACATTCCCTTTTCAATTAACGTCAGCATAAACCGCTGCGAGAAAATCACACCGTAAGTCTTATAGATGTTATCGCGCATATTGTCTTCAAAGACCGTCAGCGTATCAACGATCCGCGTAAACCGGTTCAGCATGTAGTCGAGCAGTTCCGTCGCATCCGGCGCGATGATCCGCTCAGCACTGGAATGCGAGATATCCCGCTCATGCCACAAAGCGACATCCTCGTAGCTGCTCATCATGTAGCCGCGTAAAATCCGGGCGCAGCCGCACATGTTTTCAGAACCGATCGGATTGTGCTTATGCGGCATCGCGCTGGAGCCCTTCTGTCCCTTGTTGAAGTATTCTTCCACTTCACGGACTTCTGTCCGCTGCAAATGACGGATTTCCGTCGCCATCTTTTCAATTGACGTCGCGATCAGCGCCAGCGTCGCGAAATACTGTGCATGCCGGTCGCGCTGCAGCACCTGCGTCGAAATCTTCGCCGAATGAATGCCCAGCTTTTCACAGACATAATCCTGAACGAACGGCGGGGTGTTGGCAAACGTACCGACGGCGCCGGATATCTTCCCGGTTTCCACCATCGCCGCCGCTTCCTCAAACCGCTGCAGGTTCCGGTTCATTTCTTCAAACCAGAGCGCAAATTTCAAGCCGAAAGTTGTGATTTCCGCATGCACGCCGTGAGTCCGGCCCATCATGACCGTATCTTTGTACCGCAGCGCTTTTTCCTTCAAAACATCCTGAAACCGATGCAGATCTTTCCGCAGAATTTCATTGGCCTGCTTATACAGATACCCATAAGCCGTATCGACGACATCGGTAGAGGTCAGGCCGTAATGAACCCACTTCCGTTCCTCGCCCAGCGATTCGGAAACCGCCCGGGTAAACGCCACGACGTCATGTTTGGTTTCACTTTCAATTTCATAGATCCGGTCGATGTCAAACGAGGCATTCTGCCACAGCTTCGCCACGTCTTCCGCCGGGATTTCCCCCAGCTGACTCCAGGCCTCGCATGCCAGCAGCTCGACCTTCAGCCACGCGCCAAACTTGCTTTCCTCGTTCCAGATCGCCCGCATTTCAGGGCGGGAATAACGGTCTAACATAGCTCTCCTCCTCTAGTTTATTTCTGTTTAATCACTTTTTGGAAACTGAACAGCGCGGTCGGATACTGCCCGCTGAAGCATGAAACGCACAGATCCTGCGTCGGGATCGCCTCGCGCATCTGTTCGATCGTCATGAATTTCAGCGTATCCGCGTTGATGTAGGTGCACAGTTCGTCAACATCCATCCGGGCGCTGATCAATTCTTCATACGTCGAAGTATCGACGCCGTAGAAGCATGGACTGCTGAATGGGGCAGAAGCGATCCGCACATGCACTTCCGTCGCTCCGGCATCCTTTAACAGCTTGACAATCCGGCGGGATGTCGTGCCGCGCACGATGGAATCGTCAACCATGACGACGCGCTTGCCGCTGACAATGCTGCTGATCGCGCTCAGCTTCATGCGCACGCCGCGTTCACGCTGCTTCTGCGTCGGCTGAATGAAGGTCCGGCCGACATAGCGGTTTTTGATCAAGCCGATTTCATACGGCAGACCGCTGGCTTCGCTGTAGCCGATCGCGGCTGACAGACTGGAATCCGGCACACCGATGACGATATCCGCTTCGACGTCGTCGCTCTTGGCCAGAAGCATCCCCGCATGACGACGGCTGGTATGGACGTTGATGCCCTCGATGCTGCTGTCCGGGCGGGCAAAATAAATGTATTCCATCGCGCACATTTTGTGCTGAACTTGATCTGTATAATGAAAGCTCTTGACGCCGTCGCTGGCGATTCTTACGACTTCGCCCGGTTCGATATCCCGGATAAACTTCGCGCCGACGATATCAAAGGCGCAGGTTTCCGAGCTGATGCAGTAGCCATCCTCAAGGAACGCCAGGGACAGCGGCCGCAGACCATTCTTATCGCGGACTGCGTACATGCAGTCCTTGGTCATGATGATGAACGCGTATGCCCCTTCCATCTTACGGCAGGCGCCCATGATCTTCTCGACGAACGTTCCCGCTTCCCGCTGGATCAGGTGCAGCATGATTTCGCTGTCGCTGCTGCCCTGGAAAATGCTGCCCAGATTCTCCAGCTCTTCTTTCAATTCGCTGGCGTTGACGATCTGACCGTTATGCACCGCCCCAAAATGACCGGTATGCGCGCGGACCATGATCGGCTGCACGTTTTCGATCTCATTGCCGCCGTCGGTCGAGTACCGGACATGACCGATCGCATGAATGCCGTCCATCTTGTTGATCGTTTCGGTATTGAAGACCTCCGTGATCAGACCCTTGCCCTTGATGCACTTGATGTTCTGACCGTCGCTGGTCGCAATCCCGGCAGCCTCCTGGCCGCGATGCTGCAGCGCGTGCAGACCGAAGTAGGACAGCGAAGCGGCCGAGCTGACATGATACACGCCGAACACGCCGCATTCCTCATGAATCTTACCGTTTAAAAAATATTCGTTTTCCATTTTCATTTTGTATTCACCCACTGGCTCAAACGCCCGTATATCTCCTCATAAGCGCCGATGACGTCGCCCATATCTCTTCTAAAACGATCCTTATCCAATTTCTTATCCGTGCCCTTTTCCCAGAAGCGGCAGGTATCCGGCGAAATTTCATCCGCCAACAGCACGCGTCCGGTGCTGTCCTTCCCGAATTCCAGCTTGAAGTCGATCAGGCGGATGCCGATCTGATCCAAGATTTCCTTTAGCGCTTCATTGACCTGCGCGGTGATCTCGTAGATCTGGTCCAGTTCCTCGCGCGTCGCCAGTCCCAGGCCGACCGCATGGGTGTCGTTGATCATCGGATCGCCCAGCTCGTCGTTCTTATAACAAATTTCATAAACCGGCGTTTTCAGTTCTGTCCCCTCGTCAATTCCAAATTTCTTCGCCATGCTTCCGGCGACGACGTTGCGGACGATGACCTCCAGGGGAACGATTCTGACTTTCTTGCACAGCTGATCGCGATCATTCAACGTTTCGATCCAATGCGTCGCAATCCCGCGGCGATTCAGCTCATTAAATAAAATCGTCGTGATCTTGTTGTTGAGCACGCCTTTGTTGCGGATGCTGTCCTTCTTCAATCCGTTAAACGCCGTTGCGTCATCCTTATAATGGATGATTACCCGGTCCGGATCGTCGGTGGCATAGACCTGTTTGGCCTTGCCCTCGTACATCATTTCCTGCTTTTCCATTCGCTATCCTTCCTTTTCTCTCAATTGACCTTTCCAAAATAAAAAACATATTGTATCCACAATATGCACTGAAAAACTCCTAGAATGAAGTCTGCGCCTGATTCGGTCCTTTCTTCATAAAGAGTTCCTCCTTTAGGGTCACTCGGCATTCACCTTGACTGCTCATTTATAAAAATGGGGGAAAAGGTTACTTGTAGTCCACACATAGGCCAGTGGGTAGATACGTGTCAGCCGAAATTTGACACCTATACAAGTAATGCAAATCTGACTGCTATCAGATTTACAGGTATATAATACACTTCTTCCCCTTGCTTGACAATGATTTTTTAAGCTTTTTTCAGCTTTTCAGGATTGTTTTTCGCTCAGCTCCATCCAGCGCTCCGTTTTGCTTTCCAGCTCGCTTTCCGCCGCCTCCCGCCGCTCGCTCAGAACCTTAAGCTGAGCATAGTCCGACGTGTCGCTGAGTTGAACATCCAGCTCCTGAATTTTCTGTTCCAGCGCCGGCAGCCGGGCCTCGATTTCATCCAGCTCTTTCTTTTCCATATAGGTCAGCCGGTTAACTTTCGGCTTGACGCGGACCGGCGTTTCCCGCGGTTTAGCCTGTTCCGCTTCCGCCTGCTGCTCCAGATAATCAGTATAGCTCAGGTTGCTGAAGCTCAAATGTCCCTGGCCTTCATAGATCAAAAGCCGGTCGCAGGTGCGGTCGAGAAAATAGCGGTCATGACTGACGGAAAGCACCGCCCCGCCGAAATCATCGAGATATTCTTCCAGAAGCATCAGCGTCGGAATATCCAGGTCGTTGGTTGGTTCGTCCAAAAGCAAGACGTTCGGCGCTTTCATCAGGATTCCCAGTAAACCGAGCCGGCGTTTCTGGCCGCCGGAGCATTTGCCGATCGGCTGCCATTGCTGCTTCGGATCGAATAAAAACCGCTGCAGCATTTGCGAAGCGCTCATCTGTCCGTCCGGCGTGTCGATCACCTCGCCGATCGCGCGGACGTAATCAATAATGCGCTGATCGGGATCCATTTCTTCCAGCTCCTGGGAAAAATAGCCGATCCGCACCGTTTCCCCGATGATGATCTTCCCGGCGTCAGGCTGCAGCTGCCCTACAAGCAGCTTCATCAACGTACTTTTGCCGCAGCCGTTAGGGCCGATAATGCCTAAGCGCTCGTGCCGGCGAACGATGTAGCTGAAATCCGTGATCAGCGGCTGACCGTTGATCGCCTTGGACAGATTGCGGATCTCGATCGTCGTATTGCCTAAACGGGAACTCAGGGAGCCGAGCTTAAGCTGATCAGGATCCTGAATCCGTTCTATCGCGCTGAGCTTTTCAAAACGTTCGATCCGTTCCCGGCTCTTGGTCGAGCGGGCCATCGCCCCGCGCTGAATCCACTGGGCTTCTTTGCGCAGATACGCCAGCCGCTTGCGCTCGCTGGCCCGGGCCATTTCCTCACGCTGCGCTTTCAGCTGTAAAAAGCCGGAGTAATTTGTCTGATAGGCATAAACATGCCCCGACTCCACCTCCAGAATTGCGTTGGTGACGCGGTCGAGAAAATAACGGTCATGCGTGACCATCAGCATCGCTTTATTCGATTTGATCAGCCGCTTTTCCAGCCACAGAATCATCTGTTGGTCAAGATGATTGGTCGGCTCGTCCAGGATCAACAGGTCGCAGGGACGGATCAAGGCGCAGGCCAGCGCGACGCGGCGGCGCTGACCGCCGGAACACGTTCCCACCTTCTGACTCATGTCGTTCATTTTTAACTGGGTCAGGATCGATTTGGCTTCATATTCCTGAACCTCGTCTTTTTTCTCCGCGCTCTCCAGCACGGTTTCCAAAATGGTTTTCTCCGGATCCAGCTGCGGCTGCTGCACCAGACAGGAAATCTTTTTGCCCGGTACCAGCGTAACCGTTCCTTCATCCGGAGTTTCAAGGCCGGCAATTAAGCGCAGCAGCGTCGATTTCCCGGCGCCGTTGACGCCGACGATGCCCCATTTTTCTTTTTCATTAATGACCAGGCTGACATGATCCAGAACCGGATCTGCGCCATAATTTTTAACCAGATTGTCTGCCGAACAAATCAATCGCTCCGCCTCCCTTCCTTATTTCAGACCTGCGCTGCACACCGCTTCGGCCTGTTCGCCGACAACGACCGCAAACACCGCACCGTCGTTTAAAATGCAGGCATGTTCCAGCTTATCCGCTTCTTCCGGAAAATAATTGGCATTCTGCTGCTGCATTGCCGCTAGACTGGATTCGATCACCTTTCGCGCTTCGTCCGGATGGCTGACCTCAAACACCGCAATCTGATCGGCACGGGTATCCGCCGCCATTTTCATCTGCTGATCGAGCACTTCGTCCGGAGCGAAGAAATAAAACGCGTCGATCTGATCGGTGTCCACATCGACCAGCGTTTGTTCAGGATCTGCTTTCCGGCTCAGCTGCTCCATCACTTCCGCCACGCTCTTCGCGTTCGGCTTGGCCGGGCTCTGGCAGCCTGTGATCAACAGCGCTGTCAGGATCAATACACTCCATTTTTTCATTGTTGCTCCCTTCCTCCACATGTGTTTTGATATAATCTTGATAAATTTTGAAACCGGCGGTATTCAAATGCACGCCATCGTCCGTCAGTTCCGCGCGCAGATCGCCGTTTTCATCCGTGAACAGCGGCGCCGGGTCAAGCAGATAGACTCGTTTTTCCTGCGCCAGTTCTGTAAAAATCGCATTGTATTCAGCGATTCTTTCCGGTGTAACCTCTTTTTCACGGGCATAACCTTTGGCGCTGCAAGGATAAATTTTTTGAAGCAGCAGCACGGCGTCCGGCTGGATTTCGCGCAGTCCGTCAATCAAGCTGCCCAGCTTCTGTTTGAAAACTGAGCTGTATTCCCATCCCAGTTCGTTGTAGCCGACGATCAGAACCAAACGCCGGTAAGGTTTATTTTCCAAGGCTTCCCATACGGTCTGTTTCTCAGTTCCTTCCCCAATCACCTTTTTGATCTGCCACTGGTTGATCGACAAGCCGATCGAAGCCAGGACGTCCGACTGCGGAAATACCTCGTAGTCAAAAACGCCAACAGCCCGCGAATCGCCTAAAAACGCCGTATCGGAAAAGAATTCATCCGAGACCGGCGCGGTCTCCGCCAACGGCTGGCTGTAATCAAATTCCGTGATTGTTCTATAACAAAGACACCCTTTCGGCGTCGTGTTTTCTTTCAAAACGGCGGAAGAATCCACCGGTTGTCCAGCACAGCCGGTTAAACAGAACGACAGGAGTAAACTCAAGCTTTTTTTCATCTCATTCACCTGCCTTCTCTATTTTACAACCTTTTGAACGAAGTGCAATTCTTCTTTCATGAAAGAATGTGGAATTCGCTTACTTTCAAAGGAAGGAAATATTTTCCGGTCCGATCGCCCGGCATTTTTATTTCCACATAAAATAGAATGGTGAGTTTAAAATGAAAAAAGGATCTATTCAAACAGATCCTCACTTTCGCTTTCCGTATAGTCCGGCAGTTCCGGCAGCTCATTAAGGCTGACCAGCTTGAAGCTGTCCATAAATTCCTCGGTCACTTCAAACAGAATCGGCCGTCCGGGAGCTTCTGAACGTCCCGCTTCCCGGATCAGTCCCCGCGCCTGCAGCTTACGCAGCATCATATCGCAGCCCACGCCGCGGATTTCTTCAATTTCCACCCGGGTAATCGGCTGCTTGTAGGCAATAATCGCCAAGGTTTCCAGCGCCGATTGCGACAGCGCCGTGTTTTTGGCGTTCGCGAACAGCTTCTGCGCGTAAGGATGAATTAAAGCCTTGGAGACAAATTTGAATACTCCGCCGTAATCAACGACCTCAATCCCGCGCTGATCCTCTGCGTACATCCGCTGTAAATCCTCGAGCACCCGCCGCGCCTCGCTTTCGCTGATATCCAGCACCGCCGCGCATTGCGGCAGCGTCAGACCTTCGTCGCCGACGATAAACAACAAACCCTCGACGATCGTCAACGCTTGATTTTCCATGGTTAAGCTCCCCTCCTAAACCAGATCGTATCCGCATCGTCGACAGTAAAATACAACTGATGCGTATGCGCCATATCCAGAATCGCCAGAAATGTGACGATCGTTTCATGAATTTCATGACAGTCTTCCAAAAGCCGTTCAAAGCTGAACGTTTCCGGTAAATCCGCTAACCGCGCCGTGATCTGCAGGATCCGATCCTCAACGGAAATTTCCTTCGCCGTATATTTTGTTTCAATCGGTCTTAACAGCTGCATCCGGCGCAGACATTTTGTCATCGCTTTCGCCAGTTCATACGGACTGCCCTGCACGGGTTGGTTTTCGTTGGCTTTGATCCATTCCTCCGATTCGATGGAAATCGGCTTGGTTATTTGACGCTGCCGGTCCAGATACAGCTGTTTGAGCTGTTCGCTGATCTCCTTGAACTGTTGATATTCCAATAACCGGCGGACTAAGCGGTCTTTCGGATCTTCCTCATAGGCGTCGTTGAGTTCCGCCTCCTGCTTCGGCAAGAGCTTCTTGCTTTTGTATTCAATCAGCGTCGCCAGCTCGACGAGGTATTCGCTGCATACTTCCAGATGCATTTCTTCCATCTTATTTAAATACAAAAGATACTGTTCTGTCAGAACATGGATATCCAGATCAAACAGATCCAGCTCCTTTTCCTTGATCAGATGCAGCATCAGATCGAGCGGTCCTTCAAACTGATCCACGGCGACTGTAAACGACACAAAAAACCACCTCTTGTTTCTCATTATAACAAAAAGTGGCTTTCAGCACTAGATTTTATTTCTTATCCATCGTGAAGTTGCCTAAGAACAGCCGCTTGAATTCTTTTCCGTTGAACGGAATGAGCGGATATAGATAGGGAAAAGGACCGACCTGGGTTTGTAAAAGCAGAATCAGATGGATCAGGATTCCGATCAAAAAGCCGCGGTAACCGCCGATCACCACCATCACGATCAGCGCCAGACGCACAATTTTATTCGCCATCGACAACTCATAGCCCGCGGTTACGAAATTACCGATGTTGACAATTGCCGTCATGATCAGAATCTCCTGCGTATAGGCTCCGTAGGCAATCGGCGCGTCGCCCAGCACAAACACCGCGACGATGCCCAAAAGGCTGGAAAGCATCAACGGCGAATGAATCAGGGAGAGCCGGATCCACTCGATCAAAAGATCCGCGATCAAAACCTGCACGCCGAAAGTAATCGGCCCGGGGATTTCGGGCAGCGGCAGGTTCAGGCGCGTCGGATTCTGCTGCATGACCAGCACCATCCATAAGGGCAAAAGATAAATCGAACAGAACACGCCGGCCAGTCGGATCGCCCGCATGACCAGCGAGATCACCGGCGTCTGGGTATATTCCTCAATCTGCTTGGTCTGTTCAAAGAAGGTTGTCGGCAGGATCACCGCCGAAGGACAGTTGTCAACCAGAATGATCAGCGAACCTTGAAGCAGATGAATCGCCGCGATGTCAGGCCGTTCGGTATAGCGCACGTGCGGATAGGGATTCCACGTCTGTCCATACATCAGCTCGCACAGCTGGCGTTCGCTGGTCACCTCCGCATTGACCGGCAGATGATCGATCCGATTTTGAAAATCGTGAAGAATCGAGGGATGGATCAGATCGCTGATGTATAAAACAAAGATATCGGTCTTCGTCCGGCTGCCTTTCTGATAGGCTTTCGTCACCAGCTTGGGATCACGGATCCGCCGCCGCACCATCCCCAAATCCAGCATGATATGCTCGATGAAGCCGTCGCGGGCGCCGCGGACGCTCTTTTCAACCGTCGGCTCGCTCGGCCCGCGGGTCGGATAGGAACGCGTGTCGACGATAAACGCGTACGCGCTGCCTTCCAGAATGACCAAAGTCTGGCCCTGCAGGATCTTATCGAGCGCGTCCTCCAGACTTCCCGCCTGTGTTACCGTCGCTGGAAAGAATGCCAGATTGCCCTTGTCGAAGACCAGACTTTCAACGATCGGTTCAATGGAGGTCGTACCGGTCACCCCGCCGACGAACACCAGCAGGCATTGCCGGTCGTTGACGTTGACCGAACGGATCGTCAGGTCGAAACAGTCGGTCGCCTGCCGCAGCCAGTCAACGTTCTTCCAGGCTTCCGCTGAAAACGGGGTCTTCCCGGTCATAGCTTCGGCTTAAAGATCAGCGCCGCTAAAAATGCAAAGTAGATCGCGCTGGTAATCCCAGCCGCCGTCAGATCCAGCATCCCCAACGGAATCCCTAATAAGCCTTGCTGCGCCACTCCATCCATAACAGAATGCATCAGCGAATGGCCGAAGCTGGTGATCGGCAGCAATGCGCCGGCATGGCCGAATTCAACAAGCTTATCATAGAGATTAAAGAAATCAAGGAACGCGCCGAGCACAACGAACAAGCTCGTAATGTGCCCGGGCGTCAGATTGGTATTATCATAAATCAGCTGTCCGGCCAGACAAATCAAGCCGCACACGACAAACGCGCCGAAATATTCCATCATCATTCACCGACCGTCCCTTCATACACGATGGCGTGCGCAATGCACGGGATCGACTCCTTCTGCTGCACGATCACCGTTGAAAGCAGCGCGCCGGTTGCGACCACCATGATCTTATGCAGCGCTTTCGTTCTTAATAGATCGAACAAATAGGCGATCGTCACCACCGCGCTGCATGCGCAGCCGCTGCCGCCGGCAAACACTTCCTGATGTTCGCGGTCATAGATCAGAAGACCGCAGTCGATCAATTTATCATGCGGATCCATGCCCTTCTGCTTGAACAGATCGATCAGCATGCTTCGGCCGATTTTGGACAAATCACCGGTGACGATCAGATCATAGTCGTCAAAACTCGTCCCGGTGTTCTCAAAATGCCGGCAGATCGTATCGAAGGCGGCCGGAGCCATCGCGCTGCCCATGTCATTAGGATTGGTGAACTGCCAGTCGAGAATCCGGCCCAGCGTGGCCTGCGTCAAACGGATCGGCGTCTTTTCATGTTGGAAGATCATCGCCCCCGCCCCGGTGACCGTATAGGTCGTTGTTTCCGGCTTCTGCACACCGTATTCATTCGGATAGCGGAACTGTCGTTCAGCCGTCGCGTTGTGCGAACTGGTTAAGCCCAGCACCCGTTCGGCGTGACCGCTGTCGATCCACATCGCGGCGTTGGCGGCGATCAGCGTGGAATTGGAACAGGCACCGTATAAGCCGATAAACGGTATTTCGAGGTCGCGGGCAAAATAGTGGCTGGTCCCCAGCTGGTTGAGCAGATCACCGCCCAGGATCAGATCAAGATCACTGGTTTTACATCCCTGTGCCCGCAGTGCATGATCGCAGGCTTCGGACATCAGCCGCCGCTCAGCCTGTTCATAGGTTTTCTCTTCGCAATAAATATCGTCGAACAGCTTGTCAATTTTATCCTTTAACGGACCCTGAGCTTCCATCGGACCCGCCGCCGTTCCGCAGCCGCCGACAAAGACAGATTGAAAATGCAGCGTCTTCATAACAGCGACACCACCCATCGCAGCAAGCCCAGCGTATACGCCGCGGCGATGCCGTAAGTCAATACGGATCCGGCCAGCTTGAACATCGTGCTGCCGATGCCGTAGATCGGTCCTTCACTGCGGCCTTCCATGGCGCAGGATGTCAGCGAATTGGCGAAACCGGAAATCGGGATAAACAGACCGGCCCCGCATTTCTGCGCGAGCTTATCGTAAATGCCCAGTCCTGTCAGCAGCGCCGTAACAAACACGACGGTGATGACCATCGGCCCGGCTGCGGCCTTGGCGTCTAAGCCCAGCAGCTGTTGATACATCGTTAAAAGACCCTGTCCGATGATCCCCATCACCCCGCCGCTGACAAACGCCCACAGCGCCTTGCCTAACGTTCCCTTTTTCGGTGCGGTCCGCTTGGACGCTTCTTTATAGCCTTGTGTACTCATCAAGATTCCTCCTGTCTATCCGCTAGTATGGACAGGATTTTTCCGAACAAACATCAAGACCGCAAAAACCCGGCAGACTTCATTATTCAGTTAAAACGGAGGAAAAATAGAAAAGGCGGCAGACGCCGCCGGTGATATTTTCTTTTCGCTGATATTAGTCGCCTGTCCGATGGGATTGCGCTGAATAGTCCTCAGTTTGATTAAAACCGGAAACGATTTCTTTTTTTAACTGTTCCAGTTGTTGAAGACTGATCTTGGTACAGAGCTGGATGAGCTGATCATTACAATGATTTCTCAGCATTTCCTTTGCGGTTTCTAATCGTTGCTTTTCGATGCCTTGTTCAATACCTTCTGCCAAGCCTTCCCGTTTGCCTTCAAAGCGCAGCTGCGCCATGTCCATCATCCGCCGGTTATGCTCAAACGCCGCATCCCGCATCGCCGGATCACTGCTCATTCGCTTCATTACGCTGTCCGCCTCCTTAAAGATTTCATCCTCTTCCACTAACCGGGCAGCCACCGAATCACTGTGTTCCTCGTCATACCGTTTGAGAAACCAGCACCACTTTTCCGCCCGGCTCAGTTCTTCATAGCTATGATTCATCTGAATTATCTTCTTCATCTCTATGATAACCACCGAGATCAGATTTGTCAAGATGTCATGATCCAGGATCTCCGCTAACTGATAGACATGAATCGCTTTCTCCGGCTGATCTGCCTTCGCCGGAAAGTCGAAGTCCAGCAGAAACAGCTGATCCACCGGCGTCAACGCGGTATACGCCAGGCCTTTGTTATCCGGCCGGTTGACAAGCGTCGCAGCGTAATAAGCGCTGCGGTTGGGAATCTCCATCTTGTTGGAGCCGCACTGCATCTCGAAATCGATCAGCCGATCCGGCGTTAAGCGGGCGCAGATATCCAGACGGATATCCTTGGCCTGGAAGCCTTCGGTCAACAGCTCCGTAGAAGTCAGATCGACCTTGTCCACGACATAATCCCGAATACTTTCGGTCAGATCCTTCACCAGCCGTTTTCCAATCTCCGGATCATAGGTCATCAGGGATTTGAACACAAAGTCATTCGTACAGCGCAGCTTGTAGTTGGATGGAGCCTGAGGTTTGGAACGTTGCTTTTTCGCTTTTATTAAAGTCATAGGTTTTATCCCTCCCTTATACCTATTGCGCTTTTTTGCGAAAAGCCCCGCTATTTCTTCATTTTTCATCATTTTTTCACAGAATGAAGACTCTTTCCAACACAAAAAAAAGCGAACAACAAGCTCTTTTGTCCGCTTATATCCTCAGATTTCTTGTTTTACAAGTTTAGTCGGTAATCACATCGACGTTTAACTGAACGCGTTTCCCCAGCCGCACCAGTTCTACGCCCGCTGCATTGAGCATCTTCTTGGAAGCGATGACGTTATCCGCCGCCGCATACTTATCGTCTTCATAGACGATTTTACGGATCCCGCTCTGGATGATCGCCTTGGCGCACTCATTGCAGGGAAACAGCGACACGTACAGCGTGCAGCCGTGCAGATCGCGCGTGCTGTTGAGAATCGCATTCAATTCGGCATGAACGACGAATGCATACTTCGTTTCCAACATACCGCCTTCCCGATCCCATGGAAATTCATCGTCAGAGCAGCCGATCGGCAGACCATTATAACCGATTCCGACCACCTTGTGCTCCTGATCGACGATCACTGCGCCGACCTGGGTTGAAGGATCCTTCGACCGCATCGCCGACAGATGAGCCAGGCCCATAAAATACTCGTCCCAGCTTAAAACATGTTCTCGCTTCATCGTTCATTTCCTCCTAAAGTGACGAACCCACGTAAGTTTCGACCATCTTCTTGCTTAAATGATCGCCGTAGAAGTCCAGATGCAGATCTTTCAGCATCTCCACCACCATCCGGTCCGTTCCCGGATAGATCGTATCCAGCTCCCGAGCCTGCGGCTGAACCGTCTTCAGGCCAAGGAACACAACGGCTACGCACAACGCCACCATCGTATTCTTACGCAGCTGCGCCCACGAATCATTGCGGGTCAGCACGACGCTGATCAACAAGCCGCCGACAAAGCCGCCGAAATGCGCGGCCAGCGAAACACCCGGCATCAGACTGATCATCAGGTTGATCATCAGGATCAAAAGGAACTGCGTGCGCAGCTGCGGCTGAAACAGAATCCGCGTCTGAATGCCGTACACCAGAAACGCCGCCAACAGACCGTACAGTCCGCCGCTGATGCCCATCGCCACAACGTTGCCGCTGCCTAAGAAGACAAACGCCGAGCCGAATAAAATCGAACCGAACAGAATGATCAGATAATTCCGCACGCCCATCAGCTTTTCACAAAGCATCCCCATGTTGTAAAGCGCCATCATGTTCATCAACAGATGCCACAGATCGACGTGAACAAACGCGCTCGTCAGCCAGCGCCAGTACTCGTGGGCGCCCACAACAAACGCTTTATAGTAGCCGCCTAACAAAATCGCGACGGAAACGCTCACTTCCCCTGAGCCGCCCAATTCCCTGAACATCCAGGAGAACACCACGCTTAACAAATAAATGACAAGGCAGATGCCCATCAGAATCATCGTCGCTTTCGGCGGCGCCAGCGGTGATTTTGCCTGCGGACTCTGCGCGCGCTGCCGCTGCAGCTCAGCCAGTTTCTGGGTGATCTTATTGTATTCCTGCTGCGGATCCTGGATCGGCTGAACCGCGTGGTCCAGCCCCGGGAAGACTGCCGTCAGCTGCGGGTCGGATACCGTCTGCGGCGAAATCGTCACCAGATCGATCTGTTCCTCCTGATCCTGCACCGCTTCATCGCTGATATGAATATCCAGCAGATCACAGTTGCGGCGGAATAAATTCCGGATCGACTGATGGATCTTCAAAATCCGCGTCTTATCGAAAAACACCGTGCTCAAACGGGTTTGCGACAGCCGGATGACCGGGTATTCCGGATGCTTGGGATTCCCCAGCCAGATCTCGTCCTGCGCCTCGCGCAGAGAGATAAACTGATATTGGCAGACGGATATAAAGTAATACGCCAGCTGCAGCAGCTGCACGTCTTTTTCAGTACAATTCATAGCCCGCTCCTCTCCTGGCGCAGCTGTGTTAACAGCGCTTCAAATTCCGGCGGCAGCGGCGCTTCAAACGTCATCCGCTCGCCGGTGGAAGGATGGGTAAACGACAGCTGGTAAGCATGGAGCATCTGGCCCTGCGTCGGCAGCGTCTTGCGCAGCGAATACTTCGGATCGCCAACGATTGGAAAGCCGATATACTGCATGTGTACACGAATCTGATGCGTGCGCCCGGTTTCCAGGCGGCAGCTGACCAGCGTGTAGTTGTCAAACCGCTCCACAACCTTGAAATGTGTAATGGCCGGCCGGGAGTTTTTCTCCGTAACCGCCATTTTCTGACGATCCTTCTCATCCCGCCCGATCGGCGCGTCGATCGTTCCGTATTCGTGATTGATCGCGCCGTGCACCAGCGCGTAATATTGCCGGCCTGCGGTTTTTTCCGCCAGCTGCTTCGCCAGCGACTGATGTGCATTGTCATTCTTGCAGGCGACAATCAGCCCGCTGGTATCCTTATCAATCCGATGCACAATCCCCGGCCGCAGCACGCCGTTGATCCCCGAAAGATCATGGCAGTGCCAAAGCAGACCGTTGACCAGCGTATGATCCGGATTGCCCGGTCCCGGATGGACGACTAAGCCCTTCGGCTTGTTGATGACGATCACGTCGTGATCCTCATACACGACATTCAGCGCCATTTCCTGCGGCTGCGCTTCCAGCGCTTCCTCCTCCGGCAGCGTGACCTCGATCTCGTCCCCGGCTTTCACCTTATAGCTGTTCTTGACCGGCAGGTCGTCGATCCGCACAGCTTCCTCGTCGATCAGCTGCTGCGCGCGGCTGCGCGAACAATCGTCCATCGCTGTGCTTAAATACTTATCCAGGCGCACGCCCTGGTCTTGTTCCTCAACGATCAAAATGCGTGTTTCCATTACTGTTTCTCTCCTTCCGGCCGGATCAGCGTGATCAGGATCAGCAGTCCGACGCCGACGCACAGCGCCATGTCCGCTACATTAAAAATCGGAAAATCATATCCGAAGATGATAAAATCAAGAAAATCCCGGACATAGTGAAACGCCACGCGGTCGATCAGATTGCCCAGCGCACCGCCGATCACCAGCACCGTCGCCAGCCGCGTCCATGTCTCTTTCTTGTCCGTCTTCCATAAATACCAGGAGAAGCCAACGACGGCTACGGTGGTGATGATGTAGAAAAACATCATCTTCCCCTCGAGCAGACTCCAGGCCGCGCCGGTATTCTGCGCGTAAGTAATATTGAAAAAACCACGGATGACCGGGATGCTCTGGCCGAGCGTCATCGTCGACTGCACCCAGAACTTCGTCAGCATATCCAGCGCCAGCACCCCTGCCAGCAAGAGTATTTCTTTTAATTTCATAACTTCCACCATTTTCTATAACGCTAGTATTGTATCATACGCCGAACGGTTTTTCAAAGCCTACACTTGCGCGCCTTTGTCGTGTTTTTCAAAGAGAATCAACGCTTTTTTTCAATCGCCCGCTCCCACAGCCGGACGTGCACCTGATCGCCGGGTTGTTTGCCGATCTGAGCGCGGATATCCTTGCGGATGCCGAGAATGTGTCCGGGCGTGCCCATCCGCACCAAACTGCCCTGATAGGGGATACCGTCAAACTCGGCGAAAACCGCGGCGCGGCCGCGGCCGAATTCAGTCCGCACATCCCAGGGAAATTCAATATATGCCCCGTCCAGCCCTTCAACTTTCCGGATTACGGCATCAAATTCATAGATTTTTGGATTCAATTTCATCACCTTCCCGTAACTTAGTCTGGCTCTCAATCTCGCGGATCACCCGAATTACAGCGAAACTTCCTCCACCACCAAAGAAAACCGCCGTTCAGCGGTTTCTTTGATTTTACTTCAACTCGAACCAGCGCTAAAACCTGAGCCTAAGCGCAGCGCACACCAAACTGAATCAGCCGGGCCCGCGCCTGTTCCAGATCACGGTTGACGTCTGCCGGATCATGAGCGTCGCTGGCCGTAACGACCCGATTGCCCACCTCGGCCAGAAGGGTCAGCCACAGATCGGACAAGCCGAAATCCGGATGGGCGTAGCGCCAATGACAGCCGGTGTTGCATTCCAGCGCGATCCCCCGCAGCTTCGCTTCCTCAGCGATCTCACGAATCCTTCCCGGATCCATGACCGCCTTGGCAGACGCCATTTTCACGGTATCGGGATGTCCGATCTGATCGAACAGCCCGCTTTGCACAGACTGCAGCACGCAGTCCAGATAGCGGTCAACGACGGTCTGATGCTCGTATTTCTGCCATAACAGCGGCTGGGAAAATGGCATGTCGTACAACAGACCGTCAATCGAATGAACACTGCCCACCAGAAAATCCAGCGGCAGCTCACGGCAGATTTCCCGCAGAAACAACTCGCTTTCCGGCGTGTAGCAGACCTCCAGACCAAACCGGACCTCCAGCGGCCAGACGCGCTGCTTCAGCTGCCGGACCAGCTCCAGATAGTCCGTTAAAGAATCTTTGAATTTTCCTTTTCCGCTCAGCCATTGCGCCTGCAGCGGATCGGCTTCGATCACGCTTTGGTAGGCCGGCCGGAATTCACGGAAGCGGTGGGTATGGTCCAGGATCTGCAGACAGTCCAGTCCGGCTTTCTGCGCCGCCGAGACAAATTGTTCAACATAGGCCGCGCTTAAAGGTCCGTGTTCCAAATGCACATGTCCGTCGATTCTTTGCATCCTGACCGCCTCCCGCCAAAGTTCTTAATATTCTTTCTTCTCTACGATTTTAACAGAGCAGATCCAGGAAATCAACAAACTGGCAAGAAATGCAGCGGCAATTCCGCCGATCAATATCGGCAGCGTAATCCAATCCGTGCCGATATTCAACATCTTTAACAACGCCGCCCCGCCGTAAGTGATCCCAAAGATTACCACGATCACCATCATCATCATCATCCGGCTTTTTTCCGCGCCGTATTTATAAATCAGCGGGATTAAGACGAAGTCGATGATGCAGGCCGCCATCGAGATGAGAATTCCCGTGACAAACTGTTCAGCAAGGCTGACTCCCGGCTGCAGCGCGGCGAACAGCACGGACACCAGTCCGTTAAACACCACCGCCAGCACGCCCAGCAGAAGCAGAAACAGATATTTGGAAGCGACCAGCTTTCTGCGGCTGACCGGCAGCGTTGCGGCGAAGCTGTCCCAATGCGCCAGATCATCGTAGCTGAACGAGGAGATAACCAGCGACACGACGAGCAGCGAAATCATCGCGCCGATGACTGAAAAGCCGTCGATCGCCATCATTGAAGCGATAAAAACGATCGCCATCAGCGTCAGCACGCGGACAAATTCAGAGACGACAAACAAGTCCTTCAACAATAAGCCTTTCATTACCGTAATTCTCCTTTCACCATGCAAAGCATAATTTCTTCCAGCGTCGCCGCTTCGACATTCAGCTTGCCAAACGCCTGCCGGACTTCCTCGCGGTTGCGGACTAATCCCTGACAGGTTAAACTCTGCGGCACGATCGCCAGCAGCGAATCGGAATCAATCTTTTCAATCTCCGAACGCGCCCCCTTGACAATCCCATATTCGTCATGCAGGACATCCTTCGGCAGCGAAAACTGCAGCCGGCCCTGATGGATAAACGTCACCCTGTCGGCAATCTTTTCAATGTCCGTTGTGATGTGGCTGGAAAACAAAATCGAATGCGTTTCATCCTGAATAAAGTCGTAAAACAAATCGAGCATCTCGTCGCGGACGATCGGATCCAGGCCGCTGGTCGGTTCGTCGAGGATCAGCAGGCGGGCGTTGTGCGAGAGCGCGGCGATGATCGACAGCTTCATTTTCATGCCGGTCGAAAATGTCTTGATCTTCTTGTTCAGCGGCAGCCCGAAGCGTTCGCACAGCTGCAGAAACTTCGTTCTTTCCCACTCAGGATAAATGCCGGACAGTATTTGTTCAACGCGTTTGACCGTCAGCGGATCGTGGAAGTGACAGCCGTCCAGCACGACGCCGATCTGCCCGCGTTCCCGTTCGCTTAACTGCTCGAACGGCTTGCCAAAAATACGAACTTCGCCGTCGTGGCGGATTAAGCCGAGAATTGATTTGATCGTCGTCGTCTTGCCCGCGCCGTTCTCACCGATGAAGCCCATGACTTCGCCCGGATTCAGCTGCAGACAAAGATCATTTAATTCAAAACCGGAATATTGCTTGTGCAGATGTTCTATTGATAAAATGGCGTCCATGATTACTCCTCCTTATACAGCAGGGTCAGAATCTCAATCATTTCATCCAGGGAAATCTCGCTTAAGCGCGCCAGATTCACCGCAGTGAGCAGCTGCTGCTCGATCCGGCGGTAATTCTCCTCGCGGATCAGCTCCACATTGCGCGCCGCCACATAGCTGCCCTTACCGCTTTGCGTTACGATGAAGCCTTCACGTTCAAGTTCTTCATAGGCTCGCTTGGTTGTGATCACGCTGATCCTTAACTCCTTGGCCAAGATTCGCATTGAAGGCAGGGCGTCCCCTTCCTTTAACGCGCCGTTAAGAATCAGATTTTTGATCTGGGCGGTAATTTGTTCATACAACGGCTTGTCGCTCGTGTTGCTGATAAAGATTTCCATGCCGTCACCCTTTCTTACTGTATATATACAGTATATACGCTATATTCATTCTGTCAAGTCTCTTAACATAAAGAAAAAACAAAAATAATTTTACGATTTACCGAAAATCTGTCTCATTCAGAGTCAGAGTCATGATTTTATGCCTGGGATATTCATGTTTAAAGGATCCAGCTATCCTGATGCAAAATTACAACCGGGATCATTCCAATCCTACGTTTGAGGAATGAGCGCTGACTCTGCCGAGAAGAACAGCGAAATTTCAAAATTGAATATTCTCAATGAACGTCCTTCTTTCATTGCTTTTTGAACGAGGATTAACAGAAAAATGGAAGCCTTGTCGAACGCTGGCTTCCATCCTTCTTTGATTTCCGTTTTTCGTATTTAGAACGCTGCGGTAAACAGCGCCTTTTCTTCCAGCTCATACGGCTGGTAGCGAGCCTGCGTCTTGTCGATCTGATGGTTTGACACTTCCGCTTCATAACCCGCATCCAGGATCCGCTTCAGCTGCTCTTTCACCTGCGAGCTTTCCGCATTGCCCAGCGTCAGCTGCCGCAGCGCCAGCACCTCGTCCTGACTTGAGATCAGCGCCAGCGTCACCGGCATTCCCGTCTGAGCCAGAATGGCATCCGCGCTTTCGCTTTCCTGAATCACAAACGGCAGATCCGAGGTTTCCAGCACGTCATCGATGTTGACGGTAAAAAACACGACGGTATCCAATGGCAGAAATGCCAGCCGGCCGGGATTCCGGCGGAAGGCCTTGATTTCCTCATCCTGCCACACGGCGTCTTTGATCAAGATCAGCCACTGATCCTCCACAAAATCGATCATCACGCCTTCTTCAATATGGAACGGACAATGCGTTCCGACTTCCAGTTTCATGGTTTGACTTCCTCTCCTTTAACTGCGGCCGCGGTTAAGCAGCTGGTTCTCCAGGTCTTCGTTGAACTGCGCGGTATACAGCCGGGCATAATAGCCGTCCAACCGCATCAGTTCGCCATGCGTTCCCTGTTCTACTATCTTACCCTTTTTCATGACCAGAATCAAATCGGCGTTGACGATCGTCGAGAGCCGGTGCGCGATGATGAAGCTTGTCCGACCTTTCATCAGGTGTTCGATGGCATACTGGATCACCTGTTCCGTTTCCGTGTCGATCGAAGCGGTCGCCTCGTCGAGCACGAAGATCCGCGGATCCGCCAGCACGGCGCGGGCAAATGAAATCAGCTGCTTCTGCCCCGTCGACAGCCGTGAACCGCCCTCGCCTACGTCTGTGTTGTAGCCGTTTTCCAGACGCAGAATGAACTCGTGCGCGTCGACCATTTTCGCCGCCGCTTCAATCTGCTCATCACTGGCATCCAGCCGGCCGTAGCGGATGTTATCCTTTACCGTGCCGGAGAACAGATGCGGCGCCTGCAGCACATAGCCGAGATGGGAGTGCAGCCAGCCCAGCGAGCGTTCGCGCACGTCTTTCCCGTCGATCAGCACCTGTCCGTTCACCGGCTGATAAAACCGGCATAACAGATTGACGACCGTACTCTTGCCGGAACCGGTTTCTCCGACCAGCGCGACGGTCTGGCCGGCTTTCACCTTCAGGTTGAAATCGGTCAGCACACGTTCGCCCTCAAGATATTCAAAATCGACATGCCGGAACTCCACGTCGCCGACTAACGGTTCATAGTTCTGCAGCTTCGGCTCCAGCTCTGTTCCGTATTTTTCAATCACTTCCGGGGTATCGACAATCTGCGGTTCACTGTCCAAAAGCGACAGCACCCGCTCCGCGCTGGCCTGCGCCAGCTGCAGCTCGGCGATCAGCCGGGCAATCTGCCTCAGCGGTTCAAAGAACTGCGTGGCGTACTGCGTAAACATCATCAGCGTGCCGAACTGCAGCGTCTGCATCAGCACCTGATGGCCGCCCGACCACAGGATCGCCGCGGTCGAGATCGCACCCAGACCCATGACCACCGGCATAAACAGCGCGGACAACGTCGCCGCGCGCACGCTGGCCGCCTTCATCTCGAGCGTTTCTTCATTGAATTCTTTTAAGTTATCATCTTCGATGACCAGTGTCTTCGTCGTCTTGGCGCCGGTGATGCCTTCGTTGAACGCGCTGGTAATCCGCGAGTTAATCCGCCGCACGCTGCGGTAATTCTTGAGAATCCGAACCTGAAACCACACGCTCAGCCAGGCCAGCACCGGCACGACCATCAGCACCAATAACGCCAGCTTCCAGTTGACGAGCAGCATGACGACGCTGACTCCCAGCATCACCGCTAAGCCCCAGATCAAATCCATCAGACTCCACGACAGAATTTCCGCCAGCCGGGCAATATCGCTGTTCATCCGCGCCATTAACCAGCCGATCGGCGTCCGGTCAAAGTAGGAAAACGAGAGCGTCTGCAGCTTGGCGAACGCTTTCTGGCGCACATCGTAGGAGAACGCCATTTCAATTTTACCCGCCTGCATGAAAAACAGATAGACGCTGAATGCCTGAAACAGCACGCCTGCCATGTAAACTCCGGAAAACATCCACAGCGAGCTGTCCGGCTGACCGCCTGCGGCAAACGTGTCGATCGCGATTTTGTTGAGGATCGGAAACAGGACATCGCAGCCGGCGACGGCGACCATCAGGATCAGCAGCCGCACCAGCTCCTTGCGCAGCGGTCTCATCAGCACGAAGATCCGCTTCCACAGACCGGCATCCAGCGA
The DNA here is from genome assembly GCF_003459085.1 of Holdemania filiformis. Classification (NCBI taxonomy): domain Bacteria; kingdom Bacillati; phylum Bacillota; class Erysipelotrichia; order Erysipelotrichales; family Erysipelotrichaceae; genus Holdemania; species Holdemania filiformis. The sequence goes on along the minus strand of NZ_QRUP01000005.1, from coordinate 79,255 downwards.
TTCCGTATTGTATTGTTGTTCTTCAAAACGAATCTGACTCATGCTTCCTCCCCTCCTTCATTCATCCGGGCCGTCTGGATCTCGACGATCCGGCGGTACAGCCCGTCTTGCTCAAGCAGCTGAGCATGCGTTCCCGCCTGAGTGATCCGGCCTTGTTCCAGCACCAGGATCAGGTCGGCATCCATTGCCGAAGCCACCCGCTGGGTGATGATCAGCGTCGTGGTCTGGCTTTGCACCTCTTTTAAAGCCGCGCGGATCTTTGCGTCGGTCTGGGTATCGACCGCCGACAGCGAATCGTCGAAGATCAGAATCGGCTGCGGCGACAGCACCGTGCGGGCGATCGCGATCCGCTGCTTCTGTCCGCCGGAAAGCGTGACGCCTTTCTCACCGACTAACGTGTCGTAGCCGCGGTCAAACTCCGCGATGACTTCGTGCACCGACGCAATCCGCGCCGCCTGTTCCACTTCCTCGCGATGCGCCCCGCGCCGGGCTAAGTGAATGTTATCGTAAATTGTTTTCGAAAACAGGAACGGTTCCTGCAGGACGATGCCGATGTTCTGGCGCAGCCATGTCCGCTGGATGTCTGTAATTTCATGTCCATCGATCCGAATCTGGCCGGACGTCGGATCGTACAGCCTCATCAACAGATGAACCAAAGTGCTTTTGCCTCCGCCGGTCGGCCCGATCAGCGCCACCGTCATGCCCTTCTCAATCGTAAAGGTCAGATCCTTCAGCACCGGCTGACTGTCGCCTTCATATTGAAACTGAACATGATCGAACTCAATCCGGCCCTCGATCGGCGGCGTTTCCCCGCTGGCCACATCTTCCGGAGTTTCGTCAAGAATTTCCTGCAGACGTCCGATGGACACGCTCATTTTACCCATATCGGCAAGAATCCGGCCGAGGTTGCGCACCGGCCACAGGATCATGCCTTCATACGAAATGAACACGAAGAAGCTGCCGACGCTCAGATCACCCCGAATTGCGGCGAAAATCCCGGCCAGGATAATCACGAAGATCTGCGTCAGGCAGATCAGGTCGCTTGTCCCCCAGTACGCGCCCAGATACTGAATCATTTTAAACGTCAGATCCCGGTAGCGGGCATTTTTCTGCTCGAACTTCCGGATTTCCTCCCGCTCGTTATTAAACGCCTTGACAACGCGGATGCCTGATAAATTCTCCTGCACCGCCGTACTCAGATCCCCCTCAGCTTCATCCGACGCTAAAAACGCCTTCTGCACGCGGGTAAAGAAAACATACGCGTAAATCACTAACAGCGGCATTGAGATCACCGCCAGCCAGGCCAGCGGCCGGTAGATGGAAAACAGAATCAACAGCGCGGCCAGCGCCGTCGCGACGGAATAAACGACCTCTGAGATCTGTCCCGCCAGAAAGCGCCGGATCTGATCGACATCGCTCGTGCACCGCTGCACCAGATCGCCGGTTTTAATCCGCACATGGTAACTGAACGGCAGAGACTGCAGATGCGCGTACAGCCGGTTGCGGACCTTGCGGCACACTTCCTCTGAAATCACCGCGTTCCAATACCCCCGCAAGAACACGCACACGCAGATCAGCGCGTTAATCGCCAGAATCGCCGCGGCGCCGATCCACAAATTCCGCTGCAAATACGCCGCCCCGCCCAAATGATCCAACAGCCACGCCAGAACCGGATTGTTAGCCGGCTGGGCATGGATGACATTGTCGATCATAAAGCTGAACAACAGTGGTGAACACAGGTTCAGAAACGCATACACGCACACCAAAATAATCATCGCTGCCATCCGTTTCCGGTTGCTTTCTAAAAACTCCCAAATAAAATGAAACTTCCGCATGATTTCCCCTCCTTCCGGAATCCAAAATAAAAAGCACGCTCAGCAGTGCTTTTCATTTGTTTCTGATTCATTTTCATCCATCACTTCTGCCAGATACTCAACCGGCGTCACCTGCGTCATCAATTCGATGACGTCAAACGACAAACCGATCTCCACCAGCGTTTTCGCAACTTCCATCTGCGGTTTTTTCATACGCTCTCACCTGTTCTTAGGCTGAGCGTTCCGCACTGAAACTATCCTTTAGTTTGATTGGAAGTGTTTGGTTAACGCCGTTGCGATCTGATCAGGACAGGACGTCGGCTTCGCGCCGCAATGAACTCCCTGAAAAGCTTCTACTACTTCTTTGACTGTTTTCCCCTTGATGATTCTGGAAATGCCTAACAGGTTGCCGGGGCAGCCGCCGGTGATCACAACGTTGGTAATAACGTCGCCTTCCAGCTCAAAATCAAAGCGCTTGGAACAAACGCCCTGGGGGATATATGTAAATTTATCTTTTGTCATTGTCATATAAAAAACCTCCTGTCGACTACGGTTATCATGATACCATGGTTCATTTTCCTTCACAAGTCCAAAAATACAGAAAAGCCGGAATTTTCCGGCTTCGATTCAGATTCTGAACAGTGATTCAAATTTCTTGAAGATTTTATTATCCGCGATGACCAGCAGCTGGTCGTTGGCCTCGATCGTGTAGAACGCATCCGGAGAAATCGAGAGATGTTCCTTCGGATTCTTGCGGATCCCCAAAACGTTAATGCCGTAATTGGTCCGCAGTTCCAGCGCTTTCAGCGTCTTGCCGACCCACTTGGCCGGGGCTGCGATCTCAACGATGCTGTAATCATCGTCGATGTCGATCAAATCAATGATGTTGCGTGAAACCAGCTTCTTCGCTACCCGCTCGCCCATCTCTTTTTCCGGACGAACGACGTAATCCGCGCCGATCTTCTGCAGGATCTGCATGTACTTTTTATTTTTCGCCTTCGCCATGATAAACGGAATTCCCAGCTCGCGCAGGTTCATGACGCCCATGATGCTTTCTTCCAGGTGCGATCCCGTCGCCACCACTGCCGCGTCGCAGTCCTGAATGCCGATCGCGCGCAGCTGGTCGATATCCGTGAAGTCCGCCTGAATCGCCTGCGTTACAAAATCGCTGACGCGGTCCACGCAGGCCAGATCCTTATCGATCGCGATGACTTCGTGATTGTATTGCGAGAGGGTCTTGGCGATCGTCGATCCGAAGATCCCTAAGCCCAGAATAACATACTGTTTCATTTCCGACATAATTCCTATTCCTCCTACCCGATCAGCACGTCCCCGTGCGGATAAACGAGATTGTTTGTTTTACGGTTTTGTTTCATTCGCATCAACGAAAGCACGATCGTAATCGGACCGACACGGCCGATATACATCAGCGCGATGATCACGATTTTGCCCAGCGCCGACAACAGCGGCGTCACCCCGGCAGACAGTCCGACCGTCGCAATCGCGGAGAACGCTTCAAACGCGATCGGCAGGAAACCGATTTCCGGATCGCTGAGCGTCAGCAGAAAGATCGCGATGATCAACACGCAGGCATAAGTCAGCGTGACGGCGAACGCCTTGTGGAAGGTGCCGGCCGGCAGCGTCCGCTTGAACAGCGTCATATTGCCGGCGTCGCGGATCTCGGACACGATCAGCACGAACAGCATCGAGAACGTCGTCGTTTTGATACCGCCCGCGGTGCCGCCCGGCGAACCGCCGATGATCATATAGAACAGCATGATGAACAGGGAAGCGCCTCGCAGCATCGAGAAGTCAATGGTACTGAAGCCCGCCGTTCGCAGCGTCGTCGACTGGAAGAACGCCGCCATCACTTTCTGCGGGAAACTCATCCATCCGAGCGTATCCGGATTGGTAAACTCCACTAACAGGATCAGCAGCGTCCCGCTGCCTAACAACGCCCCGGTGATCACCAAAACCAGCCGGCTGTGCAGCGAAAGCCGCGTCCACAGCCGTTTCCAGCTGAACTTTTTTTTCTCCGGCAGCACCCGCCGCAGGTCAAACCAGACCGCAAAGCCTAAGCCGCCGGTGATGATCAGACCGCAGACCGTGAAATTAATCAGCGGATCGGTCGCGTATGCCATTAGGGACGACCGCGTGATATTATCCAGTCCCGCATTGCAGAACGCGGAAACGGAAAGGAATACCGAATTGTAAAGCCCCTGCGTCAATCCATATTCCGGAATGAAGCGCAGCGCCAATAGCACCATGCCGATCGCTTCAAAAATAAAGGTGTAGCGGAAGATGCTTTTTAGAAAGTTGGGAATGTTGTCGGCGTCGTTTTTATTTAACGAGTCCTGCAGCATTTTCTTTTCAGAAAAGTTCAGCTTGCGCCGCATCAGCGTCAGAAACAGCGCCAGCAGCGACATCAGGCCCAGTCCGCCGATCTGCATCAGGAAAATGATGACCGTCTGACCGATCAGATTGTACTGATCGATCACGGCAAACGGCATCAGCCCGGTCACACAGGTCGCCGAGGTGGCAACAAACAAACTATCTAGATAACTGGCCCGCATGCCGGGATTCTGCGAAAGCGGCAGCCACAGCAGGAAGGAACCTACAAGGATAACAAGGACAAAGCTCAGCGCGATCATCCGGGTCGGCCCCAGAAACCGCAGCAGCTTATCTCTGATCGGCAGTTTGAAGTTCATGATCTATTTCCCTCCTTAGAAAGGAATCGAACCAGCGGCATTCCAAACCGCAGCGTTACCAAATCGTTTACAACCTGACATATTTCACTATTGCCTTCCAGGCTCATCAGCATGCCCGCCGTTTCCGGCGTACATCCCAACTGGCGCTGCAGCTGGCAATTCATTTTCTGACAACAACGTTTCAGCGCTTCCTCCATCGTTTTGGCGGAGGCCAGCGCATAGAGCTGATCCTGATCCGTCACCCATGGACCTGCGCAGGCTTGCTTGAGGACTTCGACCTTTACCGAGACCTCAGCCGCAATTTCCGCGCCGCTGCCCATCACCTCGCCGTCGCCCATAGCCGCATGCACATCACCCAGTGCTAATAGCGCGCCGGGATGAAAAACAGGCAGATAGACCACTGAGCCTTCACGGATTTTACGGCAGTCCATGTTGCCGCCGTGTTCACCCGGAGTTCCGCAGCCAACTTCTTTTCCCTGCGGGGCTACGCCGATCACGCCGATCATCGGATCCGCCTTGACGATCAGATCGCTGCGAAATTCCAGCTGGCGCTCCTGTACCGGCAAAAAGTGAATCATTCTGCGTGTCACAAGCTCTTTCATCGTTCCGCTGTTGGGATAACTGCCAACCAACGCCCGGCTTCCCAGCGAGATTTTCTCGATCGTGACCTTCAGCGTATCACCCGGCATGGCTTCTTCCACTGCCGCCGGCCCGTTTGCCGGATTAATCCGATGACAACGCCTGTCCGGCTCGTCCGGCGTGACCTCGTCACTATAACAATCCATCGTTTCAAACGTAATCCGATCTCCTGAATGTACGTTGAGTACCGGTTTATTCTCAGAAGACATCGCATAGATCACATGATCTTTCGCAATCTTATTCATAACCAACCCTCTTTAAGCGTATACGATTCCTAGTCTACACCTTTTAATACAAATACTCAATACTCGGGCTTTGAAAATTTTACAAAAAAGCATAACATTCTTTCCGCGCAGAAAAAAGACTATAAGAATTCACTTATAGCCCTAGTACTAATACGCTAAAATAAATCCACATTTATTTTAGCGGACATTTCTTTGAAAAATGTGATAAATCACTTCCACATTTATACCAAGTTCCCCATTCTTCTGAAGAATTTGATGGATCTGTGGCAGTCCCTCCATTATCCTTCGGAGTATACCATATACCATCCTTTAAAACATATTCGTTTTTATAATATTGCTTTGAGTCTACATAATCAGGATTAGAAATGCAGAATACCTCATTACCCTTTATAAGATCTTCTAGATTGGAATTTTTATTTATAGACAGGCCACTCCCATGAATACGATAGACATTCCCTTTATAAAAGAAATATTCACCTTGAGGAACATGTTTCCCTATTTTAACAAGATCTTCTAATGACGGAATTTTATCTAAGACTGAAAAATCTACGTTATTGCCAGTGCTGCCTAAAGCGTATGCCGCATAAATGAAATTAGGATTATTCTCATCAACATAGAATGGTCTATCCGTTATTTCTTCAATAACACAGACTTTTTTATCAGCATCCCACGTGTTCCCATCAGCCTCACATTTCTGCTGGTTGGCTTTTTCCTGATCGAACACGCACATCTTGGTGTTGTTATCAAGGATGAGATCGCCGGAACACGTGCAGGCCTGAGTGGCTTTGTCATAAGTCCCGCCGCTGCTGACGCACATATATTGTTCGACCGGGATGCAGACCTTATATTCAACGCCGTCTTTCTTCTCCGTTCCTTCCAGAACGTAACCCGCCAGGCATGAACAGGTTTCCGCAACGATGTCAAACTGGCCCTTGCTGGCTTCACAAACCGCCTTGTAAGGCGAAGGAATGTAGGTCGGCATCGGTTTAGACGACGGGTACACCGTCGGTTCCGGCTTCTTTACGTCGTCCGGCGTCAATGAACCATCCGGATTGGATGAAGGTTTATAACTGCCGCCGCAGCCTTCCGTGGATTGAACATAGCGGATCCATTTCTGATCGGTAATGTTCCAACAATAATCCCCTTCCCCGTTGGGATGCACCGGCTGCTCAATCAGGCCGTCGCTGACCAGCACCTGCTGCCGCGCGGCGTCGTCCGCGACCGATTCAAAAATATCTTTATTTTCGATCTCATGAAACGAAGCGTAGGAATGCGTGGCAAAATTCAACAGCTCTAAATTAGAATCTGAAATCTGATCGCCTGCGGATTTCGCGAAGCCTGACATCGTCGGGACCAAGATACTCAAAAGCGTAAATAAAATCGCAACTGTCACGATCATTTCCAATAATGTAAAACCACGTTTCTCTTTCATTGTTTTCACCTTTGTTCTTTGATTAGGATTATTATATCATACTTCTAAATCTGCCTGCTTAATTCGTTTTACTTTTGTTCATAATAATGATATACTCCTAGGCGAGCGATTTTAAGATGAAAGTGAGAAATACATGAAATTTAACGAACTAAACCTATCCCCTGAGATGAGCCGCGCCATCGCAGACTGCGGTTACACAGAGGCTACCTATATCCAAAGCGCGTGCATCCCGGTCGTCATGAACGGCGGCGACGTCATCGGACAGTCCCAGACCGGCACCGGCAAGACCGCCGCGTTTGCGATTCCTATCATTGAAATGCTGGAGGTCACAGACCGCAAGCGTCCCCAGGCCCTGATTTTATCCCCAACCCGCGAGCTGGCGATGCAGGTCTGCGATGAAATCCGCAAGTTTACCAAATATAAAGAAGGGATCCGCACCGTCGCCGTTTACGGCGGCCAACAAATCGGCAAGCAGATCCTGGAATTGAAAAAAGGTGCCGACATCGTTGTCGGAACCCCGGGCCGTGTACTCGATCATATCCGGCGCCGGACGCTGCGCTTTGATCAGTGCCGCGTACTGGTTCTGGATGAAGCGGACGAAATGCTGAACATGGGCTTCCGCGAAGATATTGAAACCGTCATCGAAGCCCTGCCGCAGCAGCGCCAGACGGTCTTGTTCTCCGCGACAATGCCCAAGCCGATCCTGGAGATCACCTCGCAATACCAGACCAATCCGGTTCATATCAAGACGCCGCAGACGCAGATCAACACGCCGAAGATTGAACAGGTCTATTACATCTGCCCGAAGGAAGCCAAGAAAGAAATTCTGATGCAGCTGATCTCGATGCAGAATCCGCATCTGGCGATGATTTTCTGCAACACAAAGAAAATGGTCGACGAGCTGACCTCAGATTTAGTTTCCAAGGGCTATCCGGCGGCCGCGCTGCATGGCGACATGAAGCAGGAAATGCGGACCGGCGTCATGGACAATTTCAAAAAAGGCAAGATCAACATCCTGGTGGCCACCGACGTTGCCGCCCGCGGAATCGACGTTGACTCGATGGACGTTGTCTTTAACTATGATCTGCCGCAGGAATCTGAATATTATGTTCACCGCATCGGCCGGACCGGGCGTGCCGGTAAGGAAGGCCTGGCGGTTACGCTGATCACTGCGCGTCAGAAATACGCGCTGCGTGATCTGGAACGCACAACCCGCTCCAAGCTGACGCAGAAGCCGCTGCCGTCACTGGAAGAAGTCCGCAAGATCCGCCTGGACTTCTTGCGCGAAGATCTGGAACACCGGATGACCCGCGATGTCCCGGAGCCGCTGGCGGCGATCATCGACACGATGAAGGACGACGGCTATTCCTACCGTGAAATGGCCTTAGCTCTGGCCTATCAAATTGCCGGACATGAGATGTTCGATGAATCGGCCTGGAACGCTTCTGCCCGTCCGGCGTTAACCGTTACGGAAAAAGGCATGAGCGAACTGATCCTGGATATCGGTTCCGATCAGGATGTCAGCGCCGCGATCATCGTCAGCGCGATCGCGACCGCAACCGGACTGCCGGGCAAGGATATCGGCAAGATCCGGATCAGCGCGCAGGAAACGACCGTGCAGATTCCGCGTCAGTTTGACCGTGAGATCGCCGACGCAATGAAGAATACGCCGATCAAAGGTCAGACGGTCCACCCGCTTCTGATGGTTCGTAAAGGCAAGGATTATTCCAATCTCCCACCGAAGCGCCGGGCGGCTTCCAAAGGGCCGCGTCAGCGCGGACGCCGCCGCGACAGCCGCGATTAAATTTAACACATGAAAAAGCCCCAAGCTGCGGATCAGGATGCAGCCTGGGGTTTTTCTTTACGCTTCCGTCTTCTTTTTTATTTTACGGTTAAGCTGCGGGTGATCCAGATAACACTGCGTCACGCTGACGATCATGTTGACATCGTAGGAGCCGCCGATGGAATAGGATAGCTTCATAATATCCTTGGTCAGATCTTCCAGGTCGTCACAGTCAGCCTGGTTGGCCTGGAGCTTCCGGGCTACGATTTGTTTGCAGGATTCCAAATCCTGCACCGTCGCAAAATCAAACAGGATTGATTCTTTCATGTCATTTCCCACCCTTTTGCTTCAATCATAGCATAATATTTTGAAGTTTCAATTAAATTGAGATGACCGGAAGAAATAACCATGGTAAAATAATTCAGGAATTATCGTATTTTTTAGATAGGGGTATTTATGAAGCATATATTCATCGTGAATCCGACTTCCGGCAAAGGGGACGGGAAGCGGGCCGCGGCCGCGATTCAGAAAGAAATCGAACAGAATCATCTGGACGGCGAAATCCGGCTGACCGAATACGCCGGACAGGCTCAGAAGCTGGCGGCGGAAATCAAACCGGATCCGGAAACGATCGTCTATGCGGTCGGCGGCGACGGTACGATCTGGGAAGTGCTCAACGGTCTGCCGCCGGGATTGCGCATGGGCATTCTGCCCTGCGGTACGGGCAACGACTATTACCGGATGATCGATCAGCGCAAGCTTCCCTTCGCGCAGATGCTGCACGAAACCATTCAGGGAAAAACGGTCGAGGTCGACTTCGGGCAATGCCATCACTGGCGCTTCCACAACTGCACGACGCTGGGACTGGACGCGCGGGTCAACGACCTGGCGATCAAATTGTACCAGAACTATCCGCTGCCGCGGTTTTCCGTCTATGGTCTGGCAGCCGTCCTGTGTGCGCTGAAACCGGCGCCGTTTGAGCTGGTGTTAAAAACGAAAACAGAAACGATCCGGCAGAAAGCGATCATCGCCGCCGTGATGAACGGCAGCTGCTACGGCAATGGCTTTATTGCCGCGCCGCAGGCGGATCTGCAGGACGGCTTATTCGACATTTGTGTTATCGAACCGCTGACGTTATGGGAAACGTTGTGGCTGATGCCGAAATACAAGCAAGGCAAGCACACTCATTTGAAGCAATGCAAGATGCTGCGGGCTTCTGAAATTGAGATTCATGTCGACAAACCGATCTTAATGCAGTCAGACGGCGAGGGCTTTACCTCCAATCATGTGCGGATTACGACCGGGCCGTACAAGCTGCCGCTGATCGTACCGCAGGCTTCGCCGTTAAAAGCTGGAACCGAAGAATGAAAAAAGATCCTGAATACCGGACTTTCGGTCGATATTCAGGATCTTTTCTTCTTGCCTGAAGCTTATTATTCAAGAAGCGTACTCTGCCGTTCAGCGGATCACCGCGGCGAACCGCGCATGAATTAACTCGGCTAAGAGCTGCGGCGCCATTTCAATCTGCGTGCCGATCTGACCGCCGCTGAAGATGATCGTCGCCTGTTCCAAAGCGGTTTGATGAAGAATCGTCGGAAACAACTTCTTCATCCCAATCGGACTGCAGCCGCCGCGGATATACCCGCTGACGCCCAGCAGATTTTTTACCGGAATCAATTCGACCGCCTTTTCATTGACCGCCTTCGCGGCTTTTTTCAAATCCAATTCGGCCGCTACCGGAATCACAAATACATAATAGGCTTTACTTGACGCCTGCGTGATCAGCGTCTTATAAACATGTGCGGGATCTTCGTTCAGCATCGCCGCCACGCTCACCCCGTCGACTGCTTCCTTATCGTGATGCGGATAGGTATGCACCTGGTAGGCAAGCTTCTGCTTATCCAGAATCCTCATGGCATTTGTTTTAATTTCCTTCATCGCTTGCGCCCCTTTTCTTTTCATGGAATCTGTGATTTATTATACCACGATCTCAAGCCAGGAAAAGAAAAACCATCCCCGCAAAGAGGATGGCTTGCTTTCACGCTAAGAATTAATAGTTCGTCGGACGCAGCATGAAGTAGCTCTTCGGATGCGCGCAGACCGGGCAGACTTCCGGAGCGCTTTCGCCGATGTGCAGATGTCCGCAGTTGCGGCATTCCCAAACCTGTTCGCCTTTGCGGACGAAGACTTCGCCGCTTTCAATGTTCGCCAACAGCTTCAGATAGCGTTCTTCATGTGTCTTTTCAATAGCAGCAACGCCTTCCATCGTCTTCGCAATGGCATCGAAGCCTTCTTCGCGGGCTTCTTCCGCCATCTTTGCATACATGTCGGTCCATTCGTAATTTTCGCCGGCCGCCGCGTCTTTCAGGTTGTCCACGGTCGAAGGCATACCGCCGTGCAGCAGCTTAAACCACAGCTTCGCATGTTCTTTTTCATTATTGGCCGTATCTTCAAACAACGCCGCGATCTGCTCATAGCCGTCTTTTTTCGCCTTGGACGCATAGTAAGTGTACTTGTTGCGAGCCTGGCTTTCACCAGCGAATGCAGTCATCAGATTCTGTTCAGTCTTTGTGCCTTTCAAATCTTTCATGTTAATCTCTCCTTTTCTTTAGCGGCCAGCTTTCACAACTGGCGATGAGGGTACAGCCCGCCTGCGCGCGCTGTTCTCTATTCTCTATTTTACCAGAGATTGCCAGAATTACCAGAGCCGGCTGCAAGAAAGTTCGCAACGCGGAAGAATTATACGCCGGATAGTTTGGAAAGCAGGGATTCTCCCCGGCGCAGCAGGTAAAAGCCCATTCCTGCAGCCAGCAGCGTCATTCCCAAAGCGACCGCCGCCATCATGGCCGCCGGTTCCAACGGAGCCCAGAACAAGAGACCGGCGATCAGCAGAAAGCTGAATCCCATTCCAGTGAAAACCGTGATCATTGTGCTCAGACTCTGCTTTACCACAACGATCTCCCGGTCATAATCAAACCGCGGAAAATGCAGGTTGACGATCAGCCCAAACAAGCCGGAGCACAGCGCCGTCAACAGGGTCAGCGCCAATAAAAGCACGGTTGTGACCGGCGCGAAATGATAGACAAAGCTCAGGATCAGAATGCTCAGCCAGCTGACCGGCACGTTGAGCATCAGGTTCAACGCCAGCTTCGCGCCCAGATAACGGTTGGCCGGAATCGGCAGCGACCGCATGATCCAGAAATGCTTGCCTTCCAGTGAGATCGATGTCGCCGTGATCGGACAGATCATCTCGCAGAACAGACACGCCGCCAGCAGCAGCATCGCAACCGGGTCGGCAAACGCGCGGAAGTCGACGCCGCTTTCCAGCATGATCTGCACCATCAGATCCTTCTGCGCCGCCAGCATCACCGCGCACAGCGCTACCATCACCGGACCGACCATCGTGTTCATGACTAACGACGTGGAGCCAAAATACCGCCGCAGCTCCTTGCGCAGCAGCGCCGCGTTCATCGAAGAGACTTCAAGCTTAACCTTCCCGCCCGCTTTGGCCGGGGTCGTCCGCGCTTTTTGATTCAGCGCGTTCCAGACCGGCGCAATCAAGATCAGAAACAGAATCAGGACCAGCGAGGAAAGGGCGATCAGCTTCAGCAGCTCAGCGAGATTCCCGTTGATCATCGCCATTGTCAGCCAATACACCGGAGCCAGCCACGTTTGAATCGGCTGAATCAGCGCGGCGATATCCTGCGCCTGTCCGGCCTGCCCCTGAAACAACGTCATGACCGTCATCAAACCGATCACCATCCCCAGCGACAGCACATTGCGGATCAGCACCGGATGCTTGACATGACTGGAAACCAGGCGCACCACAACCGCCGCCAGACACGCTACACTCATCGGTACAATCGGCAGAAACAGCTGGCCGATCAGTCCATACAGCAGAAATGTCGCGGGCATCGCATAGCGCAGCTGAAACAGCGCCATCATCGGCAGCGTCAGAAACGCGCTGTAGATCAACATCATCGCAACTAAAGCGACCAGTTTGGACATCAGGATCTGACGCCGCGTCAGCGGCATGCTTGCCAACAGATCATAATCTTGGAAATCAAATAAATACCCTTGCGCGTGATAGAAACCAAAAACCAGAATCAATCCGAATGCCGCGCTCAGCATCGACAGCGGGATCAGCATGTTCAGCGCCGCCGGCACGCTTTCGATCATCGCCCAGCTGTAAAGGCCTGACAACCCGATCAGCATCGCCGCCGCCAAAAGCACCAGCAGAGAACTGAATTTCTTCCGGCCGCCGAAGGTGCGGGCCATCTGCCAGATCAGCTGTTTCAGCGAAAGCCGGATCAGGACAAACGTTCTATTCATGATCGGCCAGCTCCAGGAACACCTGTTCCAGCGACTGGTTGCCCGTGACTTCCTCCATCGTGCCCAGCGCCGCCAGACGTCCGTCTTTCAAGATTCCGACATGATCACAAAGCTTCTGCGCGACTTCCAGCACATGCGTCGAGAAAAAGATCGTATTGCCGCAGTCGCAATGCTCGCGCATCAGTTTTTTCAATAAGAAGGAAGCCTTCGGATCCAGACCGACGAACGGTTCGTCCAGCACCAGCAGTTTTGGTTCATGCAAGAATGCGCTGATCAGCGCCAGCTTCTGCTTCATACCGTGCGAATAACTGCTGATGGGCATTGCCAGCGCCCCTTCCAGCTCAAACAACGCCGCATATTTCTGAATCCGCTTCGTCCGCGTTTCTTTGTCAATTTGATAAATGTCGGCTACGAAGTTGAGATATTCATCTCCGCGCATGATATCGTAGAGATCCGGATTATCCGGAATATAAGCCAGATTTTGCTTACAGACTAACGGTTCCTGACGAATCGAATGACCATCGATCCGGATTTCCCCCTCGTCGAAGTCCAGAATCCCGACGACCGCTTTGATCGTCGTGGTCTTCCCTGCGCCGTTAGGACCGATGAATCCGAAGATCTCGCCGTTTTCACACGTCAGATCGAGATGATCCACCGCCGCCTTGGCGCCATAACGCTTTACTAAGCCTTTAATTTCCAGCATTTTACTTCTCCTTTTCCTTTTTCCTGAACAGCAGCCAGGAATAACCCAGCGGCAGCAGCGCCGCGGTAAAAATCAAAATCAGGATAACAGCCGTCCGCCAGGCCAGCGGCACAAAGCAGGACAACAGAAGCAGCGCGCCGGCGAGGCAGAAGCAATATCCGCCGAAGCGCTGGGTTTTATTCCAGTTATCGGGATCGTCAAAGCTCCAGATCGTCTTCACCCCGACCAGATAGTTCTGCTTGATTTTCGGCATGACGTTGCCCAGCGCCAGAAACATCAACCCCGTCATGACAGGCAGAAGCAACTCCCCGTCAATCAGCGTCACGCCGAAGATCTGGCCTAAAATCCAGCCGTACATCAGAAACAGAAAGATCTCGGTGACGCCCAGAATAACGCCGTAGGATTTTCTAAACTTCACATAGTTGCGTTTGCGCGGATCGATCATCGGCGAGATCATCATCAGCGCCGGAAGTAAAAACAAGGTGACCGGGAAAATCCAGATCATGACTTTCGGACCCGTATCGTCCGCCAGTCCCTGAACATTAAAATGCGTCGGGATCACTTCCGGCAGCGACGGCCATACGATGAAGGTGATCACAACCGCCAGTACCGGAAGAATTAATAATTTCCAATCGAAGAACTTTTTCAACTCAATCCCCACTCTCTTTTTCCTTGATGAACCCTAAGGCCCAGCCCAGCACTTCAGAAAACACGCTCATGTTCAATTCGTAATAGATAAACTTGCCGTCGCGGTCGTCGCTGATCAGATCCGCCTTCCGCAGCACCGCCAGATGATGCGATACCGTCGCGTTGGTCATCTGAAAATGCGAAGCGATTTCACCCGCGGTCAGCCGTTTCTCCTTTAACAGCTCCAGAATCTCACGTCGTGTGGGATCGGATAAAGCTTTAAAGGTCTCCTGCATCCCCACTTCTCACTCCTCCTATCATTTAGATAATTATCTAAATGTATTATAGAGTCACCTTCTATCCTTGTCAATTCTTATTTTTCTTCTTTTCTTTCTTCAGGCGAAGGATTGCCCGGACTCCCCATTCAGAGTAAAATAAGATTAACGCCAAAACGGCGAAGGAGAATGTTATGTTGGAATTCAAATTTGACACGCAGCTTTTAATTGAAGGCGAGCATCTTTCCGAGGATGCGATTCATGATTACATCACAGAGAATATCGAAGGCGACTGCCTGTTAGCAGTGGGCGACGAGGAACTGATCAAAATTCATTTTCACACCAACACGCCGTGGAAGGTACTGGAATACTGCGCCAGCCTGGGTGAGATTCACGATATTGTCGTTGAAAACATGGAACGTCAATCCCAGGGGCTGCAGGGTTAATCACGGATTTTCCGTGAATTAACAGGTTACCGCCATGGAATGGTTCATTCTACTGTTTTTCTTTTTATTCGGATTGGTGATCGGCTCGTATCTTAACGTCGCGATCTACCGCTTACCCCTGCATCTGTCAACGGCGAAAGGCCGCAGCTTCTGTCCGCAATGTCATCATCCCTTATCCGCGATGGATCTGATTCCGGTTTCCAGCTGGCTGGGCCTGCGGGGAAAATGCCGCTATTGCCACGCGCCGATCTCCCCGCGTTATCCGCTGATCGAGAGCTTAACCGGAATCTTATACGCGTTGTGCGGCTTCTATTACGGGGCTACGCTCACCGCCGTGCTGCATTGTTTGTTTCTTTCTATCTTGATTGTCATGGCGATGATCGATCTGGATACAATGGAAATTCCCGACCGGCTTTCCGTGTTCATTCTGATTCTCGCCGTAATCGCTCTGATGCTGGAGCCTTCCTCCATCCCCAGCCGGATTCTGGGTGCGCTGATCATCAGCGTCCCGTTCTGGATCCTGTCGCGGTTGAACGCGATGGGCGGGGGCGATGTAAAAATCATGTGCGCCGCCGGGTTTTATCTGGGTGCGCCGTTGGTTCTGACTGCGTTTGTCTTAAGCAGTTTCATCGGTGCGATCGCAGCGTTATATCTGATGATCTGCAAAAAAAAGGACCGGAAATCCGAGATTCCCTTTGGTCCCTTTCTGGCAATCGGCCTGACGCTCAGCGTGCTTTGGGGCAACGCCTTGATCCAGGCTTATCTCGCCTTATTCTAAACGACAGCTTACGCTGTCTTTTTTTAAAAGTAGTACGTTGAAGCCGAAGGCGCATAGGACAGGTATTGCTGCAGATCGGCTTCTTTCAGACAGCGCTCATGCGCTGTTTTTTCAGAGATCTTCCCTTCCTGCACCAAACGTGCCAGATCGTAATCCATTTGCCGCATCCCGGCCTTCTGGCCTGTCTGTAAGACGCTGCTGATCTGATGCGCTTTGTTTTCACGGATCATGGACGCAATCGCATCGTTGGTCAGTAAAATCTCAAAGGCCGCCAACCGGCCCGGCTGATCCTGACGGACTAACAGCTGCTGCGTGACGACGCCCTTCAGCACGCTTGCCAGCTGAACACGAATCTGACCTTGCTGAGCTTCTGGAAACACATCGATAATGCGGTCAATCGTGCTGACCGCCGAATTGGTATGCAGTGTGGAGATGACCAAGTGACCGGTTTCCGCTGCCCGGATTGCGGCCTGGATCGTTTCAAAATCGCGCATCTCGCCGACCAGAATGACGTCCGGATCCTCACGCAGCGCACTGCGCAGCGCATCCGCAAACGACGCGACATCCACGCCGACTTCGCGCTGGTGAACAACGCTGGACGCATGTTCAAAGCGATATTCAATCGGGTCTTCAATCGTAATGATATGCGCTTTGCGTTCATGCGAAATCGAATTGATCATCGCAGCCATCGTCGTTGACTTTCCGCTCCCGGTTGGCCCCGTAACCAGCACCAATCCCCGCGGCAGCGTGGAAAGCTTGCGCACGGCTTCCGGAATCATCAAATCATCAAAGGAAGGAATCGTATTGCGCAAAAGACGCAACGCTGCGCACGGATTGCCTTTCTGATAATAAGCATTGACACGCACGCTGTAGCCATGCGCGTCCTGGAATCCGAAATCCAGATCCCCCTTCTGATATTCTTCCTGCTGAGTCCGGTTCATGACCGTCGCCAGCATCGAGTGAATGTCTTCCTTCGTTAAGGGTTCATCGCCAAGGATCGTCAGTTCCCCTAACATTCTTGCCACAACCGGCAGGCCGACCGTCAAATGTAAATCGGTACAGTCCATCGCCCGTCCTCGATCCATCCAAGCTTGTAAATCCATCATGATCACCTCGTTTATACTGTTCATTGTACGCTGAAATGCAAAGAAAGAAAAGAGAGCGGTTACGCTCTCAAATTTAGAATTATTTTCCAGGATCAAACTCAACTGGGAAATAGCCTAGTGTATTTGCATCAGTCCCGTACTTTACATATGATCCTGTGGAATCATCTACATACGTACATACAGATGTTTCAATGTCACCATCTTCCCAAAATTGTTTATATACATTAGCAGTTGCTGAACATAACTTAACCGTTTTATCTGCAGCAGGATACATTTCGGTAGTTTCCGCTGTCTCAGACGCTTTTATTGCTGTATAAATTGCTCTAGCATTGGCTTCATTAGCTGTTCTTTTCGCATCTTCTGTAAATCCAGTCAGCTTCGGCACCAGCATCAACATCAAAGCGACTAAAATAGCGACGACAACGATCAATTCAATCAGGGTAAAACCTTTCTTGTTGTTCTTTGCATTCTTCCTCATAATTTTTATATTCCTTTCGTATTGAACACTATCATTATATCACGGTTATCATAAAAGCGTTATGATAACCGTGTAAAAAAATTAAGATTTTTGTAATAATCCAATTAGGATTCCGAATTAAATCGTATAGATGACCCGCAGCATTTCTTCCATCGACGTCTGTCCTTTGATAATCATCTTGACCATTTCCTCCGACAGCGTAGTCATTCCAGCTTTGATAGCGGACTCTTTAATCTTATTCGTATCGTTGGAGCTGACGATCAGATCGCGGATCTCCGCGGTCAGCGGGAGAATTTCAAATAATGCGGTACGCCCTTTATATCCGCTCTGGTTGCACCGGACGCAGCCATGCGGCTTATAGATCGGACCGGTATAGCCGCCAAGCAGCTGACTTTGTTCCGCGGTCGGCATGACCTGTTCCTTGCAATGCGGACAAAGCTGACGGGCTAATCGCTGAGCGACGATACCGACTACCGATGAGGATAACAAATACGGTTCCACATTCATGTCTTTTAAACGGGCAATCGCCGTAGCGCTGTCGTTGGTATGAATGGTAGATAAAACGTAGTGGCCGGTGATCGCTGAACGCACCGCAATTTCCGCGGTTTCTTCATCACGGATTTCACCGATCATAACGATATCCGGGTCCTGCCGCAGAATTGAGCGCAGAGCTGAAGCAAAAGTTAATCCCGCCTTGGCGTTGACCTGAACCTGATTGACGCCCATCATCCGCTTTTCAACTGGGTCTTCAATCGTGATGACATTGACTTCCTCTCTTGCCAATTCATTGAGGATCGCGTACAGCGTCGTGGTCTTACCGCTGCCGGTCGGGCCGGTGAATAACAGGATTCCATACGGCTGATGAATCATCGATTCCATCAAATCATAGTCTTTCTGCTGCAGACCGAGATCTTTCAACGTCGTAAGCTGCTGCAGACTGTGGCCTAACAGACGGATAACCATCTTCTCGCCATACACCGTCGGCAATGAGGATAAACGGATATCCAGACTCTTGCCGTCAATCTGACTTTCAATATGTCCATCCTGCGGAATTCGTTTTTCCGCGATGTTCATATTGCCCATGATTTTGATTCGCGTGATCAGCGCATCATGAACGGACTTCGCAATCCGTGTGAATTCATGCAGAACGCCGTCTGTTCTAAACCGGATCACCGTCGTCATTTCAAAGGGTTCAATATGAATATCGCTCGCGCCTGTTTCATAAGCCTGGCGGATCATGTTGTTGACAAACTTGACAACTGGCGCATTATCGACGCGCTGCGTCAATTCGGAAAGCTCTTCGTTCAGCGCTAAGTCCTGATCCTCGGTCAGATCTTTCTGAATTTCGTCGATTGCGCTGCTGACATTGGCTTGCGCGTAGTTCCGCCGGATTGCGTTTTCAATCATTTCTTTTGGAGCTAAAACCGGAGATACCGGGATTCCGCAGGAAGCTTTGATATCTTCCAGCGCGTAGAAGTCAAGCGGATCGCTGGTGGCCAGCTGCAATGCGTTGTTCTTGATTTCTAACGGCATGACCTGATATTTCTTCGCAACGTCTTCGGAGATCAGCCTTACGATATCACTGTTGACATTAATCTGGAAGCCTTCGTATACCGGAACGTTCAGACGCACGCTTAACGCTTTCAGCTTCTTTTCTTCTGTGATATAGCCTAATTCAATTAAAACGTCGCCCAGGCGATTGCCGGGATGCGCTTTCTGATGCGCCAGCGCGCTGTTCAGCTGTTCCTCTGTAATATAACCCTGTTCCAGCAGCAGCTGGCCGATCGGAAGATTTTTCACTTGCCTGCGCCTACCTTTCTATCGCGATATAGCCTTCAGACAGGACAATGCTGAAATCCTGGCGGCCATAATCAATATTCATACATTCTACCGCCGATTCCGCGCGATATTTTTCACCATTCTTGTTAAAGATTAATACGATCTTCACCGTCGTCGTATCGCTGTCGTAATCTTTAGTTGCCGTCGACAGCTTGACATCGACTTTGTAGCCGTTATAGAAATCGGAAGAATACAAGGGCTTCGGCGTCCCGCCAGGAGAATCCCAAACCTGCAGCTGTCCGTTGACAACACTGTAAACAAGAAAGTTCCGGCCATATTCGTCTTTGAATTCCGTTATCGCTTTTTTCTCGCTGACAAGGGATTTCGCAGTCTGCATCGGCTTGCTGATCTGCTCGATCAGAATCTGTGCTTTGTCTTTGAGATCGGTCTGCAAAGCGCTTTTCTGAAAGGTTGCGATCATCGGTCTGAAGATCGCGGTCAGACCGATCACCAGCGTCGTTAACAAGCCGACGACCAGCACCATCTCAATCAGCGTAAATCCACGCTTTTTCATGAAGGATCCGCCTCAAAATAACGATAGTTAACCCGGCCCTTGGCATCGGAATACGTCTTCATTTGTCCCGGAATGGAATAGCTTTGTCCATCCAGCAAGAAGGTCAGCGACGAATCCTGCGCCGTAATTTTCACGCCGGCAATTTTTTCACCCGCGATCGCCTTGCGCACCTTTAACTCGCTGCGGCTAAGGCTGTCTGATTCCATCGTCAAGGAAACGCCGGAAGTAAAAACCTTCGTCAGCGAAGTCACGATAATGACCAGAATTCCTAACGAGATCACGATTTCCAATAAAGTCATGCCGCGTTTATTCATGACGGTCCCTCCTTTCTTTAAGGTTGGTAATAGTACAAGTCGAAATAATAAGCTTCTGCTCCGCCTAATTTGAACACCTCATAAATATCCGCATTATTTCTGGCCTTCAGATTGACACTGCTGACGAGTTCACTGTGCTCGAATTCACAAGCCTGCAGCCGACCATTCATCGTGATATTTTCGGCCTCAAAAATAATCTTAGGCGCAAAAACACTCACATTGACGTCGCCCTGAATTCTAACCGGATGAGTAAAAACGAGGATAATATTTTCACTGTTCAACAGATTCGTCGAGACCTGATCGCTGAGCACCGGATTTTCATCTTCAATAAAAAAGACCGGCCGATAAAACTTGTTTTCACTTTCAACGATCAACTGATTCGGCATTTTAGCTAAATTAACGAACGAAATATCAAGTAATTTTCCATTTTTAATCTGTAGTTTTTCCAGATTAGGATTTGAAAATTCATAAAATATCGCTGAATCGTCGGTAATTTTAATATCTATATTGTCATCCGACGAAGTAACTTTACGATAACCTTCAATACTTTCAATTTTTCTGGGGATTAGCGGAAGATTAAACATATACTTTTCAAAAAGCGCATCGGTAGGTTGAATTTGCCGAATTTCCCCAGTATAAGAGGCATTCACGGGTTCAAAGCTGCCTGTATAATAGATCGCTCCCGTTACTGTCGCATTCTTCAATACCAGATCACCTTTACAAATGACGTCGCCATCGATGACGACTTCCCCCAGCGTATCGCTGCCAATCGTCGCTTTTGTGTATTCAGCTGGTTCCAAGACGACATTGCCGTCAATATGGCCGGTAACCACAGGATTCTTAATGTTCCGGTAAATTAAGACAACTTTGGGATCCAGATTTTTCTGCAAATCGTCAATTTTTTCATCTTCAGAACTGATGTTTCCGTTTACGTTCTGCTGCGTTACCGTCAAATCGGAAATTGCATTAATCCAGAAGCTGGCGGAATGATCCGTTGGAATCCGGCATTCGTTAATCAGGACGGCACGTTTTGACAGGCTTTCCTTACTGGCAATCTCTCTTTCAATCCCATTGGGATCAAAAAACTGATTCATATATTTTGTAGCCTGCACGACGGCGGTCATCTGAGATGTTTTATCTTCATATTTTGCCTCTGCAGTAATAAATATCCTGCTCTTAGACCACAAAAGCCAACCGTGAGATTCATTATAAAATGCATCCCGAGTGATAGTATATCGGTATTCACCATGATCGCCATAGCTGGCCCAATCACTCACAACCTGATCTTTACTTTCTTCAACAACCTCGATCAGCGTCTGCCGCAGGCTTTCTTCATCCAGCTGCGTGATCAGCGCCTCTACCGCGCTTTGGGCGATATAATCCGCCTGCTGCTGGGTCACGTCCGCAGCTGTCTGCTGGAAAGCCCGGCGGGAAAGAGGAATCAAAGCGGCGGCAAAAATCAGGAACACCATAAACAAACAGATTGTCAGCAACAATGTGCTTCCCCGTTTTGACCGCATCGCGACGCCCCCTTTCTCTTTAGTTAATCGTTAAACGTGTAGAACTGGATATGAAATGAACCCTGCATCTGCTTTTCTTTCTCATTGACCGACAGGGACGTAATCGAAATGACCTGCGGCAGCTGCTGGATTTTATCCATCGCGCCGATCATCTGATCCATCGAACCAGTGACCGTGAAATCCGCTTCCACCATCAGCACGACGCTTAACGCCTGTTCGCTGCCGGGCAGTGTCGCGTAAGTCAGATCCGAGATCGTCAGAGAATCCCATTGTTTGATAAAATCCGCCATCGTTTCATACAAGTATTCATCCTTCAATTCAGAATACTTCGGCGGCACGAAGCGGTCGGCCAGATTCTGCAGCTGAACCGCCAGATCCTCATGATCCTGATTCAGGGCGTCCAACATGTCGATCATCAGCTGCTGCTGCGCCAGCTCGTCCTCGATCTGCGTCCGCTCGCTGATCAACTCCTCATGTTTATTCTGCATCGGCGTTAAGAGAAACTGAATCCCGACGACGTTCAGCAGCATAAATGCCAAGACGACTAACAGAATTTTTTCGCGCTCTGAGAGTTTCATTCAACGTCCACCCCCTTCAGCGTCAACGTGATCAGAAAATTGTAATTTTTCTTACTTTCATTATAGGTAAAACCGGTATAATTCACATCCGCAAACCAGTTTGTCGAACGCAGATCCTGCGTGTATTGGGATGGAGAAAGCCGGCTGCCTGCCGTACACGTCAGCTGAACTGCCAGTCCGTCCTGCACCTGCAGCCCGCTGATCGCGACATCCTTGGGACGCAGCGCCTGGATCTGCTCGAACAGCGTTTTGGAAAACTGCTCGGTCTGTTCGCTGTACTGCAGCACCTGCAGCGCGTCTTCAATCTGTTGGCGGGTCAGCGAATTCTGCGTTGACAACATCAGCGCATCGTCATACTGCTGCAGCCGTTCCGGCAGCTGCAGCTGGGCTTCCACCTGCTTGATCGCGTTGTCTTCAATCTGATTTAAAGCAAATTGACGATAGCACAAACCGCCGAGAATCAGCGCGTTGATTACGAACAAGCCCAGGATCACGCGCAGGCTGCGGCGCTGCTGGTAAGCCTCGGTATAGCGCTGGTGATTAATCCCTTTAAACAGATCATACGGACGGGCCAGCAGCGCCAGGCCATAAACGGCGCAGACCTGCGAGGAAACCTCGCTTGCGCTTAAGCCGCTGACTGCCGGGAAGATCTCCGTCGGCAGCCGCAGCACCTGCGTCAGCTCGCGGGCAATCGACTCGGCATTCTCCGTCGTTCCGATCCGCACCAGCTCCACCGGCGAATCCGGATTCTTAATCCGCTGGAATTGAACAAGCTGGGAAATCCGCTCGTTCATCACGGTCAGCGGCGTCTGATTGCGGTCAAACCGGAACACATTGGAGAACATGAAGCGGCCGTTGTTGAACAAAACCGACGTACACACTTCATCGGAACACCACGAATAAATCGCGGTCTTTTCTTCCTGCAGCCGCATCCCCGCCTGGATTAACGCCAGCGTCGAGGTGATCATCCGCTGCGGCTTAAGCCCCGCGGCTTTTAACGCCTTACTGTAAGTATCGCCATACGACTGCGGAACAACGACCGTCAGACTTTCGCTGCCGTTTTCCGCCTGCGGCAAAATGGCGTAATCGACGGTATTTTCTGTGATGTTGCCGATCTGGCGGGCTAAATTGAAATAGAGATTCTTTTCCAGCGCCTTCGCCTTCAGCTTCGGGGTTTCAATCTGGCGGTAGATCACTGCCGTGCTGTCGGCGATCACCGTCACACTTTTGCCCTTAAGCCCCAGCTCGGAAACCATCGTCTTCGCCCATTGGGCAAAGGCTTCCTCATCCTGAATAAATCCGTTGATCAGCAAGCCTTCAGGAATCGCGCAGGAATGCGTGCGCTGAACCTCAAGCTTGTGTTTTTTTGCTTTTCCCCAAACCACAACGGCATGCCGCTGCATAATATGCAATAGTATCATAATGCTTCCCCCTGCTATGCGATCATCCCGTAGGAATCATAAATTGGCATGATGATGGAAATAATAACGAAGAAGATGATGATCGCCAGAATTACGATCATGATCGGCTCCATCAGCGCGACCATCTTCTGCGTCGCGTTGTCCGCTTCCGTATCGTAATAATCTGAGATCGAATTCAGCACTTCCTCCAGTGATCCGGATTCCTCACCGACATACATCATCGAGTTCAGCAAGGGATCGAACGCTTCGGAAGCTTCAATCGAGCGGGAGAGCATCTCGCCCCGCCGCACCCGTTCGCAGATCCAGTTCACCTTTTCGGTAAAGTAGCTGTTGTTTAAGACGTCGCCGGAAACCTGCAGCGAATCGATGACGGAAATCCCGCTGGAATACAGCGAGGAAAACGTCCGTGCAAACCGCGAGGTCGCGACGATCCGGTTCAGCGTTCCAAACACCGGGAATTTCACTTTTATCTCATCGAAGCCCCGGCGGATTGCCGGCACTTTCAAGGCCATCCGGAAACCGAGGATCGCAACCAGCACACCCAACAACAGAAACGGCCAGTACGCGACGATGAAGTTGCTCATGGAGATCAGCAGCAGCGTATTCCACGGCAGCTCCATATCTCCGACCATGCTCAAAAAGCTCGGCACCACAGAAGTCATCAGCGCGAGAATGACGGCAACGGTCACCACCAGCAGCATAATCGGATAGATTAAAGCAGAGGTGACCTTGTTGCGCAGCTTATATTCTTTATCGTAATGTCCCGCCATGCGCTCCATGACGGAATCCAGCGTACCGTTCATCTCCCCGGCCTGCACCAGATAGATCAACAGCGGCGGAAACGCCTGCTGGCATTGCTTCATCGCCAGCGTCAGCGAGGAGCCCTTGCGGACTTCCTCGACCAGCTGGGCATACAGCTTCTTCATTTTCTTCTTATCGCTTTTCTGCCGCAGCATTTCCAAAGCGTTGACTAATGGAATCCCGGAGCTTAACATCGCCGACAGCTGCTTGCACATCAGAGAAAGCTCCTGGTTTTTCGGTTTCACTGCCTGGTTTTCCCATTGCGCCTTGCGGTGCGCGTTCAAGCAGTACAGGCCTTCGTTATTTAAAAGCGAGTAGAGATGCACGACGTCCTCCGCCCGCTTCTCACCCCGTACTTTTTTACCTTCGTTGTTCACCGCCGTATAAAGATAGGATTCCATTCGCTACACATCCTTCGTTTCGGTTAGATCATTTTTATTATTATATCATTTTTAAGGATGTCTGCCCAGAATTCAGCCGTAAACTTCCAACAATTTTAAAGGAGAGAGAGACTATGCGCATTGATTTCAATTGGATTCAGGAGCTTCAACAGAAAAACATCGAGCTGCAGCGCCGGGTGACGATGGCTCCGTACACTTCGTTTCACATCGGCGGCCCGGCGGAGTTAGTGGCGCTGCCCGACACCGCGGACAAACTGCGTGCCTGCATAGAGCTCGCCCGCCGTGCGAAAATTCCATACCGCGTCTTAGGCCAGGCCAGCAACGTTCTGATCGCCTCCGCCGGTTATCCCGGCATGATCATCCTGCTCAGGTCCAACTGGGCCGGACTGAGCCGGGAAGGCACACGGCTGCGGGCGGATGCCGGACTCACGATAAAACGGCTGTGCGACGGCGCGATGCAGGCGGGCTTATCCGGTTTGGAACGTTTGTATGGAATTCCCGGCAGCGTCGGCGGCGCGCTGCACAACAACAGCGGCGCTTTCGGCACAGAGCTTTCAGAGATCCTGGAATCCGCCCAGATTTTAGTCGACGGTGAAGAAAAAACCTTCACCCGCGATCAGCTGCGCTTCGGCTATCGTTCCAGCCTGCTCAACGATCAAAACCACGTGTTAGTCAGCGCCGTCTTTCGCCTGACGCCGGGCTGCCGCCAGGAAATCAAAGCGCTGATGGAAGAAACCATGGCCCACCGCACTGCCAAGCAGCCGTTGGACTACCCCAGCGCGGGCAGCGTATTCAAGCGGCCTGCCGGTCACTACGCCTCAGCCCTGATCGACCAGTGCGGACTCAAAGGCAAACAGATCGGCGGAGCCCAGGTCTCGGAAAAACATGCCGGTTTCATCATCAACCGCAATCAGGCTTCCAGCGGCGATGTAACAGCGTTGGTCGCGCACATACAAAAGGAGGTCTTCGATCAGACCTCCGTCGTTCTGGAATGTGAAATTGAAACGCTTTAACGTGTGAATTCTTCCTTGACCTGCTGCAGCAGCTGCGGATCCGAGGCCAGCTCAACCGCGCACATCGCCAGTGCGCTGGCGCCGTTTTCCAATCCGGCGCGGCCCTGCGGACTGATCGTCGCGGCCGCCATCTCGCGGGAATGACCAGTCACTTCACATCCGCAGATCTGGATATATCCGTGCAGCGCCGGACAGCGGTAGCTGACTGCACCGATATCACTGGAACCGCCCGGCACCTCGTCGACCTGCTGGATCTCGCTTAACCCCAGTTCGGCATATTGCTTTTCCAGCAAACTGCACAGCGTATAATTGATTTTATTGTCTTCATACGGACATTCGTACATGCTTGTTTTCAGAGTTGTCCCCGCCATCTGGCACGCCCCCTCGGCGCACTGCACCGCCCGCTGCGACATCGCCTTAGCGACGGCCATCGTCGGCGCGCGGAAATAGTATTCCAGCGACGCATAAGCCGGAATGACATTGGCCGCTTCCCCGCCATCCTTAACGATCCCGTGAATAAAGCTGCCCGGTTCCGTAAACTGCCGCAGCATGTTGATCGCGACAAACGTATTGACCGCGGCATCCAGTGCGCTCCGGCCTTCCTGCGGATGACAGGCGTGCGCGTTTTTGCCAAAGAATTCAAATTTCAGCGGCATCAGCGCATTGGTTCTGCCGCCCAGCCGGTTTTCCGTGCCGGGGTGGATCATCATCGCAGCGTCGAGATCGTCGAAGCAGCCCTTCTCGGCCATCCGCACCTTGCCGCCGAAGTTTTCCTCAGCCGGCGTCCCGATCACCCGGACTTCCCCGCCCAGCTGATCGATCACCGCTTTATAAGCGCCGCCCGCCAGCACGCCGATCGCCGCGATCAGATTGTGGCCGCACCCGTGGCCGACCTCCGGCAGCGCGTCGTATTCGCATAAAAACGCGATCTTGGGTCCCGGCTTTCCGGAATCATAACGGCCGATGAAGCCGGTTGGAAGCAGATAGCTGCGCTCCACCGCAAACCCCAGCTGTTCCAGCTTTTCACATAACAGCGCCATCGATTCAAATTCCTGATCACCCAGTTCAGGATGCTCATACATCGCCTTGACCAGATCCATGCCTTCGTCAAGATGCTGCTTAACCCATGCCTTGCATTGTTCTTTCATACCCATTCACCTCATGGTTAAAAATTTATCATGTTCCATCCGGTTTGTCACGTCTTTCCGCTTAAATCCGGCCGCAATTCCGGATTTCTTTTGCTTGCGTGCAGAGAAAAAGCAGGGCGCTGCTGCAAACAAACGCTCTGCTTCATTCTTATTCGACGATCTCGCCGGCCTGCGTCAGCGCCCACTTGGACACGCTCGGGCCGATCAGTTCATAAATCAGGGTCCCGCACAGGACAACTGCCCGCACAGTTTCCGCGTACTGCGGCACGACGGTCTGCGCGACGACGGTCAGACCAATCGCGACGCCGGCCTGCGGCAATAACGCCCAGCCCAGATACTTCTGCACCGGTTCGCTGGCGTGCATGATCTTCGCGCCCGCCCAAGCGCCCAAGAACTTGCCGACCACGCGCATGACGACGTAAATGATGCCGACCAAGCCGATCGAAGGCAGAATGCTCAGCTTCAGATCCGCCCCGGAAAGGACGAAGAACGCCATGAAGATCGGCGGCGTCAGCCGGTCGGCAATCGCCATGACCTTGTCGCTTTCGTTGGAAATGTTCGCAAAGACCGCGCCCATCGCCATGCATGTCAGCAGATCGGAGAAGCCGAACGTGCTGGAAACAAACAGCGCGATGAAGATAAACGCGTAGATCAGTGCCTGACGGTTATCCTCGTCATGGAAGAATTTCAGCGGGATCAGCAGGACAAAGCCCAGGACGGCGCCGCTGCCCAGCGAACCGAGAATCTCGATCACCGGATCCATCAGCTGCATCATCAGGTTGCCGCTGCCCGGGTTTTCGATCATCTGGGCGATCGCCACCGCGATGCCGAAGCCGATCAGCGCGACCGCGTCGTCCAGCGCGACGACGCTCAGCAGCGTTTCCGTCACCGGGCCCTTCGCGCGGTACTGGCGGATGACCATGATCGTGGCGGCCGGCGCGGTTGCCGCCGCGATGGCTCCCAAGACAAATGAGAACGCAGGATCAAAGCCGAAGGCAATCAGCGAGGCAATAACCAGCACGACCGCCACCATCGCTTCCAGGATCGCGATGACGATCGGCGTCATGCCGACGCGTTTGAAATAGCTGGCCTTGAATTCACTGCCGATTGAAAAGGCGATGAAGCCCAGCGCCACACTGGAAATAAAGCCGAGCTGACTGAGCGCGTCGGCGTGCACAAGATTTAAAACGGATGGACCGACGATCAGACCGCCGATCAGATAGCCGGTGACGTTCGGCATTTTGACCAGCTTCATCAGCCGGCCGAAGACCAATCCCGTCAGCAGCAGGATCGCTAAACTCATTAATTGCTGCATCGTGATTACCCCTTCTTCACAATGCCCTTAACATAGCTGACCGGCACCGTGAAGACGACGCCCGTGTTCGGCTCGTCCAGATTGCCGACGTTCTTTTCGATGATCTGCACCGCGTGTTCAACATCCTCATGATTGAGCACCATGAAGATCGTCTTGCTGTTGACCTGTGAGTTGTTTAACAGCGCCCGCAGCGAACCGAACAGATAATCGTGATCCGCTAACAGACGCGCCATCCCCGCGCTGTCGATGATCGTCGCGCTGAATTTCTTTTCGTTCGATAAGTCTTTCAGCAGCTGATCTAATTTATCAATCTGATTCATGACAAAAAATAATAATTCCATACAACGTCCCTCTTTTCTTAAAACCTGTTTTATTATAGCACCGGTTTTCCGTTTGACAAGGAATTTCCCCGCAAGAAAACCGCAGATTTGGGAATACTGGAAACGAGGTGATTTTTTTGGAAAAATCAAGCGCTTTCACCGTCGAGTTCTCCGCCGATCTGCACCGGCGGCTGCCGATTGAAGAAAGCTTTGACTGCGTCAGCACTGTCTTTGATCTCAAGCAAGGTCAGGGTGAGCTGATCTTTATCGACGGCTTCGCCAAGGACGAAGTGATGGAGAAAATCATGGAACACATGATGAAGCTGGATCCGCTGGCGGAGGCTTCCGTCAGCGGCTGGCTGGCCCGGCAGATTCCCTATCTGGAAGTGGAAGGCACAACGGATCTGGCTCAGGCCGCCGACGCCGTCTTAAGCGGAACGTTGTTATTTCTGGCTGAGGGCGCTCAGGAGGCGGTGCTGATCGACGCCCGCAGCTATCCGGTCCGCTCGATGCAGGAGCCGGAGGATGACCGCGTGCTGCGCGGTTCGCGCGACGCGTTTGTCGAAACGCTGATTTTCAATACCGCGCTCATTCGAAGGCGAATCCGGGATCCGAAGCTGATCTATGAATATGTCCAGGTCGGCAGCCGGTCCAAAACCGACGTCGTGCTGTGCTATCTGCGCGACAAGGTTGATCAGGAACTGCTTGAGAAGGTGCGGACGAAACTCAACGACACCGAGGTCGAAGGTCTGAGTCTGTCTCAGGAAAGTCTGGCGGAATGTCTGCTGCCCAGGCAATGGCTCAACCCGCTGCCGCGGATCCGCTTCACCGAACGGCCCGACACCGCCAGCGCCAGTATTCTTGAGGGCAATCTGATCGTCCTGACGGACAACACGCCTTCGGCGATGATTCTGCCGACGCATTTCTTCGATTTCTTTCAGGAAGCCAATGATTATTACTTCCCGCCGTTAATCGGAACGTATTTAAAGCTGGTGCGGATTCTGATCTTTTTCCTGACGTTGTTCTTTACCCCCTGCTGGTATCTGGCGCTGAGCTGTCCCTGGCTGCTTCCGGAAAGTCTGCATTTCATCCTGATTGAACAGACTGCGGCGATCCCTGTTTTAGCGCAGCTTTTGATCATCGAGGTGATGATCGACGGGCTGCGGCTGGCGTCGTTAAACACGCCTTCGTCTTTATCCAGCGCCTTCAGCATCCTCGGCGCGGTGATTTTAGGCGAATATGCCGTCAGCACTGGTTGGTTCAACGGCGAGGTTATTTTATACATGGCCTTTGTGGCGCTGAGCAATTACGCGCAGCCTAGTTTTGAGCTGGGCTACAGCTTTAAATTCTTCCGCATGAGCTTGTTGATTCTGATCGCTTTGCTGGGGCCATGGGGATTGTTGCTGGGAACGGCAGCGATCCTTGTGCTGATGCTGAAAACCGACACGCTTTCCGGCAACTATTGCTATCCGCTCTATCCCTACGACGGCACAAAGCTGCGTTCGCTGCTCCTGCGCAAGCCCGCAGATCACCGTCATCCCGGCCGGCCTTCCTGATTCTGTTTTTAAACTTGGCTATGAAAAGGCTGCGGCAAAGGGGTTCCCTATACCGCAGCCTCATTTTATTTGTTGATTTCGATCTTCAATGCGGAACACAGCGGTTTTAAGGCATCGGGATCGCACCAGTCGCATGCTCCCTGTTTTTCGCTTTCCAGCATCGCCCGCGCCCAGGGTTCAAGGGCAGCCGGATCTTTTTTAAGCAATGATTTTTTCAGCATCCGGCACAGCGTGCGGTCCGCAAAATTCATCCGTTGTTCATCGTAACAACCCCGGCCATAAAACAAGACCGCTTCCGGCAGACTCGCCTTCAGCCGGCTCTGCATCAGGTTCAGCCCCTCTGCGTCAGCCGGACTGGCGCCCACCGCAAACACGGCGATCGTTTTCCCTTGCAAACGCGCCCGGTGTTTTTTCAGAAAATCAACGCCGGCCACCGTTCCGGCATATACGCCGCCCATTAAAACGATCGTCTCATAGCGGTCAAAATTCCGCGGATTGAAATCTTTTGTTTCTGCGAGATCACAAGCCGTGATCGCTGCCAGCCACCCGGCGTACCGCCGCGACGCACCATACTTCGATTTAACAAGAATCAAGATCGGTTTCATCGACGTTCTCCTTCCAGGGCGTCAATGCCCGCGGTCAATTTAACGAAAAGCTTGAAGAATTGTTCTGTTTCCGCTTCGCTGAATGCGCCGAATAACATTTCCAGACGCGCTTGAAACAACGCGCCCATGGATGTGAAATATGCTTCCAGTGCCGGTGTGGGTTCGATCAGCGAAGCCCGGCTGTCCGCCGCGCTGGGATGCACGCTGACCCATCCCTTGCGCTCCAGGGCCTCCGCCAGTTTTTTTACATTCTGGCGCGAACAGCCTAACAACTTTCCCGCCTCGGTCAGCGTCAGCTCGCTATCAGACTGCCTTACGATCGTCAAAAGCATGAACTGCTTCAGCGTAATCTGCGGAATCTCCTGATCAAACACCGTTTGAAGCCGGGTGGCAGCGATCATCAGCTGGCTGAAAATGGCTTTTCGCTGATGCTGAGGCGTATCGGAAAAGCGCTGAACTAAATCCGAAATTTCCATGATTTTCTCCTTTATAGTAACTTATTACCTTTTTATTATAGTAACTAGTTACCCATTTGTCAATCGAGATCAGTTTCTCAACAAAGAAAAAGCCGCGGACATTCATTCAGAAACGCCGCGGCCTGACTTTTATTTTAGGACAGCTTCTGCTGCCCGTCCTCTCTCTTTCTGCCTATCCGGCACAAGCGGGAACACTTTTGGAATCGGAAGCCATTGAAAGCTCAAACCAGAACACTGAGCCTTGACCGACCTCGGACCGCACGCCGTATTGGGCATGATGAAGCTCCAGAATCTCCCGCACGATCGCCAACCCGATCCCGCTGCCGGCGCTGGAGCGCTTGTGCGTCTTATCAACCTTGTAATAACGATCCCAGATGTAATTCAGCTTATCCTCACTGATCCCTTCGCCATGATCCTCTACTTCCACGCGCACCCGGTTCCCGTTGACGAGCTGACGGATCACAATCCGTTTATCGTCCAGCGAGTAGTTGATCGCGTTGTTGATGAAGTTATACAAAACCTGACCCAGACGGTCCGGATCGGCGTTAACCCGCACGGATTCCGCAGGCTGAAACTGGATATCAAAGCCATCCTGCGTCATAAACTTCTCATAACGGTACAGCACAGTCTGAATCAGCTGTGTCAGATCAAAATCCTGGATGTGCAGCTCGATTTTATTCTCCTGCAGCTTCGACAGGTCCAGCAGATCGTTAACCAGATTGGACAGCCGGTGCGCTTCATCAATGATGACCTGCACGTTTTCCGGCGTATTCTCTCCCGGCAGATCGCGCATCATCTCGCCATAACCGCTGATCATCGTCAGCGGCGTGCGCAGATCGTGCGATACGTTAGCGATCAAATCCCGGCGCATCTGATCGACTTCCTTCAGCTTGCGCGTCGTGTGGTTCATCGTATCGTTGAGCTGCGTGATTTCCTTATATCCCCGGCCGGTGAAGACAATATCGTAATTGCCCTCCGCCATCTGCCGGGCGCTCTGGTTGATATTGACGATCGGCTTGACGATCTTGCGCGACATCAGATAGGCCAGCCCCAGCGAAGCGACGACCACGATCAGCGCGATATAGCCCAGCTGCGTGCGCAGCGTTTCCGTCGTCGCATTGATCGGCGAAATATGTGTATTGACCATGATGATCGTTTTAAAGTAAGAGGTATTGTCCACGATTTTAAAATAGATCAGATTCTTTGATCCATGTTTATTCGAGAGAAGCAGGTTGCCGTTAGGCAGCTCGCTGACGACCTTCTCCGACTGAATATCCAGATAGGAACCGCCGTTGGCCTGAGCCTGAGCGACGTATTCGGCAATTTCGGCATTGCTCAGATTATACAGCTGACAGCCCATCGTGTTCGTGGTCTGAATCTGCCCCAGCCCGTTGAGCACGCGGATGCACGCGTCATTTTGGCGGGCCTGCTGAGCGACGATTTCCGTAAACTTCTCGCTCTCCAGATTCGCCGCCAGCGTATTGCCGATCTTTTCTATTCCTTCAATCTTAAAGCGCTGGTAAAAACTGTCTAAGAAAACAACCTGAAACAGCCACAGCAGCGCTAACAGCGCGATCACAAATGCCAGAAGGTACTTGACGAGCTTCCACTGCAGGCTAGTTTCCGTTTTCAAAGCGATAGCCTACCCCTCTGAGCGTCGTGATGTAGCGGCTGTATTCCCGCAGATTCTTACGCAGCAGCTTGATATGCGTGTCCAGCGTCCGCTCGTCGCCGAAAAAGTCATAGCCCCAGACATTCTGAAGCAGCTTTTCCCGGGTCAGCGCGATCCCGCGGTTTTTAACAAGGTAGAACAACAAGTCGTATTCCTTCGGCGAAAGATTCAGTTTTTCATCTTTAATCTTCACGATCCGCCCGGTGAAATCGATCGTCAGATCGTTGATTTTGATCAGCTCTTTTTTCTCGCTTTGGGACGTCCGCTTCAGGATCGCGTGGATCCGCATCATCAGCTCCTTCGGTGAGAACGGCTTGACGACGTAATCGTCCACGCCCAGATCGAAGCCGTGAATCTTATCGTACTCCTCGCCCAACGCTGAAAGCAGGATAACCGGCACGTTCTCATGCGTTTTGCGGATTTCCCGGCAGGCTGAAAAGCCGTCCAGATTCGGCATCATAATATCCATGACGATCAGATCGTAATTTTCCTTCATCGCCTTGTCAACCGCTTCCAGCCCATCACAGGCCTCATCGACCGCAAAGCCTTCATATTCCGCATATTTACGGATCATCTCGCGGATTCGCTGTTCGTCGTCCACGACTAAGATTTTAACCATTCGGATACACCCCCTGATTTCTTTCTTATTCTACCCTGAAGATGTGAATACTAAGTGAAGTTTATTCCGGTTGCGTCAGCGAACTGACAAATTCCTGCCATTTTTCATTCTTCTCGATAAAGATCGCGCCCTGACGCTGCCGCTGGGAATCATAATAGGCAAGCGTCATGAATTCCTCCGAGGACAGCGGCGCTTTCTGCAGCTGCTCCGGCAAGTTTTCAGCCAGCCACTCAGACAGCCTTAAATTAAAGCTTTCATAATCCAGTTCACTCTGTTGGCGGATCTGTTCGAGCTGATTGTCATACATACTGTAAAAATCCAGAAACCGCACATGATCGGCATAGGTCTTTAAAAACTGCTGGTTGACAAACGAGCTGTAAAGCTGAAAGACGGACTGGTAGCGAAGCAAATCGACATTCTGCTCAGTGCGTTCACCGTTTTCAAACGAGATCAGCGCTAAACTCAAAAAGCAATAGGAATCCTCGGACTGGCGGCAGGCAATCTGCTTTGTTTCGTGAAGCAGATCGGAAAAACTCTGCTGCTGTTGCTCCTGCTGCAGTTGACGGGCAAGCTGATCGACCTGACTCTTGTCCAGTCCGGCTGAAGTTCCATTGGCTTCAATCCAATAAACCGACTGCGGATCAAGACCGCGGTAAAGCAGCTGATATTGATCATTAGCGCTTAATATCGCTTCCAGCGGCGGAATTTGATCCGGTGAAAAATTCACATAGAAATCAGAATACCCCTGCCCCTGATAAAACCGCACAATCATGTTGATCGAGCCTTCGGTATATTCGTTTTTAGCGTTG
This sequence comes from Holdemania filiformis, assembly GCF_003459085.1. Classification (NCBI taxonomy): domain Bacteria; kingdom Bacillati; phylum Bacillota; class Erysipelotrichia; order Erysipelotrichales; family Erysipelotrichaceae; genus Holdemania; species Holdemania filiformis. The sequence goes on along the minus strand of NZ_QRUP01000005.1, from coordinate 44,968 downwards.
CTTTTGAAGATGAGCCGGATCAATTCCGGATCCTCCAGCCGCAGCTTCAGCAACGCCTCGTACTGACGCGTGCCCGCCAGCGAAGACGGCGCGATGCCGACCGCGCTGACCTCCTCGATCGGGATCTGCCGCGAAGCCTCGCGGCGGACCAGAATCCGCATCGGAAAACGAATCAGCGCTGCGATCACCACCACCGCCAGAAAGCTGATCAGCGTCTTGCGCAGACTGATGAATTCCCGCCGTGCCAGATAATCGTAAAGATGGTATAAAATCAACAGAATGCCCGCATACAGAAGCGCCGAAATCCAGTCCTTCATGCCCAGCGTATAGAAAATCGGCACAAAAGCCGCAATCCGCACCGCTTCATGCGCGGCTTCGCTGATAAAGGAAGTCTCCGCCACTTCGACCTTGCGCCGGATAAACGCCCAGCAGCCCAGCGCGGAAGCCGCCAGCGTATTGATCAGCATTATCCAGCAGCGGCTGTAGCTGAATGCCGTGTGGTTGTTGTAATCCGTCACCCGGAACGACTGACGCATGCCGGACAGACTGCTGGTCAGCTGATCGAACGCGATATATGGCAGCGTATCGGTTCTCCCTTCATCCTTCACGATCCGCATGGAGTAGGGATTGGTCAGGGTATCCGTCGCCTTCGAATTTGAGAATTCAGTCTGCGACAGCTGATCATAATTGTAAAACTGCGTCTGGAATGTATAGTGAAACCACCCTGGCAGAAGGGTCAGCACCGCGACCAGGACAAACTGCACAAAGCGGTTGCCGGTCAGCGACACCGCCAGACAGCAGAACGAATACACCATCATCATGCTTAAGCCCCACAAGATCAGAAACCGGATCACCACGCCGTTTTCAACGATCAGCTGGGGATTGCGCAGCAGCGTAATGTGCAGCATCAGAGCCGCGATCAGAACGTTGATCAGCAGGAAAAGCATCCCTCCGGCCCAGTTCGACCCGTATAAAGTTTTACGCGGGACCGGCGAGGAAAACACGAGATCACTTTTCTTCTTGCTGAAAAGAAAATCAAACAACGTCGCGCAGGTTGCGAGGGGAAGCAGAAAACAGGCCAGAAAGCTGACGATCCCTGAAATTTCGGAAAACGCGGCGACCTGCATCACCTCCGGCGCGCGGCTGAGCGAAAAACAATTGATCAGAATTCCCGCCTGATAAATGATCATCGCCACCAAAAGCAGTCCCTGAGCGCTGCGGAAATTCTGCCAGAACACTTTAAAATTAAAGACGGAGCGAATCGAACTCATAGCCGTATCCCTCCATTTCATAGATAAACACTTCTTCCAGCGACAGCGGAAGCAGATCGAGGATGATCGGCTGCTTGCTGCGAAGCACATCGGTCACCAGCTCGCGGTCGCCCTTGACGATCATCGTCGCAATCGACCCGCTTTTCTTGTAATACAGCACCTTGAGCTGACGGAATTCATCGCGGTCAAACGTCTTATCCGGCAGCGCAATCTGCACCTTAAACATCTCGGTTTTCAACGAGTCGATATCACTTTCAAACATGATCCGCCCTTCCACAAGCAGTCCCATGTGATCGCACAGATCTTCCAGCTCCCGCAGATTATGCGAGGTTAACAGCACCGTTGAATTACGCTGGGCAACGTCCTCCGACAGCACCGATTTTACCAGCGAGCGCATGACCGGATCCAGTCCGTCAAATGTTTCGTCGAAGAAAAAATAATGCGCCCGAGTCGACAACGCCAGAATCAACGCGCCCTGCCGCTTCATACCTTTGGAGAAATTCTGAATCCGCGCCTCGGTATCAAGCTTGAAATGATCGCACAGCATCTGAAACCGGTGGCGATCGAAATGCTCGTACAGACTGGCATAATAATCCGCCATCATCCGGAAGTTGTAGTTGGGAAAAAAGTACAGCTCATCCGGAATAAAAACGATTTCTTTTTTAATCTTCGCGTTGTCAAACACCGCTTCCCCATTGATCTCGGCCTTGCCTTCACTGGGCTGATACACCCCTGCCAGCATCCGCAAAAACGTCGATTTTCCCGCGCCGTTTGCGCCGACTAAACCATAGATGCTGCCCTCTTTGATCGCACAGTTCATCTGCCGGATGACAGTTTTATTCCGAAATTTCTTGCCGAGATTTTCCGCGACGATCATGCCTTCACCTGCCTGCGGCTGACGGCGGGTTTCACCCAGCGGGATTCAAACTGTTCCGCGAACAATTCCATCTGGATGCAGTCGTACCACTGGCCGCCGATTTTCTTAGCCTGATGATAACGCCCGCATTCCTCAAAACCGACTTTTTTGTAACAGGCGATCGCCGGCAGATTATACGAATAGACCTCCAGGCGGACGCTGTGACAGTTTAATAAATTCAGGCAGTAATCGCACAACAGGCCCAGCGCCTCGCTGCCGCAGCCCTGGTTGTGATAATTCCGGTCGCCGATCATGATACCCACGCTGGCCCACTGGTTAACCGGATCCCAGTTTGTGATGCCGCAGGTGCCGATCGGCTGCTTGCTGTCGCGGGCGATAATTAAGAAATCCCGTCCGCCCTGCTCCATTTGCTTTAATATCTCGATTTCCTTCTCCAAGGTGATGTTGGAAGCGGCCAGCGTCGTGCCCAGCGTCACCTCCAAATCATTGACCCAATGGACGAGCCGTTCAGCCTCCCGACTGTCCAGCGGTGATAAAATGACTTTCTCACCGATCATTTTCTTGATGTTCATCGCAATCTCCTACCTTTGCTTCTTTCATTATAGCCGAGCCGGGAAATGAAAAAAAGGCTCAATTTCTTAAGCCTTTATGACAGGATCTTATTTTTTACGAATGCTTGCCGCAGCTGCAGCTGTGACCTTCGCCCTGATCATGGTGATGCGTGCAGACCGCTTCCGGATCATCTGCGATCTGTCCTGCTGCATAGCTTTCCAGCACCGCTTCCGCGCTGCCGCTGACACCGCGGATGACCGTGATACCCTGCGCTGTCAGCGTCTGGTACGCACCCTCGCCCATACCGCCGCACAGACATACGGTTACACCATGTTCCTTTAGAAAGCCTGCCAGTTCGCCATGACCTTTGCCCTTTGTCGGCACGACAGCGCGGTTCACGAGTTTCCCGGCTTCTATGGTCGCGATCAGAAACGCCTGTGTCTTACCATAATGTCCGAAAACCTGTCCGTTCTCGTAAGGAATTGCCGCTATCTGCTTCATTTCTCCAACAGTCCTTCCAGTTTTTCAGCCGCTTTCGTCATCCATTCGCCTTCAAAATCTTCAATTCGTCCAGCGTCGCACAGGCTGGCAAACTGCGGATTGATCGGCAGCCGCGCCAGAATATCGAGTCCCTTCTCCGCTGCGACCTCGTCAAGTTTGCTGTGACCAAAGACTTCGATCCGCTTGCCGCAGTCCGGGCATTCCAGGTAACTCATGTTTTCCACGACGCCCAGCACCGGGATGTTCATCATATTCGCCATATTGACAGCTTTGGCAACAATCATGGAAACCAATTCCTGCGGTGAGGTGACGACGACGATGCCGTCTAACGGCAGCGACTGGAAGACGGTCAGCGGAACGTCGCCGGTTCCCGGCGGCATGTCGACGAACATGAAGTCGACGTCCGACCAGATCACTTCGCCATAAAACTGCTTGACCATCCCCGCTAAAATCGGTCCGCGCCAGATGACCGGCGTTTCCTCGTTGTCCAGCATCAGGTTAACAGACATGATCTGAATGCCGGTCGAGCTGACAGCCGGCAGAATTCCGTCTTCATTGCCATAGGCCATGCCATGGATCCCGAACACCTTCGGAATCGACGGGCCCGTGATATCGGCATCCATAACGGCGCTCTGATGCCCGCGCCGCTGCATCGTCGCCGCTAACAGCGAAGTGACTAACGATTTGCCGACGCCGCCCTTGCCGCTGACGACGCCGATGATCTTGCGGATCCGGCTGTGCGGATTCGGTTTTTCCAAAAAGCTCTGCGGCTCCTGCCGGCTGGCGCAGTTAGCGCTGCAGCTGCCGCAGTCGTGATTGCATGTTTCACTCATAATTTAGTCCCTCAATTCTTTTTCTCACGATTGATATTATACCATTTCTTTTTACAACAATCCAACGCTGTGCCTGAAATCTTTTGAAATGGTTTTCCTGTTTGGGTGGATTCTTATCCGGAGAAATCAAAAAGAAATTTTACTTTTCCTGAAGATTCCAATTCTTTTTTGCGTTTTTTTGCACAAAACACAAATCCTAACCTATGAGGAACAAAGCTGAAAAAACAGTGAAGGAACGCCGTAAAACCTGGTTTTTGTAAGCATAATCCGGTATATTCCTGATTTGTTGGCAATATTAACCTTTTCGTTCACCGCTTAGAATGGTAGTGAAATGAGGTGAATTTATGATCGATTACAGTCCATTTTGGAAAACCTTGAAGGAAACTGGCGTAACACAGTACGATTTGATCTACCATCATAATATCAGCCGCGGCACGATTCATCGCATGCGCAAAAATAAGCCGCTGACCTTAGTCACCGTCGATATCTTGTGCTCGATTCTGGAGGTTCCCATCGAAAAAGTCGTCTGCATCCGTCCATCCGATCCGGATTGCGGAACTTCGCTTTGATCCTTGCCCGGTAAACAAAAAGACCCTCATCGGGTCTTATTTTTCTTATGGTGACTCGTACGGGATTTGAACCCGTGAATGACGCCTTGAGAGGGCGCTGTGTTAACCGTTTCACCAACGAGCCAGTGCTTAATTATTATAGCTTATCAAAAGAAAATATTCAACAAAAAACGGTGCGAATTGCACCGTTTTTTTCATTCAGGTTCTGACTTATTTCGCTAACGCTGTCTTTGCGGTTTCGACGATCGCCTTAAAGCCCTTCTCGTCGTGAATCGCGATTTCCGACAACATCTTGCGGTTAATCGTGACCCCGGCCAGCTTTAAGCCGTGCATCAGCTGAGAATAGCTCATATCGTTCATTCTCGCCGCAGCGTTGATTCGTGCGATCCACAGTTTGCGCATATCGCGCTTCAGCTGCTTACGTCCGATATAGGAGTAACGCAGAGAACGCATGACCTGTTCGTGGGCTGTACGGTACAGCAGGTGCTTCGAGCCGAAATAGCCCTTCGCTAACTTTAATGTTCTTTTTCTTCTTGCGCGGGTAACAGTTCCGCCTTTTACTCTTGGCATGTTCTAACGTCCTCCTCTAATTAGTCCTGAATCAGGTACTTGATCCGCTTCATGTCGGTCTTGTCGACCAGCGCCGACTTTCTCAGCTGTACCTTCTGTTTATGGGTTTTGTTTGCTGCAAAGTGAGAGATATAAGCATGGCTTCTCTTCAGTTTTCCGCTGCCTGTTCTTTTAACACGCTTTGCCAGCGCCTTTTTTGTTTTCATCTTTGGCATAATCAAGTCCTCCTATACTTTTTTATTTCTTCTTCGGTGTCAGAACCACAGACATCGTATTGCCTTCCAGGGCCGGAGCCTTTTCAACGGACGCAATATCCGACATCTGTTCGACGAAGCTATTCATAACCTTTTTGCCGACCTCCAGGCGCGTGATCAGACGGCCTCGAAAGCGCATATCAATCTTGACCTTCATTCCGTCTTCAACCCAGTTGCGGGCCTGACGAAGCTTCGTATCAAAATCGTGCGTATCAATAACCGGGGATAAGCGCATGGGTTTAACCTCTGTGACATGCTGATTCCGCTTGGCTTCTTTCGCCTTTTTCTGCGACTCAAAACGATACCGTCCGTAATCGACAATCTTGCAGACCGGCGGATTTCCATTCGGAGCGACACACAGCAGATCAAGTTCATAATCGTAGGCTTTTTCCAGGGCTTCCCGGCGCATCATCACGCCTAGCTGCTCTCCTTTTGGGCCAATGACTAAGACTTCTTTGAAACGAATGTTTTCATTGACCAGATCATCGTTGGTCATGACTTTCTTGCTAATAAACGACACCTCCATATTGCAAAAAAGCAGGTACTCCTAGAATACCCGCTTCTACTTACACAGTTCTCTTTGTGTTTGCAGCGTCAACCCAAGTCTGAAGGACATCAGGTGAGAAGGGGCACTTCTACTTTCTACATACTTTTTCTTTGCTTGTTTACTTTACCATGGAACACACGGCTTGTCAAAGGTTTTTTCCAAAACTTATCCGGCTGCGGAATGTTTTGCGCCACAAGCCTGCTTAACGAAGTGCGGATCGCCTCGGTAATCTTCAGCTTCAGCGCTGCATAAACTCCCGCAGCGCTTCCGCCTGAGCCGCGCCGTCTTCAACTCCCGCGCGGTATAAGGCATGCAGCTCGCTGCGGTCCTTTTCCAAGCGGCCGATAACGACCGGCTTTTGCGGCTGGATTACCAATACCTTGCCCTGCGCTTTTAACGCTTCGATTTCCTCAAGCGTTTCATTATAACGCAGATGACGGGTTGCCATCTGCTCGATCAGCTTCGGATAGCGGCGGTATTTCGTGCGGATCAACGGCATGAGTTCGTTCGGCTTTTTCCGATATTCAGCGCACTGCGTCAGTACGATGACGTTCTTTTCGCAGCCCAGGCGCATCGCTTCCTTGACCGGAATCGAATCGCTGATCCCGCCGTCCAGATATTCCTGACCCTCGATTTCGACTGTGCGCGACAACAACGGCAGCGAACTGGAAGCCTGCAGCCAGCGGATATCGCGATGCAGATCTTCGATGAGCGGATATTCCGCTTCGCCGCTGGCCAGATTGGTCACCACCGCCCGAAACCAGCCCCGGCGTTGCGCAAATGCGGCATGATCATACAAATCCAACTGATTGGGAATCGTATCATAAAGCATCTTCACGCCGAAAAAATCCCCGGTCGTCAGCCACGAACGCACGCTGCAATAGCGCCAGTCGTTGAGATAGCTGACATTGACGCGGTAAGCCCGGCCGCGCTGTTTCGATAAAAAGCTCGCGGCGTGGCAGCTGCCGGCGGAAACCCCCAGCGTCCCGTCAAATTCCAGACCGGCGTCTAAAAACGCGTCCAGCACGCCCGCCGTATACACGCCGCGCATGCCGCCGCCCTCCAGCACCAGGCCGATCTTTGTTTCTTCCATTACGCTTCACCAACCCTTTCCGCGTTCAGTTCGTCATACCCGGTCAACGGGTCCGGCGTCCGCGTCAGCCGCCAACCGTCCAAGTGAAGCAGAACGATCTCCGCCGTCGTGTTGACAAGGCAGCCAGACGTCAGGTGCCCGCCGAAAGTATGCAGATCCTGATCGCATACGCTGATATGCACATGCATCCCCTGCTCGCTGATCGTACCGCTGAGCGAAACAATCTCCGCGTCAACTTGTTTTTCATAAATCGTAACGCCGTCGGCCATCCGGAACCGGACGACGCTCAAGCAGCCGGCGCAGGCCATAACCGCCGCAGCCTGAATCTGACGCTCGGCGCAATAGCGTTCTATCGTCTCCGCCAGATCCTGTCCCGGCAGCACTCTGAAACATTCTGTATTCATTTACGATACCTCCTGAAAAAAAGAAAAAACCGGAATGAAATCCGGCTGTTTGTTAAAAGAGAAATCCAACGACCTTGACGTCAACCAGATTGCATTTCAGGCTGGTCATCTGCAGAATATTCTGGTAGATCCGATCCTGCAGCGTTTCGCAGACCGCATTCACGTTGGCTCCGTATTTCACTTTGATTTCCGCCATAACGTTTAAACGGTTGTTTGCGATTTTGCATTGAATCGGTTTCTTCAGCGTTGTCGGTTCGATGGCATACGCCTGGTCGACGTCGTCGATCGAGATCTGGGCAATCGTTTCAAATACACCTTTTGATAAGGCGATCAGGCCTGTGCCTTCGTCTTTTTCTTTAATCTGAATATATTCCTGAGCCAATTCATTCACCTTCTTTGTTCCTATTATACCAGAGAAAGCCCAAGATGCCAAAGAAAATGAAACGGGGTTTTTATTTTTAGCGAGCCTACTTGAACGTGACTTCCGGCACCCGTTCATCCTGCAGCTGATCTGCGGCGATCTTCATAATTTTCGAAGCGTTCTCCGCCCCTGCCAGTGTTTTCGGGCATCCGATCCGCACGACCTCATCCTCCAGCTCCGCGACGCAGCCCTCCATTCCGGCCTGACTCAGCGCAGCGACAATCGTTTCCTCAGTCTTCTTGTTTTGTTCCACCTGTCCCGCCTGCTGCAGCGCGTCCTGTTTTTCTTCGGTGCTGGCCGACGGCGACGCGACGATCGACTGGGAGTTCTGGGCCTGGGCATTATGTTTGTCCTGCAGCTGCTGCTGCATCGTGGCCAGGGAATCCTGATCCTCGTTCTGTCCGGTTAAAAGCTGATCGGGATTCAATTGTCCCTGATCGGCCGGCAGCGTCACATAGTAGATTGAAAGCATCAGAATCAATGTAAATAAAGTGAGAAATGCAAATGCCTGTTTATTCATATCACGGCCTCCTGCTCACTTGTACTGTATGCGGCAGGCAGCCTGGTTATGAGCGTTTTGAAGATCAATAAAACAGGGCGCAGATTTTATGCTTCAGATGCGTAAGGATATCCTTGCGCTGCAGCTGATATTCCTCCAGACTTTCCAACATCTCGTCCAGACGGTCGATTTCCTCATGAAACAATTCCATAATCTGAAGCAGACGGTCTTCGTGGATGATCTCGACCTTGCCGACCTCCACCATCGCTTCCGCGACGCACCGCAGCAGATCGTCGCGGATCGTCTGGGCACTGACGTTGTCCAGCGCAGTGAATTTCTTCTCGTACCAGAAGCGGTTGACAATCAATGATTTCAGCACTTCGACAAACATCGTGAAGTCCTGGATATTGTTGCCCGGCTGGATCGCGAAAAGCATGACGAAGAACACATGCCACTCAAAATCAATGTTGATGATGCTTTGCCAATACCGGCCGAGCACATCGCAGAACGGATCGTAATGGATAAATTCTTTCTCGAGCGTAATCGGTTCCGTGAAATCAAGATCGCTGATTTTCAACAGGTTGAAATGTTCGAAATATTCGACCATTTTCTGCTGCGGCTGATCCGACTGAACGAAGTCTTTAATATAGATATACTGGCTGAGCACGGCGCTGCATTTCTTGAAATCGGTCGTAAATCCGATCGACTCAATCATTTTGATCGCATACAGGTCGCTGATCGATTTCGCCATAAACATCTTGAAACCCCGTTCGCTCATGCCGATATCTTTGTCTTTATTCTGGTTGAGAATCTGGGTATAGACGATTTCCAGCTGGTGATCGACGACATCCAGATTATCGCGGATCGAAGCCAGTATGTCTTTCATAAAGCTGTCGAACATCACATACTGGGTATTTTTATAAACGACCTGATGCTCGATCTCGCTCCAGAAGGAATGCACCATGGATTTGATCTGCAGTTCAAAATTCACTTTACGGCCGTTGAATAAATAATAACCGTCGATCCGGTAAATCGTAAAGCCGTTGCGCTGCAGCTGGGGCTGGGGCATCGCCAGATTCAGACAGAGATCCGGATAAAGCATGCATTGGGCATATTCCTGATCTTCGACAAAGCTGAAATGATGGCGGATCGCCTGGTAAATCCGGTTTTCATCGCTGATAAAGCGGCATTCTACGGTCAGGCCGATCAGATCGGGAAGGAAATTGAGAACTTCCTCGCCTGTTGAAAACTGCAGATAGTATTTGTTGCGGATCATTTTTTCTTTCAGCGAGCCGATTGATTTTATCCGCGAGCTGAAGCCGACGACATAATCCATATAGTCTTCCAGAAGATGCTCGAAGCAGCCTTTAATCGCTCCTTCGACATATTGGTAAGACGGGTTGTTCAATTCCAGCAGTTTGACCGAATCGTCGATCAAATCGAACAGTTCAAGACGCATGGGATCAGCCTCCTTCAGCGTGTGCGCAGTCCTTTGGGATATTTATTTTTAATCACGGCGCCGTCGCTCTTGCCAAAGCCGACGGGATAGCCTTCATAACTCAGGCAGAGAAAACCGCGCGGAGCAGCGGCAGTTAACGGCAGCCCCTGCAAATATTGCGCGAGCTGGTTTTCATCCAGCGCCGCGGTGTTCTTAAACCGGTCCTGAAGCAGAGCGGACATATAGAAATGATGGTGCGGCTCCACTCGATTTTTGACGATTTCCCCGGCCATAACGCCCTGCCGCAGCACCGGAATGTTCTCCAGCTGGATAAATTCATGGCGCATCAAAGACAGCCGGTCTTGCTCAAGATGGAAATGCAGATCGGAAAGGTCCGTCAGCTGATCGCTGAGAAACTCCCGGACGATTGACGACAGCGGCGCACTTTTGAAAAACCGCTGACGGACAGCAGGCTGAGCCACTGTTTTACGCAGCTTCGCAACGAAGTGTCCTTCGCCTTGATCCATCGGAAAGATCCGGCGGACTTTCGCGCCGTCGACCAGTCCGGTTGACAAACCGGGCCGGCCGAAATCCACGCTGCAGTCAATCAGCTCCATTTCCGGATGCTTCCGCAGAAACTGATCGATAACCTGTTCGTTTTCCTCCGGCGCGTAGGTGCAGGTTGAATAGACGAGAATTCCCTGTTCCTTCAGCGTGAATACCGCCGATTCCAATATTTTCTGCTGCCGCTGGCCACAGGCCCGGACATGTTCGACGCTCCAGTCGGCCAGCGCCCGGTCTTCCTTTTTAAACATACCTTCACCGCTGCAGGGAGCGTCGACCAACACTTTGTCCATCCAGCCGCCAAGCTGCGGACACAGCCGTTCCGGGGAAGCATGGGTTATCACCGCTTCGCTGACGCCCAAGCGTTCCAGATTGCTCATCAAGACGCGCGCCCGGCCGCCGTCGATTTCATTCGCGATCAGAAAACCGGATTGACCGATCCGCGCCGCGATCTGCGTACTTTTCCCGCCCGGCGCCGCACATAAATCCAGCACCCAGTCGCCCGGCTGCGGATCCAGAATGGTCACCGCTGATGAGGCTGACGGCTCCTGCATGTAAAACAATCCCTGTCGATGATAAATATGATTGCCCAGTCCTGTTTCCGAGCCGGTCAGCACAAAGCCTTCCTGAGCAAACGGCGACGGCGACAAGGAAGCGAATTGACGCTTGACTAAGGCATCCGGCTGGATTTTTAACAAATTGGCGCGCAACCCGCGAAACGGCGGGTTGTTCAAGGTTTCAACGTAAGCATCATAATCCGGCCCCAGCAGCTCCCGCATCCGCGCTAAAAATTGTTCATTCATCGCGCAGTTCCTGAAAATAGTCGCGGACAGCCTGCTGATCGCGGTGAAGCTGCTCGATCAGTTCCTGCAATGAGGCAAACTGCCGCTCCGTCCGCAGCCGTTTGTAAAAGCGCAGCCGCATCGGCTGATCGTAAAAATCTTCCGTACAGTCCAGCAGATTGGCTTCGACCGACAGCTCGCGGACCGGATTGCAGGTTGGATTATGTCCAATATTGATCATTGCCTTCCAGCTCCGTCCTCCGCTTTCCGCCTCGCCGGCATACACTCCGCCTAATGGCAGCAGCGTTTCCTCCTCAGTCTTTAAATTTGCGGTAGGGAACCCCCACTCGCGGCCCTTCTGTCGGCCATGCACAACCACGCCGCGGATTTCATAGGGATAGCCCAACAGCCGTCCGGCTTCCGCCACGTCGCCTTGTTCCAGACAACGGCTGATCCGCGAGGAACTGATCTTATCTCCCTGATCGTTGACCGCTTCAATCACCACGACGTCAAACCGTCCGGCGGCCTCGGCTTTGAGCGTTTCCACGCTGCCGCTGCCGAACTTTCCATAATGAAAATCAAATCCGCAGATCAATGCCTTCAAACGGCAGTGCTCCGCCAGCATATCGATGAACGCCGAAGGCGAAAGCTCGGCCATTTCCTTAACGAAATCCAGCACGATCACCCGGTCGATTCCCATTTTGCCCGCCAGCTCGATGCGCTGCTGCAACGTCGTTAAATGCTGCACCTTTTGCATCCGTCCGATCGTAATCCAAGGATCGGGGGAGAATGTGATCAGCGCGCTTTCACATCCAGCAGCTTTTGCCCGCCGGATCGTTTCGTCGATCAGCGCCCGGTGTCCGCGGTGCAGACCGTCAAAATAGCCAATGCAGGCGCAGACCGGTTCGGTCAGAACCGGCTCGCCATGCGTTTTTATCATATCTACTTTCATTGATGTTTCTCCTACCATAATCCCCGCAGGCAGCGGTAAATTCCATCTTCCTGCCGTTCCATCATCGCCAGCACCTGATTTCCGCTCACGACGCCGACGACAGGCTCCATGCTGTCCAGACACAAACGCTTGCCGTTTTTAATATCCGGAATCTGCGCCGGTGTCGCTTCTATCAGCGGATATTGACTAGCAATGCCGTCATAGATGGAAACAAGCTGAAAATGCCCCTGCTTCACCTCATCCAGCGGCTGACACTGATCCAGGGTATAACCGCAGGCCCGGGTGCGGATCAGACTGCTCATCGTGCCGACGGTGCCCAACTTTTCCGCGATATCCTCGCACAAGGTGCGGACATAAGTTCCGTTAGAACAAACGACACGGAACCGGATGCTCGCCGCAACTTGCAAAAGCTCGATTTCGATGATCTCGACAGGCCGTTTTTCCCGTTCGACCTCCACGCCCTCACGGGCATATTCATACAGCTTTCTGCCGTCCTTTTTGATGGCGGACACCATCGGCGGCAGCTGCATTGAAACGCCTAAGAAGCTGTTCAGCACAGCCTTTATCTGCCCGGGTTCAAGCTTGATCTCCGGTCTGGTTTCCAACGGTTTGCCCCAGATATCGCCGGTATCGGTTTTCGTGCCCAGCGTCAGCTCGGCGATGTATTCCTTCGTCTTGCCTGATAAATACGGCAGCGCCTTGCAGGCCCGGCCCAGCAGCACGACCAGAACGCCCGTCGCCTGCGGATCCAGGGTACCAGTATGGCCGACGCTCTTGATGCCGGCGGCTTTACGGACCTGATAAACGACGTCGAACGACGTCATTCCTGCCGGTTTATTAATTAAACAAATTCCGTCCACTGTATCACTCCAAACTCTACGTTTCATTATACCAAGGCTCACTTCCGTTTGCAAAGCCTATCGCCGCATCCGCGCAAATCTCACACGGAATGTTCACCTGGGCTTCAAACAGGGCCTGTGGTATAATAGGACGGAAGAAAAAAACGCAGGAGGACTGACTGATGAACGCGATGAAACAAATTTTAGGCTGTATCCGCAAAGCCGACCAGGACTACGGTATGATCGCCGATCACGACCGGATTGCGGTCGGCGTTTCCGGAGGCAAGGATTCCATGCTTTTGCTTTATTGCCTGCATCTTTACCAGCAATTCTGCCAGCGGATTCAAAGCAAGCAGTTTGAAGTCGTCGGCATTCATATTCAGATGGGCTTTCCCGACATGGACTTCACGGACGCCGCAGCTTTTTTCAAACAGCACGGTATCCGCCTGGAGCTCGTGCCCAGCCGAATTTACGATATTTTAAAGATCCAGGCCAATGACGACGGTTCTTTAAAGTGCTCGTTATGCTCGACGCTAAAAAAGGGCGCCGTCAACCGGGCCGCAAAGGACTTCGGCTGTACGAAGGTCGCGTTTGCGCACCATGGAGACGACGCCATTGAAACCTTATTAATGAATGCGATTTACGGCGGCCGACTGGCGACCTTCGCGCCGAAGATGTATTTGTCCAACGCGGAAATGCCGTTTATCCGCCCGTTTATCTATGCCCGGGAAAATCAAATCCGCGCGGCCGTCGAAAGCTGCGGCGTCCCGGTAGTGAAGTCGACCTGTCCGATGGACGGCTTTACCCGCAGGCAGGATATGAAAGAAATGCTCGAGCGGCTGTATGCGGAATACCCGATGGCCCGCGACAACTTTCTGCTGATGCTGCACAACGAAAAGCAGCTCAGTCTGTGGCATGAGGAAACCGCTGATGAGCAAGCTGAGCTTCACCCCATCAGTAAATCAGAATCTTAAAGCCGTCCGGCAGCCGCAGCTGGGCGGCTGTTTTTTGTTCGTCCAGGATGCGATGCTCGCAGGCGTCGCATAAGATCAGCGGCTGGCACAAATCGAATTCCTCACGGATTTCCGGCGGACTCATTTCCTGCAATCCTTCGACAATTTCCCGCAGCGTCAGCGACGGGTCGGCGCTGCATTCAAAATATTGGTCGCAGCAGACTAACTCAAAACCTAGTAATACTTCATTTTCCATGTTATTTTATCTCCCTCAATCGTTGCATTTGTTCACCTTGAATCCACACACTTTCCTGCTCTGTTAAATTCGCCACAGCGGCGGGCACCGGAAAAAACAGCTGCTGCCGCAAGCCCGGCCCCGACCAAAGCGTCAAAGAAAAATCAACTAGTCTCCGCCAAGAACCGCGCTGGATTTCATGCGCGGCGGCGACCAGGACGAACGGTGTTTCTCTTTCAAAAAAGGAAAAGATTTCCACTTCGCTTTGCCGGGAAGTTTCGACGATGGGATAAGGCCCGCCAAGCTGCCGGATTCTGGCTGCGCAAAGGCTGGCGTCATAGCCGGTCACAACCAGATGCTGCCGCGCGTGCAGCGTTGCGTAAACGGGCTGGCACAAAATCGGATCCACGCCCAGAAAAACGGCGTTCTTTTTCAGCCAGCTGCGCGGCAACCGTTCGGGCAGCCGCGGCAGCTGCCAGCGTTTCGGCTTCATTTCCGCAGGCGGAGGAAGCGGCCGGGCCAGAACAAAGTCCATGACGCTTTCTTTAAAAAACAAGCCCTTTCCGGTCGCCAGCGGCTGAGTCCAGGTTCGTTCCAGCGCTTCGCCAAGCTGCGCCGGCGCGGCCGGGCCGAGGATGTAGCGGATCCGCAGGTTCTGCGCCAGGCGCAGCGGCAGCCGGCTGATCTGCTTCTCGGCACAAAATAAATACAGGTTCAGCGACGGGCCCTCTTCCAATAGCCGTTGAAACAGCGCCAGATGATCCCAGCGATCCAAAATTGCGCCAAGCTGAAGCACCACAATCAGTAAGGGGATTTCAGCAGAACGGCGCTGCCGCAGACCGCGGTCAAGCAGGCTGAAAAATCGCTCGATCCATTCCGGATGCTTAAAGGACAGGACTTCGATCACTGCCGGCTCTGCCGAGAACTGCGGCAGCTGATCCAGCGGATCCAGCACGACAAATTCAGCCGTTTCGTCAAACCGGCCCGCGCTTTGCACAAGACATTGCAGAAATGCCCGCTGGGCCGCTGCTTCCTCGCTGATCAGCAAGCCGTGCGCCAAAGGGTGTACAATCACCGGCGTTGCGCGGTGAAGAGGATCGTCGCCGATCCCCAGAACCAGACCCGCTGTCTGTCTTTTTAACATGTCCAGCTCTACCGCCGTGGGAAGCGGCGGCCATAACGGTGGAGCAGATAAACCGCGGCGGTCCGCTTCCCGGATAATCGCCGCCATCAGCGCTTCGCTCTGACGCAGGCTGGCATTTTTCCCATGCTGCGTTTCGCGGATGGGTTTCAACCGGAAATCCAGCCAGCGCACGACCGGGTCCGGCGTCTGCTTGCCGCCCAGCCAGGCGCATTGCCCCTGTACTAAATCCTGCTGACTTAGCAGAAGAAACTGCCCGGGCCGGCTTAACCGCAACGCTTTATCGCAATGCAGAAGCTCCTGACTGTCCTGTTTCTGCGCCACTTTCAAGCAGAGCTTAAAATTGAAATTACTCCACATCTGTTCATCGACAATCCCTGCCGGCCGCTGCGTCGCCAGGATCAGATGCAACCCCAGGCTGCGCCCAATCCGGCAAATCTGAATCAGATCCTGCATAAATTCCGGCTGAGATTGCTTCAGCTCAGCGAATTCGTCGATGATCAGTACGCAATGCGCCAACGGCGGCAGCTGGGGATGATCAAGACAAAGCTGGCGGTAGTGATCCAGATCGGAAACAGGCTGTTTTAACGCCGTCTGCGCCTGAGCGAAATACCGCTGCCGCCGTTCGCACTCCTGACGCAGATAGATCAAGGAACGTTCTACACCGTTTTCTGCGACATTGTTCAGCTCTGCGCAGCAATGCGGAAGCAGCCGCCCTTGGAATCGCAGCTGTTCGATCAAACTGCCGCCCTTGTAATCGATGATGGCAAACTGCAGCTGATCCGGGCTGTAATGCCAGGCCGCCGAAAGCACGAGTGTTTCCAGCAGCCGGCTTTTCCCGCTGCCCGTCATTCCGGCGATCAGGCCGTGGGGTCCCTGCCCTTTTTCGTGCAGATCCAGAATGACCGGCTGCCCCTGTTCGTCCAGTCCCAAAGGAATCCGCAGCTGCGTCAGGCTTGCCGCTTCCTGCCAGGGCGGAGCGGAAAGCATTGGTTGGGCAACCAGGCTTTGAAAATCAACCTGACGGTGCGATCCCCGGCTTCTTTGTTCCGCGCGGTAAAGGGACAGAGCGCTTTCGCGAAAATTCTTCGCATAGCTGAAATCAACGTCAAATTCCTGGACCAGCTGTCCCGAGCGTGTCAGAATCCGGCCATGACCTTGTTCGATCATCAGAATCCGCTGCGCCGCCAGGCGCAGATCCGATATCCGAGCGGCCCATTGCCAGACGCAGGATTTCGCTTTGGGTGTTCCAAAGCAAACAGCCGCACCCGGATCGCTCACCAGCGTCCAGACCGGAATCATGATTTCCTGAATCTGCCGCCGCCCGCGGTCCCAATCGTCCTGATTTGTCCAGATCCGCCGCAGGCCCTGGTCATCATAGAGCTGAGGCAGCCAGCAGAGCGTTTCAAAAATGTCCTTGGAAATGGGACCGAGCCAGGCCAGAGCCGCGCTCTGAGCCTGGTGATGGACCGCAAACGTCATCAAAACCGTATTGAAAAACGCAAACAGCGATTTCTCATCGCAGACCAAACCGATTTGGTCAAATTCAAAGAGATCCCAGGGCAGCGGCGCGGCGGCGCTGAAGGAATGCGTCGTTTGCCAGACCTCGATCTGCCGCTTGACCTCCTGATCCGCGGCATTGCGCAAATCGAGTGTCTCCAGCTTCATTTTGGGAATCAGCGTCAGCCGCTGACGGCCTAAACACAGCTTACCGAACAGCGGATGAGCCGCGTCGGTATCGAATACAGTCTGTTCCTCAATCTGTGCGATTAACCTTTCGGCGTCCGGATAGCACCGCTTCAAAAACGTAACCGTTTCCCGCAGCGCCGCCTGGCAGGTTTTCTCCCAATCTTCCAGCACTCCCGTCAGCCATCGTTTTTGCCGGAGCCGGTCACGCCGGTTCAACAGGACGTTGACGGTCAGCTGAGCCAGCGGCCAGAACACCGCTGAAAACATCATGACGGCCGGCATCAGGACCATCATTCCCGCCGCCCCCTGACCTAGCGATAAACCGACGGTGATCGAGGCTGCACCCATCATCAGCGAAGGTCCGATCGTCATTACACTGAAGGTCATGGGTCTGAATTTAACCGGAGGGCCCTGAGGTAAGGTGAGCGAGCATTGCGGATCAGCGGGGTAAAACTGAAACGCCGGATGAAAGGAAAGCGTCAGCTTATCGGATGGCTGGTACATCCAGTCGGTCAAGGTTTGCCAGCGCAGCGGCTTCAGCTTGATTTTGAGCCGCATTCCCGGGTTGTTGACCGCGATAAAAGCAGGGTGAATCAAAACGGTGACCGCCGCAAACTGCAGGCGCATTCCTGCTTCCAGACGGGTCTCGCGCTGATGAACGCCGTTGACGATCATACCGGGAAACATCGCTTTTTCCTCAGCCACATTCTGATCGAAGTCCAGCATCGCCCACGGCTCGTCCTGATTGCCGCAGGTATTCGTCAATGCTGCCTCGCTGAGCATCCAGCGGCCTTGAGGCCGTTGATAAAGCTTGTATTGATCGTAACCGACATCCTCGAAATAGTAGTAAAGATCAATTTTTTCATAAAACGGAAGATAGCAAAGCTCGTCATGACGCCCTTTGATCAAGCGGCAGCGGCGTGAGCTGTCCAGAAACTGCAGCGTCTCGCTGAGCTGCGCCTGCCAGCCTTCCCCCTTCCGGGTAATCGCCAGCACGCCGTCGGCCTCCACCGCGAAGAATAAGCCGCGCTGAGAACAAACATGGCGGACCGCCAGCCGGTGCTGCCATAAAATACAGACGATCATGCCGCCTCGGTCCGCACATGAATATGGCAGCTTGTCTTGTAGGTTTCAGTCGGCTCGGTAATCGTGACGATCGTATCCCCGGCTTTAACCGCCCGCACCCGGCCGGTCTGCACGACAGTCGCGATATCCGGCTGTGCGACGGAATAGATCAGATCCGACGCCGCCACGCCTTCCGGCAATCCGCGGATCACGATCTGTCCGCTTTGACCGGGACTTAAAATCAGCTGGACTTCCGCCAGTTCGATCCGGTCGGTGTTGATGATCGGGGCCGGGGTCGGCGTGGACGCGGAATGTTGGCCGCGGGTGCAGTGATCAACGAAGATCCCATTTTCCAGGTGTGTGCGGCCATGCGGATTGAGTGTCGCGTTATTCTCGTTCAGGATGGAGAATGTGCGGCCCATGCCTAACCGTCCTGCCAGCGAGTCGGACGAATTGATCTCCAGCTCCAGGATGCCGTGGACGTTCAGATCGCTGCAAAACTGCAGATTTGCATGGACGGGCTGACTTTCCAAAGGTAATTCTCCTGCCTCGCGTGGTTCCAGCCCGCCGTTTTCTCCAATCCAGGCCGTCGTTCGCATCACGCCGCGCAAGCCGGTCTGAAGCAGCAGATCCATCAGTGAAATTCCGGCGGCCCGGGCGGAAGCTTCCACCGCAGCTGTCATTTTCGAAGACCCTTGAAAAATAAAATCATGACGGTGTTCAAGCTGATGAATCAGCCGCGGAACGCCGTTTCTTATTTCCATGCCGACGCTGCCTTCCTGACTTAAAAGCAGCTCGATCTTGCCGCCGGCGTAGCAATGCAGCTGCAGGGTTAAAAGCAGATCGACAATCGGAAACTGCGGCACCGGCAGCTTGATCTTCGCAATGGGGATCACGGTGTTCGCCTCCTTCCGCGCGTTGGTAAAGGAAGCGGTCAGCGAGCTTAACAAATCATGCGGATCCAGGCCGGAAAAATCGCTGGTCAGCGTATTGGACACCCCGCGCGTCAGACCGGCTGATTCGCTCATCGTAAAATCCAGCTGAAGACGGCCCTCCTTGCCTAAACCATTCCAGGCGATCACCGGATGCACGCCCGTCAGGTCATAGTCCATCTGCAGCGTCGCGCCGTTCGTCATTTTCTTGGCCGCGTGGACATGAATGCCGCTGGCCGCTACGCTCCAGCTTACCTGCGTCCCGCCGACTTCAAACTGCTGCTTCATCAGCGCGAACCGCGGTTCTGCCGCTTCGGTCAGGTTCATCGCGACCGGCAGCAGACCTGAACTGTCCTGCGCATAGGGCAGGATCTCCGCCTGACTCCAGTCGGCGTCAAACGAGAGGTTAAACTGTGTCTCAGCCAGCCAGGTCTGCGGATCTTCCGAATGAACTTCAGCCAGAATCTGATCTTCCGTTTCGACAAGGGAATCCGTGACATAAACTTCATTCTTATCCGGATCCGTGAACCATTGTCCGACTTGTCCGCTTTGGGTTGGCTCCAGCGCAATCCGGCCCGTTTCATCCGGCCTGGCCTCGCCGCCCCATAACCCCGCAGCCTCCCATTCGAACCTTTCCTGATCCTCAATTTCATTCAGGGAACGCGTCAGCGCCGCCAAGGAACTTGCGGCTTCCTCCGCCGTCAGCCAACCGTCCAGTTTCGTCAGAAATCCCAGCGTTTGGCAGCGGTCCAATGACTGCGCCTCGCCGTCGTAAGCTTGAAGCAAATTGATGCATGCCGCTGTCCGTGAAATCCGCTGCCGGTCCGCTTCGACCTCCACGCCCCAGTCTTTCAATGCGGCCAGGCCGGCGGCGGAAGCGTCAAAGAACAACGTTTCCGCCAGCATCTTCGCCCAATCGCACCGCAGAACGCCCGACGGCTGCGGCATACAGCCGTCCGCCATCATCAGCACCGTCAATCCGGCCGCGGCCAGACTCCGCCAACGTCCGCGCATATGCTAAAACGAACCGGCGTTGTTTTGGATCGTCGCTTCCAGTGTATCGTAACTGGACACGGCGGTATCCAGAAACCGGGCATACGATTCGATGATCTGCTTCTGGGTCTCAAACTGCGCCGCAAATTGATTGAACCGTTGCCGGATGGCCTCGGAACCATCGCTCTGCCACACCATCGCCAGGTCGTTCATCTGTTTCTTCGCTTCGATCAGCGCGCTGTAAATCTGTTCGTTGCAGACGCGGATAGCGCCGGATGTATCCTTAACTCCCG
Source organism: Holdemania filiformis (assembly GCF_003459085.1). Classification (NCBI taxonomy): domain Bacteria; kingdom Bacillati; phylum Bacillota; class Erysipelotrichia; order Erysipelotrichales; family Erysipelotrichaceae; genus Holdemania; species Holdemania filiformis. Next base: position 24,701 of record NZ_QRUP01000005.1, on the reverse strand, counting down.
CTAAAGAAATCTTTAAGTTGTCCATTTTTTCTTCCTCCCTTTAATTAGCCAGCCGGCTGGCCTGCGCCGCCAGTTCTTCCTGCATCTGCCGGTAGCTGCGAGCCGATGCATTCAAAAATTCGCTGTACTGCTGCATCAACAGCTCCACTCTTCGAAAATCGTCCTGATAGCCCTGAATCTGTGTTGTAAAGGCCAGATTGTCCCGGCCGATCCAGGTGTTGGCCGCCATCAGCTCAACGCGTTCATACAGCCGCGCTACCGTCCTTTCCACCTCCTGTCGCAGTTGTTCGATCTGTCCGGCACACGCTTCCAGCCGGGTGGGTTCCACCGCAATCGTTCTCATTGTGTTCTCCTTTCTGCACGCCCCTAGTATTAATATTGCGGTTTTTTTGAAAAAGCCCCCTAAAAAATGGAAAAAAGTTTAAAAAAGTTAAAAAAAATCCTGTCTGATTTATTTCAGACAGGATTCCTGGTTACGCATCGTGATTAATTTGAGAGATAATCGAGTCGATCCGTTCGCCTTTTTCTAGCGAATCGTCGAGCTTGAAAATCAGATCCGGCACCTTGCGGATCGAAAGCCGCTTGCCCAGCTCCGAGCGGATAAAGCCCTTCGCCCGGTTGAGCACCTTCAGGCCCGCTTGCTTGCGTTCTTCCTTGCCTAAGAAAGAAACGTAAATCGTTGCGTAGGAGTAGTCGTTGGTCACCTGTACGTCAGTGATTGTGACGAACCCGACGGACGGATCCTTCAGGGAAAACTGAATAATATCCGTGACGTCTTTGAGAATGATCTGCGCTACTCGTTCTTGTTTGACAGACATGAGCGTCCCTCCTGTTTCTTCAGGAAAAGCGTGTCCTTAATTCTGAGGAACCTCCTGATCGGCGTAGGCCTCAATCAGGTCGCCTTCCTTAATATCGTTAAAGTTCATGATCGTTAAGCCGCATTCATAACCGTTGCTGACTTCCTTGGCGTCGTTCTGGAAACGCTTCAGCGAACCCAGCTGACCGTCGTAAACGACGATGCCCTGACGAATTAAACGCACCTTGCAGTCCTTGACCAGCTTGCCGTCGGTTACCATACAGCCGGCGATCGTGCCAATCTTGGAAACCTTGAAGGTCTGGCGGACTTCCGCCTGTCCGATGACGACTTCCTCGTACACCGGCGCCAAAAGGCCCTTCATCGCCAGTTCCATTTCCTCCATAGCTTTGTAGATAATGTTGTGCAGACGAATCTCGACGCCTTCTTCTTCCGCCTTTTTACGCACGTTGGCGTCCGGACGGACGTTGAAGCCGTAGATTACCGCTTTGGAAGCGCTCGCCAGCATGACGTCGGATTCGCTGATCGTGCCGGCGGTCGAACGGATGACGTTGACCTTAACACCCTGCACGTCCAGCTTCTCCAGCGAGGACTTGACGGCTTCCGCCGATCCCTGCACGTCGGCCTTGACGATGACCGGAATTTCCTGGACCTCGCCGGCTTCGATCTGACGGGCCAGATCGTCTAAGCTCATCGCTGAGCTGCTCTTGCGTTCCTGTTCGATCTTGGTCTGGGAACGGCGCTCCGCGATCGCGCGGGCCTGCTTTTCGCTGTCGAAAACCTTGAACATATCGCCCGCCACCGGAACGTCGTTTAAGCCGATGATCTCGACCGGTGTCGACGGCTTCGCTTCCTTGATTTCACGGCCGCGGTCGTCGGTCATCTTTCTGACCTTGCCGAAGCAAGCGCCGACCACAATGCAGTCGCCCGTATGCAGCGTGCCGTTTTGAACCAGCAGCGTAACGACCGGTCCGCGGCCCTTATCGAGCTTCGCTTCGATGACCGTGCCGGTAGCGTTGCGCTTCGGGTTGGCTTTCAGTTCGCGCATCTCCGCAACGACCTGAATTGTTTCCAGAATATCCTGGACGCCTTCTCCCTGCTTCGCCGAACACTTGACAAAGATTGTATCTCCGCCCCATTCTTCCGGCAATAAGCCCAGATCTGACATTTCATTCATGACGCGGTCCGGGTTGGCAGCCGGCTTATCCATCTTGTTGACAGCGACGATAATCGGAACATCCGCCGCTTTGGCATGGTCGACCGCTTCCTTGGTCTGCGGCATAACGCCGTCGTCCGCAGCAACGACGATGATACAGATATCGGTCACCTTCGCGCCGCGGGCACGCATCGCGGTAAACGCTTCGTGGCCCGGCGTATCCAGGAACGTAATCTTCTTGCCCTGGACACTGACCTGATAGGCACCAATGTGCTGCGTGATGCCGCCGAATTCACCTTCGACGACCCGCGTCTTCCGGATCGTGTCCAGCAGCGTGGTCTTGCCGTGATCGACGTGACCCATGATCGTAACGATCGCCGGGCGCTGAACCAGATCCGCCGGATTTTCTTCAATTTCATCTTCCAGGCTGTCCTGATCCACTGGAATTTCTTTCTTGACTTCAACACCGTACTCCATGCAGACTAACTCAATCGTTTCATCATCCATCGAGCTGTTGATCGTCACCATCTTGCCCAGCATAAACAGCAGCTTGATGATATCGCTGGCATTGCGGTTCATCTTCTGCGCTAATTCCCCGACGCTGATCCCTTCCTCGTAGGTAATGCTGGTTACGGCTTCCATCTTCGGCCGTGGGTTATAGGAATTATTGGAATTGTTGGATCTGTGGTTATTCCGTCTTCCCGAGTTATTCCTTCTTTGTTGTTTAGCCAATACCTTCACCTCATTTCATAACTGCATCCTGAATAGACCGGGCCAGTCCCTCGTCCAGAACCGCGCATGCGATCCGTTTGGGCTGACCAAGCGCGGCCGACAGTTCTTCAGCCGTTCCCTCGACTATCCAGTCAACGCCGTAGAAACGGCATTTATCCTGAATCTTCTTCTGCGCGTTGCTTCCGCAGTCCGTGCAGAGAAGAACCAGCTTCGCTTTGTTTTGGCGGATTGCCGCCATCACGCTGTCCCCGGTTGCGACCTTGCGGGCGCGGGCAGCGATCCCCAGCAAGCCTGAAACCTTGTTATTCACCGAGAACCTCGCGGATTTTATCATAAACCTCTTCGGGGATCTCGCATTCCAGAGCGCGTTTCAGACTTTGCCGCTTGATCGCCAGCTCGAGCGCCGCCGCATCTCTTTTCAGATACGCCCCGCGGCCGTTCAGCTTGCCGGTCAGGTCCACTTCCACCGTGCCCTGCGGTGTTTTCACGATCCGCAGCAGTTCCTTTTTCGGACACTGTTCCTGCGTCGCGACGCATTTGCGCATCGGTATTTTCTTCATCGTACTCCCTCCCGTCTTTCCAGTTTATTTTTCTTCGTCGTAGTATTCGTCGAATTCGTCGAAATCGATATCGTCCTCAATCCAGCTGTTCTGCGCTTCCAGTTCTTCCTGGCGGCGGATTTCTTCCAGCTCTTCCTCTGAATAGACTGGCTTGAATTCGTAGTCCTTATCCTTCTTCAGATCTTTCAAACGCAGCTTGCGGTCATCCTCGCGGACGTTCTTGCGGCGGCGCAGCGGCGCTTTTTCTTCGGTATGCGACGGGGACTGCGTCGGATCGGCCAGCCGTTCAAAACGGGATACATACTCGCGGCGTTCGCGAATCTCACGCTTGGCCCGGACCGGTTCCTCTTTCTTGACAGGCGCAGCCGGTTTGACTTCCGGCTGGACTTCAGCAGGTTTGACTTCCGGCTGAATTTCCGGTTCCGGTTGGATTTCCGGCTCTGGCAGTGTTTCTTCTTCCGCTATCTCCGGTTCCGGTTCGACTTCCGCTTCCGCCTGCGGCGTTTCAACGACCGCTTCTTGGACAGCTTCCGCTTCCTCAGCAACTTCCGGTGCTTCGATCACAGCTTCCAGCTCGTCATCCGGTTCTGTCTCCACTTCCTGGACGCCGGCTTCTTCCAGCTGCTTTGCGATCCGCTGTTCCGCCAGCCGCTTCTGTTCCTCAGCGGCGAACTGCAGCATCATCGTCTTCCAGTCGATGCCCTGTTCCTCAATCTCGCCGGCCGTCTTGATATCGATCCGCATGCCGGTCAGCTTCACGGCCAGGCGGGCGTTTTTACCCTTCTTGCCGATCGCCAGCGACAGCTGGTTGTCCTCGACGACGACTAACAGCGAACGCTTGTCCTCCGTCGGCAGCACAGCCAGAATCTGGGCCGGAGCCAGCGCGTTTTTAATCAGCTCGCTGATGTTGTCGCTCCATTCAAAGATATCGATTTTCTCGCCCTTCAGCTCGTCGATGACGACCTGAACGCGGCTGCCGCGCGGACCGATGCAGGCGCCGATCGCGTCGACGTCCGGATTGTTCGACCAGACGGCCATCTTTGTCCGTTCGCCGGCTTCCCGGGCAATCGCTTTGATCTCAACGACGCCTTGGTAAATTTCCGGAACTTCCTTTTCAAACAAACGCTTGACCAGCTTCGCGTCGGAACGGGAAACCAGCACCTGCGCGCCCTTGGTATCCTTGTTGCATTCAGTGATGACGACGCGGATACTCTGGCCTTCAACGTAGCGTTCGCCCGGGATCTGAGCCGCGCGCGGCATCAGCGCCATCGTTTTTCCCAGATTGACGACGACAAACTTCTCCTCAACCGACTCAATCATGCCGGTGACCATTTCGTCCAGCTGATCGATGTATTCATCATAAACCGCCTGCTTCTCCGCTTCACGGATTTTCTGCTTCATGACGTTTTTCGCCAACAGCGCGGCAGCCCGGCCGATCTGGCTGATATCGACTTCGTGATCGACTAAATCGCCCAGCTGATAACCCTTGTCCTTGACGTCGGCCAGCGCGACTTCCAGTTCCTCGTCTTCGACTTCCTCGACGACGGTATATTGTTGGTACACATGAATCTGACCGTTGGCTTCGTTGATATCGACACGGACCAGCACGTCCGGAATGTCGATGTGTTTGCGATAGGCTTTGGCTAAAGCCTCCTGCAGTGCGGCGATGACGATTTCCTTGGTGATCTTGCGGTCATCCTCGATCGTCTGCATCGCCTTCAAAAATTCTTTGAAATTCATTGCGATTTCTCCTCCAAGTCCTTACAATTTCACAGCCAGGCGGATCTTTTCAATTTGATCCAATTCCACCTGAGCCTTGCGGGTTACGGCTTTATCGCGATAGCTAAGGGTCAGGGTGGTTTCATTCATTTCCAGTAAATCGCCGGTGATTTCCATCATCGATTTGACCGGACTTTTTAAACGGACGCAGACATGCTTGCCCAGCGCACCGCGGATTTCCCCGGCGTTGCGCAGTTCACGTTCCGCGCCGGGCGAGCACACCTCCAAAAAGTATTCAAAGCTGATCCAATCGTCATGGGCATCCAGAGCTTCAGAAATTTTCTCCGAAACTAAGGCGCAGGTATCGATGTCCATAGATCCGTCAGCTCTCATCACTGCGATCTGAAGAATCCGGGATTTCTTTTCGTTCACCCATTTCAGATCGTAAAGCTGAATGCCAAGGGAGTCCAGGACAGGCAGAATCAACGTCTTAATGTTTTCTAACTGTTCCATTTTTCTCTCCTTATAACATGAATGAAGGAGTGGCTTTCACCACTCCTGCTGTTTCTTTATACACTCTTACTATACACAGAAACAGCGTAAAAATCAAGCTTTTTCTGAAATCAAGCCGCGCTTTTCCTCACGTTTTTCAGAGTTTCTTCTCCTCCGCAACCTTACGGCGGAATTTCAGCAGTCCCAGATACCGCAAAATATACAGGCTCCAGTGCAGCCGCGCGCCGGCGCAGAAGACGACTAAAAAGACGATCACCAGCGTCTGTTCCGGCAGAAAGAGTTTCAAAATCGTAAACACCGGAATAAACAGGATCAGCGCCGCAACCGGAAACAGCTGCGTCAGCGACGCCGCAAACGGCTCCATTTCAATGCGGTAATGACAATGCGGACAGTCGAATTCCCGGATTTCATTGAGCTGGGAAGCCGGGATTTCTTCATGACAGACAGGACATTCAATTTTCATAGCACCGCTTCCTTCAGAAAGAACGGATTCTCTTCTGTCTCTATTATAACAGGAAAATCCGCCCGCTGGCGGATGATTTCACCGGTTCTTTTCAATGGAGTCCTTTTCTTCCAGGCTGCCTGCGCTCCCCGGCAAAATGCCGACTCCCGCTTATTCCGTTATCCTGAAAAGCTTAAAACAGACTCAGCTGATTTTCTTCCTGCATGCCCTCCAGCGTGCCCAGCACCTCGAGCTTGCGCATCAGCGTTTGGGAGAGCTGGGTGCGGTTTAACAGATCTTCTTTGGATAAGAACTCGCCCTGTTCCCGCGCCTCGACGATCGACCTGGCCACGTTGGCGCCCAGACCGTCGACTGTCGTAAACGGCGGAATGATTGTCTTGAGATCGTCCGGCAGCACGCGGAATTCCGTCGCCAGGGATTTGTCGATATCAATGTTGGAGAAGCGGTAGCCGCGCGCGTACATCTCCAGACAGGCCTCGAACATCGAGTACAGATCTTCGTCCTTTTTCGTGACCTGACGCTTGGTCTCCGGATTCGATTTCATGGCCTGAATCTCGTCCATCCGCCGCTTGATCGCATCCATGCCCTTGACCATCGTTTCGATTTCATAGGCGTCGCAGCGCAGCGTAAAGAACGCGACATAGTACCAGTAGGGATGATGGACCTTAAACCACGCGATGCGGATCGCCATCATGACGTACGCGACGGCGTGGGCTTTCGGGAACAGATACTTAATTTTTAAGCAGCTGTCGATATACCATTGCGGAATGTTGTTTTCCTTCATCAATTCGATCCATTCCGGTTTTAAGCCCTTACCCTTACGGACGCTTTCCATGATGAAGAATGAATCTTTCTTCGGCATTCCTTTTTCAATCAGATACGTCATGATGTCGTCACGGCAGCCGATGACGTCGTGCAGCGTCAGCCCGCCGTCGATCAGATCCTTGGCGTTGTTCAGCCAGACGTCGGTGCCATGGGACAGACCGGAAATCCGCAGCAGTTCGGAGAACGTGCTCGGCCGGGTCAGTTCCAGAATGCCGCGGACAAACTTCGTGCCGAATTCCGGCAGGCCGACCGCCCCGGTCGCTTCGCCATACACCCGCGGATCGGCTTTCAGCGCGTCGACGGAATTGAAGATCGACATCGTTTCCGGATCGTTCATCGGAATCGTCGTCGGATCGATCCCGGAGATATTCTGCAGCAGACGCATCGCCGTCGGATCGACGTGGCCGAGGATATCGAATTTCAAGACGTTGTCATGGATATCATGGAAATCGAAGTGCGTCGTTTTCCATTCGGAATCCGGATTATTGGCCGGATACTGAACCGGCGTAAAGTCATAGACGTCCATGGAGCTCGGGATGACGATGATGCCGCCGGGATGCTGGCCAGTTGTCCGCTTGACGCCCTCACATCCGTTAGCTAACCGCAGCCGCTGCGCCTGGCGCATGTTTTCCAAGCCCATTTCCTCCGCATAACCGCTGACGTAGCCGAACGCCGTCTTCTGAGCGACCGTGCCGATCGTCCCGGCGCGGAAGACGTGATCCTCGCCGAAAACCGTTTTCGTAAAGGCATGCGCCTTGTCCTGATATTCGCCCGAGAAGTTCAAGTCAATATCCGGAACCTTATCGCCCTCAAAGCCCAGGAAGGTTTCAAACGCGATATCATGGCCGTTGACAATCATCTCCGCACCGCATTTCGGACATTTCTTCGCCGGCAGGTCAAAACCGGACTTCACCGAGCCGTCGGTGATGAATTCGGAGTGCTGGCAATCCGGGCAGACGTAGTGCGGGATCAGCGGATTGACCTCGGTGATTCCCGACATCGTCGCGACAAAGGAGGAGCCGACCGAGCCTCGCGAGCCGACCAGATAGCCGTCTTCATTGGACTTCTTGACCAGCAGGTGGGAAATGTAGTAAATAACCGCGAAACCGTTGCCGATAATCGAGTTCAGCTCACGCTCCAGACGTTTCTCTACGATTTCCGGCAGCACTTCGCCATAGGTTTTATGCGCGTTCTCATAACAGATCGTCTTGAGCTTCTCTTCGGAGCCTTCGATGACTGGTGTATACAGCTTGTCATGCACCGGCAGCACCTTTTCCACCTGATCAGCGATCGCGTTGGGAGCTTCGACGACCAGCTCATAGGCCAGCTGGCGATCCTCAACCCAGTCGAATGCCTGAAGCATCTGGTTGGTCGTCAGGAAATGCTGATCCGGCGTCACGGTGCGGGAGCGCCGTTCCTTATCGTAGATATACAAAGGATGACGGACGCCGCCGATCCCCTGCGTCTGAATGTAGATATCGCGCAGGATTTTTTCTTCCTTTTTGCAATAATGGACGTCGCCGGTCGCGACGACCGGTTTGTTCAGCTTCTTCGCCGTCCGGATTATCCGCATCAGCACCTGCTTCAGCCGGTCGGTATCCGGCAGGGAATGAGATTCGACCAGTGGCCGGTAATTCTCCAGCGGCTGAATTTCGATGTAATCGTAAAAAGCAATCGCCGCTTCGAGATCCTGCTGGTTGCGGTTAGCCGCCAGCTCGAACACCTCGCCGTTGTAGCAGGCCGAGCCGATCAGCAGATTCTCACGCAGTTCCTGGATGCATCGCCGCAGAATCCGCGGTTCAGCCAGAAATTCTTCGCCGCTGCTTTTGGAATTGGCTTTGCCGAAGACTGCCAGATAATCGGTATTGGACAGCGTAACCAGCTTGAACAGGTCCTTCAGACCGGCCTGGTTTTTAGCGATCACGTTGACATGACGCTTCATGACTTTGACAAACGCCTTTTTATCCTGCAGATTCTGCAGGTCGGCGACAGTCTGTGCGCCGCGGTCCTTGCATTCCTTGATCATTAGCATAAATACGCTCGCCAGCACGTCGGCATCGTAGTCCGCACGGTGCGCGACTTCTTCGTCGTAGGTAATCCGGTAATGGCGGGCGATGTTGCCCAGACGGTAGCTGCGGCGGTCGGAATGCAGCGCGCGCGCCAAGTCCAGCGTATCGACGACCGGATTGGTCAGCGGCGCCATGCCGATGCGTTTGAGTTCTTCATTGAGGAAGTTGTAGTCAAAGGTCGCGTTGTGCGCAACCAGCACTTTATCACCGATAAAATCGACCAGCTCCTGCGCCACCTCGGCAAACGGTTTGGCCTGGGCAACGTCTTCGTTGGTAATGTTGGTTTTTTCTGAAATAAAGGCGTTGATCGGCACCGGCGGCTTGACGAACAGCTGTTTGGTTTCCTTGATCTCGCCCCGTTCGATCACAACCGCGCCGAATTCGATGATGTGATCAAAGCTGCAGGATAAGCCGGTGGTTTCCAAGTCATAGACGACATACGCCGTATCGCTCAGCGAATCGGCACGCGGATTGCGGATAATCGTCAGGAACTCGTCGACCATGTTCATTTCAACGCCGTAGAGAATTTTAAATTCGCGGTCCTTGTTGCCCTTGAGCAGCTTGGCGGCGCAGCTCTGCGCCTTCGGGAACGCCTGGCAGGCCATGTGATCCGTGACCGCGATCGCGCGGTGTCCCCACTTAAACGCCTGCGTCACCAATTCCTCGACTTCACAGACGCCGTCCATTTCCGATTTATTCGTGTGACAGTGCAGCTCGACGCGCTTGACGTCGGCCGTGTCCTGTTCCTCTTCCTTCTTTTCCAGCTTGACGATATCGTCCGGGAAAAACACCAGCTCCTTAGAAAAGGAATCATAGCGGACTGAACCGTATACACGCACGTCGTCCCCGACGCCGACCTCGTTCAGCTTTTCCTTCGGACAGCGGGCGCTCTCAAACCGCTTGCAGGTAATCGCATCGTCGTTATCCTTGACGTAAAGCGTCTGGATCTCGTTGCCGGTCTTTTTGATCGTGATCGAATCCTTCTCAAAAATCGTTCCGGTAAACTGCACGTTCTGGATCTCATCGTTGATTTCCTTTAACGCCAGCACGGTATAATCTTCCATCTTTGTACGCCGTGAACGATAGCTTGGCTTATCCGCGGAATACGCCGGCTTGGCCTGCGGCTTCGGCGCTTCCTTCGGCATCTTCACTTCGATCTGAGTGAAGCTGGCCGCCCGGCAGGAAAACTCAAAATCATAGCTGATCCCGGCATTCTGCATGAAGTGATCAAGCTCTTCCCGGCAGGCCAGTGCCTGCTGCTTCAGCGTTTCGTCAGTAAACAGACAATCGACAACCTGATCCTTCACCGTCGGGATCGCGTCCTTCAAGCCCTGACCATAGCGCGAATGTTCGCTGAAGTATTTGCAATATTTCAACATCTCGCCGGAATCCAGATCGCAGACGTCCGCGCTGATCCGCAGCTCCACCGGACAGCCGATCAATTGGATCAGGCCGTCGTTAAAACACTGCAGCTGTTCCAACGGCAGCGTCCGCGGCAGCTGAAGCTCCAGCACGACTTTCTTTTTCGCGGCGATAAATTTACAATGCGTGATTTTCCCCTGTTCAAAATAAGCGCTGTCCAGACCTTCGATCTGAACCTTGCTTAACGTTTCTTTTAATTCGATTGTTCCCATTGGCGCATCTCCATCCTGTTCCTGGGTATCATTCTACCATTTTTCACCTTGAAATAGAATTGAAATTATCTTTCATCAGACTGACGGGAAATTGATAGGACATTCTGAAAATTAACTTCCTCTAAAGTTACTTTTTTCATTGCAAACCCAAAATTGACAGAATTCACAACGGCCTTCGCAGCTAAGCTTTTCCAGGTAAAGGGATTTCCCAGGAATAAAACAGTGCCAATCTTCCTCTGACCTGTCTGATTTATTCGTTTCCCTGCTCGTAAAATTAAACGTCATGTCCGATTTACTTTGAAATGAAAAACGAAGCCCGTTTTTCATTTCAGGCTTCGTTTTTAACTTACTTTTTAAAGAGAGGCGACAACTTCTCCGGCAATCCGGCCAAACGTCAGCGTTCTGCCAATCGCGACGCCGACAATGTACTCCGGATAATTATGAGCGAAGAATCCGCCGCTGCAGTCACCCGCTGCATACAGCCCTTCAATCGGCTCGCCTTCGGTGTCCAGAACATTCATATGGGTATTGATCCGCAGTCCGTCCAGCGTGCACAGGATCGTCGCTCCCTGACGGGCTCCATAGAATGGCGCTTTATCCAGTGCCAGCATCCGGTAGCTTTCCTTGCCGAAGTCTTCGTCTTCACCCTGGGCGCAAAGTTCGTTGTAGCGGTTGACGGTGGCAACAAACTGATCTGCCGGTATATGCAATTTTTCAGCGAGTTCTTCTAAAGTATCGGCCTGCTGAACATAACCGCCTTCGATTAATCCATGCAGCAAGCCTTCTGCCGATTCGTGATCAAAGATCTGCAACAAGCCGCCGGACTGGCTCGGCTCAATGCGGGCGCAGCCAATTTGATACATCTGTTTTACATGTTCATGCCAGTTGCTGTCAAAAATCGTATTGTATAACCGCTTAGGCTGCAAACTTCCTGCATGAAGCATGAAATCATACGGCAGACTTTCATTCACAAAGCGCTCGCCTTTCAGATTCACCTTCAAAAACGGATGCGATCCAAAAATCAGATAGCCAAAGTCATCCCAGTTTCCATCGATAAATCGGTCCGGCTGAATTGCGCCGCGGTCAAACAACATGGCGGTCCCGTCGTCGTCTTTCGCCGCGCCGATCCAGACAGCCGCTTTTATTCCATCGCCGGTATTGTAGCCATGAGAATCCGTACTGGTAATGGATTTATAGGCGGTAGGATTCAATTCCTTGAGCATTTCCTTATCCGCGGAATAGCCGCCGCAGCACAGGATCACACCTTTGGAAGCGTTGATGCGAATGTAGTCCTCACCATTTTTCGCGATAACACCCGTCACCCGTCCGCCTTCTTTTCGTTCAATCTGAACAAGCGGAGTTTCATAGCGGATTTCTACGCCAAGACTCTTGATATAATCAACGACGGGCATGAAGTAATCAACAGTTTCATGCGTCTCATCATTTTGCAGATTATGCATCGTCGGAAATATCTTGTAGCTGCCATGGCTGCCATGACCAATGTCCCACTCCATGTGCATTTTTGTGCCCGGGACCTTCTCCGCCATCAAATCAGCCAGCCAGTCGATCATTTCCCCAGAACGGTCAGCCCATAACTGAATCAGTTTCTGATCCGCCCGGCAGGAAGCATATTTCATCAATTCTTCTACCAGCTCCTGCTTATCGAAATCCACACCGGCTGCTTGCGCGGCCTTGCTTCCAACCGCTCCCAGCCAATGTCGTTCGGTGCCATGGATAAGGAGTTTTTCAATCATCAGAACCTTGGCGCCTTGTTCAGCCGCTGACGCCGCCGCAAAAAGGCCTGCTCCGCCGCCGCCGACAACTAATACTTCAGTTTCAACCGTTTCCTTGATTTGATCCTCAGCAATTTTAGCCGGGGCTTCGTTCCATTTTAAAGCAGCCTGTGTTTCTGGTTTCGGCGTTGTCTGGTTTGTTGTTTCACCGGTTGAGCAAGCGGTTAACAGCCCCATTGCTGCGGCGGTGACGGCCGTTGCCGCGCTCCCTTTCAGAAATTCGCGGCGGGTAATCCCTTTTCTATTCATATTTTTCTTTCCTCCTGATTACTAGTTTATTCACAAACTAAATTAAAAAAAGGGTGAAAATTAAGAATGATACAACAAATTCATTCTTAAAAACTACCCCTTTAAAATAAAACCGATACGTTTAAAATACCTTGATCCGCCAGTTTAGCTTGTATTTTTTCGGCTTCTACAATTTCTTTTTCATTTTGACAAATCAAATCTACCTGCCAGCGCGTTAAGTAAAAGCGGCCAAAACGAAGCAATGATTGCAACACGTATTCATCGAGCGTAACTGCATTGTACGCTTCCGCCTGATTTTCGTATTTCATAAAATCCATTGGCAAGAGGATCCGCAATGTCCAGTTATAACGAACAGCCCATCGCATCAGAAGATCGTAGCCAAACATCACTAACGGCTGAATGGATTCAGTTTCCATGCTTAAGGTATCTGTCAAATCCACGGTCACGGTTAACATTTTTCTCAATACCGTTTCACTCATCGCTGAGAGGCGCTGATATTTTCGATACATCATGGAATCCATCGGTTTCTCAAATAAATTATTCTCTTTTCTGAATTTTGAAAGCAGTGGTCTGATTTGACTTTGATCCAAGATTGAATATTGAGACGGCGCAATCCGCCAGCGCTGTTTCCACTGACTCGGTGAACAGCTATACATCTCATGGAAATTGCGATAAAAGCTTTTACGATCGCTGAATCCACAATCCAAAATGAGATCTGTAATGTTCATATCACTAAAAAACAGTCGTTTTTCTGCCTGTTCCAACCGCAGCTTCATCACATAATCCATAAACGACATACCAAATACTTCTTTCCATAAAGTACTCAAGTGTTGCGGCGTGACGCCTGCAGCCTGCGCCGCTTCTCTTAAAGTAATTTTCTCATGAAGATCCTTCCGCAAATAACGCAGGACTTGAAACAGCCGGTCTTTCTTTTCTATCGACATATACTGGTAATATTTCAGCTGATCATTAAACACGGTATATTCTAAACAAAGCAGCGATAAAATGAAATCAGCCTGGCAGCTTAACGCTTTATCCTGCGGTTCTTCTTCCATGATGAAATTAAGGCAATCGGAAAGAAAAATCTGGTCACGCCCGGATTGAAAGGTGTCGCTGCGATCCTTCCAACGCAATGTTTCCGCTTTAAAAATCAAGTCTTGTATTTCCGGATAGAACGCTGCCGCACGCTCGGCGTCGATTTGTATAACCTGGACCAGACAGCCCTGATCACTTCGGCACTGCCCCAGCGTATAGCGGTTAACGATCAAGAATTGACCTTCTTTCACCTTTTCAAAGGAAGCGCCGAGTTTGACTGTCATTTCATTTTTCAATACATAAAACAAATAGAAAAACTGCTCCGAATAAAAAAGCGCAGTTGACTTCATATCCAGTACTCTGGTTCTTACAATCGCTTCCATCCATCATCCCTCTTACCTAGTATAACTGATAACCGCATCTTTGCCGAGAACTTTTCCTGTCTCCTTTTTTGACCTGCCGATTGCGCGTCATTCCGATTTACCTTGCTTCACAGAAAACACCTTGCCAAGCAGCTCGGTCCGTGTTTTGATAAATTTTTAATCCGCATGCGCTGAATCCCGGGCAAAGTGCTGCCCAACGAAAAAAAACCGATTCAAAGCATTCCTGCGAACCGGTTTTTATCAGATTTCAGCGCAAACCTGGATTTATGAATCAGAAGATCCCGCTCAGCAGGGAAGCAACCGCTTTTGCCAGCATGCCGAACAGCGAGAAGTCGTTGCCAGCGTTGATCAGCATCCAGTTGGCAATCGTATGTGAATACGCCAGCGCTGAGAAGCCGACCATAACGACCATCACCGCCGCAGCGACAAATGTCCCGATCACCGCGCCGCGCAGACCGCCCTGGCCTTCGCCCAGGATCGCCGCTGTGCCGCACTCGAAGAACGAGGTGATGACTAACGGAACCAGCATAATGCCGAAGACCTGTGTCGCGTTGCAGATCAAAATTAAAACAGTAGAGGTGATCATCGCAACGACAAAGCCGATCAGCACCGCGTTCGGTTTATACGTGAACAGCATCGGGCAGTCGTAAGCCGGAATTGCATTCGGAACGACTTTCTCCGAAATTCCCTTAAACGCCGGAACGATCTGGCTGATCAACATGCGCACGCCCTGCAGCAACAGGATTAAGCCTGCGCCGTAATTCAATCCCTGCGCAATCGCCACGACGACGACGTTTTCCCCTTCTGCCAGCATCGTCGGAATCGTCAAACCGACGATCACAAACATCACAAAGATGACCAGGCAGCCGGTGATGGAAATTTCACGGAAGAACGACAGCGCCTTGGGAATTTGAATGTCCTCCGTCGATTTTTCCTTGTTGCCGACTTTGGAGGCGACAAACCCGGAGATCAAACCGAGATAACCGGTCGGATGTCCCAGCAGGAAGCTGTTGTCCTGGGTGACCGCAAACGTGTATTTCTTGAGTGCCCACGGCATCAGCGACCAGTATAATGCGGAACAGATTGCCCCGAAGAGAATCAGCGGCATTCCGCGCAAACCGCCTTCGACCCCGGCGGCCACAAAGATAAATGGGAACCACCAGAGCATGTGGCCGGTTAAGAAGATCGTTTTAACCGGCGTGAAACGGGCGATCAACAGATGCAAGATCATCCCGATAAACATCGCCATGCCGATATCGCCGCCGAAAGAGGCGGTGAAGGTCGCGTCGTTCAGACCTTCGGCAACGGTGCCGTTCAGCGACTGAAACGCCGTGTTGATCGGCAGGATCGACTGCACCAGCATCGAAACACCGGTGTTCAGGATGACCATGCCGAAGGCTGTCATCAATGCGCCCTTAACGATCGTGCCGAATGGTTTTTTCTGCAGAGCCAGTCCGAGGGCTGCGATCAAGCCCAGCAGAACCGGCGGATTACGAAAGATACTGTTAATTATAAAATTCATCAATTCCATGGTGTAAATCCCCCTTTCGATTTACTGCTTATCCTTGAGAAACTGGCGGACCTGACTTTCTACTTCAGCCAGATCCATGTAGCGGGTAACGGCCAAAACAGGAACGGAGACACTTTGCGACAATTCCGGCTGCAGCTGCGGACTGGTAAAAATAACATCGCAGTCCGTACTGTGAGCCGAGGTCAGATCAGTGTTTTCGACTTCGACGTCCAATCCCAGCTTGTCCGCGACTTTCTGTAAGCTCATTGCCAGGATCAGGCTGGATCCGACCCCGAAACCGCACACGGCGACAAATTTCATTTCGTTCACCTCCTTTGTTGAACAATTTATCTAAGATTCATCCTGACGGATCAATCTCAAGATCTCCTCAGCGCTGCCCTGGCACAGCTTGTCAATGTTGGCCTGATCGTACAGAATCTCGGTCAGCTCGGCTAACGCGCGGATATGCGAAGTGCTGTCCACTGTCGCCAAAACCGCAAACAAATTGACCGGCTTTCCCAACAGATCGACGGCTTCCTTCACGGAAAGAATCGCCATGCCCAGCCGGTGGACATGCAAAGCTCCGCTGGCATGCGGCAGCGCAAAGCGGTCGGCCAGCACAATATAAGGACCATACTTCTCAATCGAAGCGATCATTTCCTGAATGTATTCCGGATCGATGCTCCCATCAAGAACCAAAGGCTGCGCCGCTTCGGCAATCGCGGACTGCCAGCTGTCAACATGGTTTAAAACACGGATTTTATCGGATGTGATCAGTTCTTTCAACATAGGACTTCCCCTTTCTTCTTTATGTTTATAGAGCAGAGCTTCCAACTCTCTGACGAGCGCCGGCCGGTTTTGAATTTCGCAATACTTTTCGATAATTTGCAATAACGGATGAACCTCCGGTACCGAATCAGGCATTGAAATCCCTGTGCATTTCTCCATTAACAGACAGACGTCCTGACGATTCAGCAGCGGGTTGACCTGAATCAACTTATCGTCATAACCCGCAATCGGCATCGTGGACACAATATAATCATACGCGGCTGTGATCTGCGGCAGGCGCTGCAGCGATACCTGATCGACGATCTGGATCAGCGGCACGCTTTGTTCGATCTGAATCTGAAGCATTTTGGAAACCATCAGCCCCTGCGGACAGACAAGCAGAATCCGGCTGCGCATGCGCCGGTGATTTTCCTGGCTGCGCAGCACACCGCCGAAATAAGCGGTGAGAAAAGCAATTTCTTCTTCCCGGATGCCTTTGAATTCAGGGAATATCTGTTCGTCCTCCAGAATCAGGCGGATCATCGTAAACAATTCAAAATAACGGGATTTAATCTCATCCAGACAGAAATTTCGAATTGGAAACTGAAACTGAATCCGGTAATAAGAAGCTAATAGATGCTGGGCAATGCTGCGGCGGATCATTTCCCGGTCTTCAATAACCACCGCCATCCGGCTTTCAAAACAGGTGATCAGCCGCGTCACGCCCTGGTCAACGATCGTCTGTTTTTCACCGGCGTCCAGCGTTGTCAAGGAGCTGATAAACGCCGTGAGATAAGCAGCTTCCAGCGGATCGGCGATGTTTAAGTCCTCCGCCACGGATTGACGGTAGCGGAAGGCTTGGGTTTCCTGCGTCCAATCGGAGCGGATCCGGCATTGTCTGGCCATCCGCAGCCGGATGAACCGAAGCATCGCTGAAAGCAATGCCATTGAATAATCCGCTAATCCAAGCTCATTTTTCTGATTAAACGACAGGATTTCGTCGCTGATACGGTTGATCAGGTTGTTATCGTTATACAGACAGTAAAGGAAACGATCGCGGATTTGATTTTCATCCCCGCGGATCTGATAGGTTCCCTCGTCATAACGCAGCTCAATGCCCTGCGCGTCCAGCTGGTCGCGAAGCTCGTTCATCAAATAGGTCATCGTGGAATGACTGATCTGAAGTTTCTGTTCCATCTGTTCCTGACGGGGAAAATCATCGCACAGGATTTTATAGAGGATAAATTCCAGCTTTTCTTCCGTTCCCTGCTGCGTAAGTTCCTGATCGGCAAGCATTTGGCTGACGCGCTGGAGATCACCGACCATGACTAACTGCCCGGCAACTTTTTTCAGCTGCGCGCAATGACGCAGACTATAATTAATTTCTTCAATGTCATAGTAGAGCGTGCGTTTGGAAATCTTCAGTTTCTCCAACACCGTTTCAAAAGGAAGGCCCGGCGACCGCAGAATCCAGCGGATCAGCTCGCTTTGTCTTTTCTTCATGGTTTCTCCTCTTCTTTATTATTCCTTAATTATTATAGAGGGACAAGAACGGCTTCTTGCACAGAAAAGCTAAACGATTGCACGGTCTGAAGGGATCCGCCTCCTGTACCGGCAGATTAAACCGCTGTAAATAAAGGGCTTCTGTTTACCGGCTTTCAGGAATAGTTTTAGCGGATTGAAACGAAAAAAAGGAGCGGGTTTCCGCTCCTCTTCGGACTGACAGATTGAAATCCTTATTTGTTGTTCTGACGGTTGCTCTGGTTGTTCTGACGATCGGACTGGTGCTGACGATCGTTGTTGTTCTGCTGGAACTGATTTTCCTGCGAGAATTCAGAACGATACTGATTGTTGTTCTGACGGTTTTCCTGGCTGTGCTGGCGGTCAGACTGGTGCTGACGATCGCTGTTGTTCTGCTGGAACTGGTTTTCCTGCGAGAATTCAGAACGGTACTGGTTGTTCTGACGGTTGCTCTGATTGTTCTGACGATCGGACTGGTGCTGACGATCGCTGTTGTTCTGCTGGAACTGGTTTTCCTGCGAGAATTCAGAGCGGTACTGGTTGCTGTTCTGACGGTTTTCCTGGTTGTGCTGACGGTCAGACTGATGCTGACGGTCGTTGTCGTTCTGGTTGTACTGGTTGTTGTTCTGATTGTTCATGATTTCCATCTCCTGTCCAAATTCGGTGGCATGCTTGCAAATTTCTTTTTGCTTCACATTTTGAAGATATTCGCTTTTGCGTTCAACCAGGGCTTCCTGGTAGTCAGCGCCCAGCTCGTAAGCCATCTCATATTTGTAATCGTTCTGGCTTTTCCGGGACGGACACTGATAATCGCGTTTACGATAATCCATCATTTTTTCTCACCTCAATAACAGTATGGCTGTCTTCGTTCAGCGGCATTCAGAGAAAGCTTCGGCGAGTGTTTGGGAAGAAATGGAAAAAGACCGGGACGCTTTAGCTCCCGGTCAACTTATCAGGTTTTCAGCTCAGAACAGATCATCTTCCTGCGGCGTGGCGGGTGTGACGACGACGGTTTCCATTTTCTCTAGGCACTCATCGATCAAGGCTTCAAAATCCCAGCCGGCTTCCATCTTTTCCGCTTTTTCCGGATGCGGCTTGGTCACTGGATTTTTCGGTGTAAAGATCGTGCAGCAGTCCTCAAACGGCAGAATCGACGTTTCATAGGTGTTGATGCGGCGGGCCACGTCGATAATTTCCAGCTTATCGTAGGTGACGACCGGCCGGATTACCGGCATGTCGATAACGTGATTGATCGTCTGCATGCTTTCCAGCGTCTGTGAAGCGACCTGCCCGATGCTTTCGCCGTTGACGATCGCCAGGCATTTGTATTTCTGCGCGGCCCGCTCAGCAATCCGGTACATCATGCGGCGCATGATCGTGATGGCGTAGCTTTCGTCGCAATGCTTGTAAATCGCCAGCTGCAGATCGGTAAATGGAATGATATGCACCTTGATGCTGCCCTGGTATTTCGAGATAATTCCGGCTAAATCCAACACTTTTTTCTGAGCACTGCTGGAAGTATACGGCGGGGAGGCATAGTGAATGCATTCGATCTCCACGCCCCGTTTCATCGTCAGATAGCCCGCGACCGGCGAATCGATGCCGCCGGAAAGCATCAGCAGCGCTTTGCCGCCCATGCCGACCGGATAGCCGCCGGCGCCTTTGATCGTATCCGCCATCACATAGGTAAATTCCTCGCGGACCTCAATGCCAATCCGCAGATCCGGGTGGTGGACGTCAACCTTCATTTCACTTTCCTTCAAGATCTTCGTTGCGACGGCACGATTGATCTGGTCGCTGACCAGCGGGAATTTCTTATCATGACGGCGGGTTTCGACTTTAAACGTCCCCTGACCGCGTTCCATGGCCACCTGATAACCGGTTTCCACCATCGCATCGAGATCGGAACGGATTTTCAGGCAGAGCGAAAACGAACTCAGGCCGAAGATTTCCTTCAAAATCGCGCAGATTTCCTCCGGCTCCGTTCCATGCAGATGAATGTATAAGCGGTCAAAGGTCCGCTCATACGTCAGCTTGTCATAAGCGCTTAACGAGGCTCGGATGTTGTCGGTCAGCTTTTTGATAAAATCCTTACGGTTTTTACCCTTGGTCGACAATTCGCCATAGCGTACTAAAATGTGATCATATTGAATGGGTTCCATATTTATGTAGTATCTCCTTCAGTTCCCGCAGAAATCGATCGACTTCTTCCGGCGTGTTGCGGCTGGAAAAACTGCAGCGGATGCTCGACAGCGCCCGCTTATCACTCATTCCCATCGCCTTGAGGACATGGGACGGCGTTTTGGACTTGCTGGAACAGGTGCTCTGCGCGGAAACGCAGATATTCCGGCTGTTGAGCGCGTTCATCATGACTTCCGAGGGGATCGTTTTGCATGAAAAGTTTAAAATTGCGCTGACGCCGTTGTCCGGACTGTTGATTTCAATCTCAGGCAGCAGCGCCAGCCCCTCGCGCATCCGCTGATTCAGCTGACGGGTCACCGTCCGGTACAGCGTCTGTTCTTCCAGCGCCAGCCGCAGGGTTTTGGCCAGCGCGATGTCGGCTACGGAATTGGCCGTGCCGCCGCGCAGTCCTTGTTCCTGCTGACCGCCGCTGATGATCGGCACCAGATTCACATGCTGCTTCTTCATCAAAAAGCCGCTGCCCTTCAGGCCCTCGATCTTATGCGCGGAAAAGCTTGCCAGATCGACCTGGTTCAGATCCAGATCAATTCGCTTCAGTGCCTGCACACAGTCGATATGAAGCAAGGCATGGCTGTTTTTCCGGACGATCTTTTTCATCGCTTCCAGCGGCATCACGCTGCCGACTTCATTATTGACCGCCATGATCGAAACCAACGCCGTTTTCTCGCTCAGCGCCTGCTCAAGCTGATCCAGCCGGACGACGCCCCGTTCGTCGACGTCTAGCCAGGTCACATCAAACCCGAACACTTCTTCCAGCTGGCGCATCGCGTTGGCGACGCTGGAATGTTCGACCTTCGTCGTAATCAAATGGTTTTTCCTGCCCATCGCGGCAAACGCCGCACCTTTGACCGCCATGTTGTTGGCCTCGCTGGCGCCGCTGGTAAAAATAATCTCATGCGGCTGCACCTTCAGCAAAGAAGCAATCTGCGAGCGGCTTTTCTCCATCAGCCGGGATATTTCCATTCCTTCGTCATACAAAGATTCGCTGTTGGCGAACGACGTTTCCAACAGCGAGTTAACCAGTTTGCGGACTTCCGGATGCACCGGCGTTGTACTGGCATTATCAAAATAGATCGCGTTATCAGGCAGCACTTTGCGCATTCTCCTTTATCAGCTTTTCATACGAACCCGGATGAATTCTTTCAATCGTCGCCAGCGCCACGGTCAGCGCCTGCGTGTATTCGCCGTTGCGGAAGCACAGCTCGGCCCGGGTCAGCTCCGAATCGATATCCGGATACGTCGAACGGTATTTATTCCCGAAAACAATCGTATTCTCTACCATGATTGCCATGGCGACAAGGTTGTTCACATTGTTATACAGCTTGTAAATATAATCGATCGCGTCACTGAGCGTGGCGTTCATCAGCTGTACGTTAAGCGGCGTATCGGTTAAGAGGTCTTCAATCGAGCGGACATATTCGACCGCCCGCGCCAGATCGCCTTCATAGGTAGCGGAGATCGCCGGCAGTTTGTTCTTGCGGATTTTGACCTGCATCTCATTCATGATCAGCTGCAGCTTCAGCAGCTGCTTCTTCCCCCGGGCCTCGTCGCTGCAGGCGCTGTCCAGCCGCGCTTTCAACTGGTTGACCTCAGTCAGCACGGCGTCGGCTTCCTGCTGAAGCTCTTTTAAGGAAATCAAAATCGTCGAAGCGGGAACGGAATTACCTTTGATCATCTGCATGATCTTAACACGCATATCTTCGATTTCAATGATCCGCTGCTCACGCAGTTTAATCTGATCGGTCAGATCCTCAATCCCAAACCGCACTGAAACCTTCGCCATCAGCTGGCGGACATACTGACTGTTTTCCTTCAGCTGCAGCACGGTCTTTTCCGCTTTTTCTTCAGCCTGACGCATTTCGTCATAGCTCTGGCCTTCTTTTTCAATCTGCGCCAACAACTGGCTGAGCCGCTTTTTATCCTCGTCCAGATGCGCCCGGATATGAACGGCTGTCCCCTGCTTCAGTGCAGCCAGATCTTCTTTCAGCGTTTCGCTGATCACTTCCAGATTGCGCGGCACTTCCAGATGGTGCAGATAAACGCCTTTTTGTTTCTGCATCGAATAGCTGCGCGAAACCTCGTCGATCAAATTTGGAATCAGGCCGCGCGCTTCCTGAAGCAGCTGCGGCAGATTATTGATGATATCGGTCAGATCGCCCAGTGCTTCACGGATTTCTTCCAACTCTTCCGAAGCTTTTTCAAACTCCGAAGCGTACATCCATTCCTCAAACGCCGAGAACATTTTCTCTGTCGCGGCGATCCGGTTTTCGATCGTTTCCCAGCAGAACAACAGCTGGGCGCTCTTTTCCTGCGCCTGCAGCTTCAGCGTCCGGAATTCTTCCTTCATCTGCGTGACTTCCGCCCGCTGCGCCGTTTCTTTCTCAAGAATTTTATCCAGGAACGCTTCCAGCTGATGGACCTGTTCCTCGCCCAGCTCCATCATGTTGTCCAGATCATCCAGATTGATCCGCGCGTCTTTCAGCTTGCCGACCAGTACCATGTCTTCCGTGTCCGCCAGCATCTGTGCGATCTGCTTGAGATTGGCCTGCGCCAGTTCAAAATCATCTTTGCAATGCGTAACCTGCGCCATCGTCTCCTGATTGACACGGGCGATGGCCACGGCTTTGTTCAGCTTAAACGGCAGCGGCACGCTCTTGATCGAGTTATACCGGACTTCCAGCTCCGAGAGCTGCGCCTTGCAGTTCTTGATCTTTACCTTTCGCATGATGAACCAGATTATAAAAATAACAAGAATGACCACCATCGCGATGATCACTTCTTTTCGTGTCAGAATTTCCAGTACCTTCTCCAACGCATACCACCTCTTAGTTCTTATTTTATCATAAAGCGACAAACTCTCATAGGTTAAAAGTGAGTTTTTGACAACTTCTTCTCCACCGCGAAAAACACGCCGCGCGCTTCCTTTTATTACGCTTCACAAGATCAGCTCCATCAGAATTTCATCTTCATCCCGCTCGTCGGTTTCCACAAAGCCCAGCGACCGGTACAAGTGCGCCGCAGCCTGATCTGCCTCACGGTAACATAAAACAATGCGTTTTACCTGGCGTTCACGCAGATTTTGAAGCAACAGTTCCATCGCTTTCCGGCCATAGCCCCGGTGCTGAAACCGCTGATCAATAAAGAATTGATCCAGAATGATCTCCCCCGGTTCCGCTTCCCGCGTCATCACCAGGCCGAGTTGGTCTTCCCCCTCCTCAATCACGCTGACCTCGCTGTTTTGATGGCGAAACGCATAGGCGCGGGCTAAAATCATCGGTGCGCTGCTCAGATAACTGCTTTGTTCCAGCGTCACGCTCAGGCTGCAGACCTGGCGGTAATTGTGCTGATCAATCGTCGTAAACCGCATCTTTTTCTCCTCCTGCCGCTGATTTCGATTTCCCGCAGCGCTTGTTTTCTCATTATAAACTTTTCACCGCTCTCAATTCAACTCCGATTTCCGCAAAACGCCTTTGTCAAAGGGATTTATTTCATTTTTCGATTGACAGAGAGCAAAGAAATCTGCTATACTTACCTAGCGTTTAATAATAGCAGCTTACAAAGTTGCGCAACCGGCGTTGGTACTGGAATTCTTTCCAGAGCAGAAGTAACTTGCTGCTTCAAGCGAAACTGCCGTCTACCAACACCCTGCGTCAATGATTTGTACCTGTTGTTGTTTTATGTGCCATAAAACACACAAGGAGGAATTGAAAATGGCAAGAAATACTGGACCAGTTTGGAAAATTTCCCGTCGTCTGGGCTTCTCGATCCTGGAAACAGGCGAGGAACTGCAGCGCCGCACTTATGCGCCGGGTCAGCACGGACCGACAAAGCGGATTAAACTGAGCAACTACGGCACGCAGCTGCGTGAAAAGCAGAGAATCAGAAACATGTACGGTGTTAACGAACGTCAGTTCGCGAACACTTATATCAAAGCGGAAAAGATGGCTGGCGTTAAGGGTCACAACTTCCTGTGCCTGCTGGAATCCCGTCTGGACAACATCGTTTACCGCATGGGCTTCGCCAGAACTCGCCGTGCTGCCCGTCAGTTAGTCAACCATGGTCATATCCTGGTTAACGGCAAGAAGGTCGATATCCCTTCCTTCACAGTAAAGCCGGGTTCTACGGTTGAAGTCAAGGAAAAGTCCAAGTCGATGGCTTGCATCGCTGATGCTTTAGAAGCAACGCTGAACACGGTCGCTTTCGTTACCGTCGACAAAGAAAACAAAAAAGGTACTTATGTCCGCATGCCGGAACGGAACGAACTGAATCAGGAAATCAACGAACTGCTGGTTGTCGAATACTACAACCGATAAGCCAAAGAAAGCCTTCAAGCAAGGCTTTTTTTATATTTCACCTTGTTTTTCAAACGCCATTCCGATACACTGAAAATAGAGAAAGAAGGCAAACGTATGGGTGAATTGTCAAAACTGCCGAATCTGGGAAAAGAATTGGAACGTCAGCTGAACGAAGTCGGGATCACCACCGCGGATCAGCTGATCGCGCTGGGCGCCCAGCAAGCCTGGTTAAAAATCCGGGCTGTCGATCCTTCTGCCTGCATCCACCGCTTGTACGCTCTGGAAGGCGCGATCCAGGGCATAAAGAAAAGCAAGCTCAGCCCTGATAAGAAGGCTGAGCTCAAAGATTTTTATTCTGTTTACAAATAAGCGTCAGGGGGCTGTGACAAATCAGGAAAATAAGAAAAAAGCTCACAGCCATTTCTCTAAGTTTTCCACAATTTTAGATAAAACGAATGGA
>NZ_QRUP01000048.1:339-554 GCF_003459085.1 Holdemania filiformis | reverse complement strand
GCGGGAATGGCTGGAACAGGGCAAACGGATGGGTAAGCAGGAAGGCTTGGAACGAGGCGAATTATGCAAAGTCATTAAACTGGTGCTGAAAAATATGAAAAAAGGCAAGCTCATTTCAGAGATCGCAGAGATTTTAGATGAAGATGAAACGGTAATTCGTCAGATATTTATCTGTCATGAAGAACATCCTGATTGGACCGCGGATCAGATTGCAA
>NZ_QRUP01000048.1:0-214 GCF_003459085.1 Holdemania filiformis | reverse complement strand
GCGTACTTCAGAGAAACAAAGGCGATCATGGCGGAACTGGAAAGAGCGGATCGTCAGCGGGAATGGCTGGAACAGGGCAAACGGATGGGTAAGCAGGAAGGCTTAGAACAAGGTTTAGAACGAAGCATGGAACGAGGCGAATTATGCAAAGTCATTAAACAGGTGCTGAAAAATATGAAAAAAGGCAAGCTCATTTCAGAGATCGCAGAGATTT
>NZ_QRUP01000047.1:347-574 GCF_003459085.1 Holdemania filiformis | reverse complement strand
TCAGGCGTATTCTCTATCTTGCGGTTCTTCAAGTTCATTCTGCCTTGAAAACCAGCTTTCCTCTGGAAGCTGTCATCTTTGGACAGATTGAAGAACCGCGTTTCTATTTAATTCTGATATCCCATTCCGCGCCGTGCAATCACAAACGAAGCGGCCAGATGCACTGTACAGCCCATCTTCCGGCTGTATTTTTCTCTCCCAATTTGGCTTGTGTATGCTGGATTTAC
>NZ_QRUP01000047.1:0-261 GCF_003459085.1 Holdemania filiformis | reverse complement strand
TCCTGAATCTGTTTCGTCGCAAACTCGGATAACATTTGATTATGCCTTTGATTCCCATATCGCATATTGCTTTTCTTCTTCTCAAAATCCAATGCTTCCATCACTAACGGCTTATTGCTTCTTACACATTCCAGCACGACCTCTTTCGCCGTCTGACGAATCTGATGCTTCCTCTGATTCTTCTTCTTTCCCCTTAAGGGCATCGGAACGGTCTTCAACAGGACACAGTTGCCGCAGCGATCCGTTTCACTCACGGCAATG
>NZ_QRUP01000046.1:0-701 GCF_003459085.1 Holdemania filiformis | reverse complement strand
AACAGCACACAGTTGCCGCAGGCATCCGTTTCACTCACTGCGATATGATCCGCATTGATATCGATTCCAATCACGCCGTCTTGCTTATTCTTCATCAATTCACGTTCTTCCATTTCCACAACCGCTTTGATGATGAAGTATTTCTTATGATCTTCCAATAGATAAGCGACCGCTTTCCCCGGTGTGTTGTGCGGCAGCTTCACCGCTCGTTCCAGTTCTTTGGCATTCGCATGAAAACGAACCTTTAGCCGGATTTCTCTATTTTCACTGCTGCAGCGATAAATCAATACGCCTTCTTCAAGATGATATTTGAATAAGCAATTGGAATACTTCCCCTGCCTGCGTCCCGGGATCATCATAGTTTTGTTTCGCTGATACCGGTATTCTTCAAGCCAAGCTTCATGATTTCCAGCGTAAACCGTCGTTCTGGAACGTGACAGCTTCTTCCCGCCAAAGCAGGTAAATTGCATTTTCTGATTCGCGGTGTTGAGCTGTTGCTGCGTGCGATTCAATTTAAAGATCAATTGAGAGCGCTGGTTCTTTAACTGTTTCCGGGTTGGCCGCAGCACTTGTACCTCCTCAAGATAATCTTCCCGGGTTTGTTTTCCCAGCTTCGTTTTCTGTTTAAGCTGCGCTAACCGTTTATCCAGCCGTTGGATTTCTTTCTCTGTTTTCCGGATTTTCTTTTCCACGCTTTTCAC
>NZ_QRUP01000045.1:0-765 GCF_003459085.1 Holdemania filiformis | reverse complement strand
TGTCAAATTTCATCAAAATAAACAAGGCTTTTTCAAAAAAACCGCAATATTAGAAGTGAAAGGAGATGAAGAGATGATAAAGGAAGCCTGTCAGGTTCATGAAGATCAAGCGCGGTACAGCCCCTTACTCGGATATACGGAGAAAGCCGGGAGGGAGGAAGGCAATCAAATTGTTAGACTTCAGCCGGCCATTTCGAAATCGTCCATCCTCACCGATTGGATCATCAAGGCGATCTTGGGTAATCCAGAGGATACCGAAGCGCTGGCCGGTTTTTTGACAGAATGGAAATATTGTCCCATTCGCTCAATCACCGTTGAAGCGCAGGAAGCCCGGGTGGATCACGCGGATCAAAAAGCGATTCGCTTCGATATCCACGGCACGATTAATAATGAAATCTTCTTTGTGATCGAATCACAGCGGCATGGTGATTTTAAAACGATCATGAAGCGGATGCAGTATTACTTGGCCCGGCTTTTAGCGGGACAGAAGCTGCGGGGAAAGGAATATGGGCAGATGAAAGCGGCGTGGCTGATCTTGATCGCGGATTATCCGTTTTTTCCCCGGCCAGGGCTCATTGCGGATGAAACGGAAATGAGCTTAAAAACGATGCAGATGCCCTTGACACAAATGACTCATTTGAGTATTATGGAGACAGGAAGAACAGAATATCTGAGGGAGAAAGCGATTCAGAAACTCAGCGGACTGGAGCGGTGGGCAATCCTATATGGAAACTTGGCGGACCCGGAAAAACGGGAATGGATTCG
>NZ_QRUP01000044.1:0-957 GCF_003459085.1 Holdemania filiformis | reverse complement strand
TGGGCAATCCTATATGGAAACTTGGCGGACCCGGAAAAACGGGAATGGATTCGGCAGATATGCGAACAAGATGAGAATCTCAGAAAGGTGGTCAGGAAGATGAGCGAAATGACGATGGATTTTGAGGCGTACTTCAGAGAAACAAAGGCGATCATGGCGGAACTGGAAAGAGCGGATCGT
Organism: Holdemania filiformis; assembly: GCF_003459085.1. NCBI lineage: Bacteria > Bacillati > Bacillota > Erysipelotrichia > Erysipelotrichales > Erysipelotrichaceae > Holdemania > Holdemania filiformis. Next base: position 777 of record NZ_QRUP01000044.1, on the reverse strand, counting down.
CAGCGGGAATGGCTGGAACAGGGCAAACGGATGGGTAAGCAGGAAGGCTTAGAACAAGGTTTAGAACGAAGCATGGAACGAGGCGAATTATGCAAAGTCATTAAACAGGTGCTGAAAAATATGAAAAAAGGCAAGCTCATTTCAGAGATCGCAGAGATTTTAGATGAAGATGAAACGGTAATCCGTCAGATATTTATCTGTCATGAAGAACATCCTGATTGGACCGCGGATCAGATTGCAACGAGAATAAGAAACTAGAAGCAAGTTTCATTTTTCCTTGAAAGCAGAGTGAAGAATAATGGATGAAATGACGATGGATTTTGAAGCGTACTTCAGAGAAACAAAGGCGATCATGGCGGAACTGGAAAGAGCGGATCGTCAGCGGGAATGGCTGGAACAGGGCAAACGGATGGGTAAGCAGGAAGGCTTAGAACAAGGTTTAGAACGAAGCATGGAACGAGGCGAATTATGCAAAGTCATTAAACAGGTGCTGAAAAATATGAAAAAAGGCAAGCTCATTTCAGAGATCGCAGAGATTTTAGATGAAGATGAAACGGTAATCCGTCAGATATTTATCTGTCATGAAGAACATCCTGATTGGACCGCGGATCAGATTGCAAAATTGTTTATCAAGATGAAAAGTTAGAAATACAACAGCGTCCTGTTTCTTTTAACACTGTTGGACATTTTCCGATCGAAATGGAGCTTAGAATGAAATCAAAGGAAGAGGCTGTGACAGATAAGGGATAGGAAAAAATAAAAAAATGCGTAACTTCG
>NZ_QRUP01000043.1:401-1380 GCF_003459085.1 Holdemania filiformis | reverse complement strand
AAGCTCACAGCCATTTCTCTAAGTTTTCCACAATTTTAGATAAAACGAATGGAAAAGAAAGCATTCTGAAAACACCTTGACCCTTTCAAGGCTGTTTCTCAGTCTGCTTTTTCTTTCCTTTCCTGTCTTTTGTGGATAACTTGTTCCTTACTTCATCAACTTTGTTCTTTGTCGATGATAATGCCTCAAATTGTACCCCAGGATCACCAGCCCCAACTCTACTCGCACTCCGCTTTCTCCCCGCCTGCGAAGCAGACTATACCCGAAGTTTTTCTTGATGTCTCCAAACGCCCCTTCTGCCTCACTGCTCCGCTGCGCCATCCTTCTTTTTCCTTCTTCCGTTTCCAGATAGGCATCGACTTCCTTCTGATATTTCTCCAGCTGCGGACTGATTCTCGCACTGCGTCCCTTCTTCGATGTCGTGCACCGGCTCCGCAGCGGACAATTCTCACAGTGCTGATTCCGATAATGAATCGTCGTTCTCGGTACTCCGGTCTTCATGTCCACTCTTATCTTCTCGATTTCAAAATCATACCCTTGCGGGCAGATCGGGGTTCCTTCCCCATTCCGTTTCATATGCATTAACTGAAACTGGTTCTTTTCCTTCACTTTCTCTTTCTTCTTTTGGTACCCCGGATATTTCAGGATTGCCTGAATCTGATGAAGCTGGGCATAGGCATAGTTCTCAAAGCTGCCGTATCCGGCATCCGTCACCACCATTTTCGGATCGTCTCCGAATTGATTTCGGTATCCTTCCAGAAAGGGGATTGCGGTCTTTGTATCATTGACATCCGGACTGATGTAGGAATAGGCAATATACCCGTTATTCACTCCGATCTGGACATTGTATCCTGGTTTAAACACGTTCGTGTGATTGTAATAGTCATATTTCATATGCATCATTGTCGCATCCGGATCGGTCTTGGAGAAACTGTTCCGCTCTCCCAGTATATCTTTCGCTAAGGCGTAACTGAACAGA
>NZ_QRUP01000043.1:0-391 GCF_003459085.1 Holdemania filiformis | reverse complement strand
GTATATCTTTCGCTAAGGCGTAACTGAACAGACTTTTGGCAACGCTGCCCAATTCCCGTTTCAGCTTCGCCACAGGATGGATTCCCCGTCCTTTCCGGATCGCTCCGACTTCCTGCAGCCACGCATCCAGCCGTTCATCGATCTCCATCAAATACTTCAGTGTCGGTTCCTTCAGGATCGAATAGCGCACTGCGATTCCCTGGACCTTAAAATAGCGATTCAACTGTCTTACGATTTCCATCGCTTTCTGCCAGTGACGCGGACGATACCGTTTGACCCAGGCACCCCAAAAGAACGTCATTTTATTCGCATTCGCCTCAAACTTCGTTCCATCGATCATCAGGATCGCAGCCTCCAGCGCTTTTTGATCCTGGATGCACAGATAAACCTG
>NZ_QRUP01000042.1:0-1529 GCF_003459085.1 Holdemania filiformis | reverse complement strand
GATAGTAGTTAATCCACCCTCGGGTTACCTCATTAATCTTCTTCATTCGGTATTCCATCGATACTCCCCAATTCCGCTTTAACAGCGGTTTCAGTTTGTATTCTAGTTTCTTCACCGATTTGATATGGGGTTTCGGCTTCCATTCTCCATTCTTCTGGTAGAAGCTGAATCCCAGATATTTGATCTCCTTCGGTCTGGCTACTTTCGTCTTTGTCGCGTTCACTTCTACACGCAGGTGTTCTGTTAACCATTTTGTCACTGAGCTCATGACTCGATTCGCTGCCGCTTCGCTTTTTACGCAGATTATACAATCATCCGCATATCGTACAAAACGCAGCCCTCTCGACATTAGCTCTTTGTCAAACTCATTCAGATAGATGTTCGCCAGAAGTGGGCTGATCGGGGAGCCTTGTGCTGTTCCGATCTTCGTTTCTTCATAAGTACCTTCTACCAGTACACCTCCCTGTAAGATTCGTCTTACTAAGGATTCTGTATCCGGGTCCTTGATCACCTTGTGAACCAGGATCATCAAAATATCCTGATTCACATTATCGAAGAATTTAGAGAGGTCCAGATCCACGATCCAGTCATACCCATCGTTCATGAATTCCAGTGCCTTGATTACCGCTTGTTCTGCTTTTCTTCCCGGTCGGAATCCGTAGCTGTTTTCTGAGAATTCCTTTTCAAAGATGGGGGTTAACACTTGGCATACCGCCTGTTCTATCCACCGATCTTTGACTGTCGGTACTCCCAGGTTTCTCTTGCTTCCATCCTCTTTTGGGATCTCTACGCGTCTTACAGGCAGAGGCTTGTATTTCCTTCGTCGTATTGCTTCACACAGTTCCTCCCCGTGCTCGTCAATAAACTTCGGTAACTCACTGGTCTTCATGCGGTCGACGCCCGCACTTCCTTTGTTACTCATCACTTTACATTTGGCTTCTTCCAGGTTTTCCTTGGATAGAATCCGTTCTATCATTTCTGTTGTCATGTCTGCTTTTTCCTTTCCGTCGCTTGTTATCCCCCAATCTTCACAACCCTGGAGGCTGAACACAGATTGTTCTGAGGGGATAACCTACATTCATGAATCTCAAAGCTGGTTCTTTGTTCTGCCCTTCGCTCCATTCCCATTACGGAACTTCTTCACTACTATGGCTTCTGCTGAACCCTTATCGTTCGTTGTTACTGCGTTTCCACTGCGTGACGTTCTTCACCTCGTTTCCACGTCGATAAGGTCTCCCCGAAGAAGGTGTGATAACTTTCCTCTCGTGCAGCCTCCGAATTTACTGTTTCGCCATGTTCGGCAACTTGGACTTCTCTTTGTTTAGCAAGGTCGTCCAGGCTAGCAGCCTCCTATTCGATTTCTGTCCGTAAGCCCGAGATTTTGCCCGTTGGCTTTCCCAACATCCAGCTTCCTTCAGCCATTACCTCACGATAATCGCCTTGCCTTCGGCTAGCGCTTTAATGCTTGTTGCCACAACCGCGCAACGGACTTTCACCGTCTAGTTATCACCCATGTCGGGTGTACTAAA
>NZ_QRUP01000041.1:0-1556 GCF_003459085.1 Holdemania filiformis | reverse complement strand
GGCTGTGAGCTTATGGTTTTTTCTTATTTTCCTGATTTGTCACAGCCCCTTTCCGGTTTTGACAAAGTGTAGAATTCGTTTAGCGATCTGCAGTTTATGATACCGCTTTCGGTTATTACCACTCAAGAGGAGCGGCCGGAAATCGCGGCTAAAAAAGAAAAAGTCCGCACCGTCAACACGGCAAGCAGACTTATTTTCTTTTATTTGGATTCCAGGCGATACGCGTGATACTGACCGTTCAGGCAGCAGACCTGGTTGGAAACATTCAGAATATCGCTGAGAATTTTTCCTTTTTCCACAATCAGATCCTTACTGATCGTAAGCGACTGATCGCCATCCGCTTCATTGATTTGATAATCGTGTTCCTTAATGATCCGGACGAAGGTAATCAAATCCTCAACGGCAGGGAAGCTGATATCGTGATAAATCGTGATCAGCGAGCCTTCCGGATAGTTCTGATCGAAATCCAGCTGTTCTTTCAGACAGGCTGAAATAAACGCCGGTTTTAGATAAGGATACATCAGATTAATTTCCTGCACCTCGCGGGAATACTGCGGTTCTTCTTCCAAGGCTTCAGGCTCCGCCTCAGCAGGCTTCTCTTCCTGCGGCTGGGCCGTCGATTCATCCTCATCGTTACTCAGAGTGATAATCGTCTTTTCTTCTTCTTTTTTATTGGCGGCTTTGCTTAACAGATAAGCCGCTCCGCCAGCGGCTGCCAGCAAACCGAATAATAATCCTTTTTTCATCGTTGTCACCGATCCTTTTCTCTATTCTATCATATTTCACACGGTTTTAAACTATTTTCTTAACAAGCTCACCACAGCTACCCCGTCGCCGACCTCGGGATAGAACTGGGTAAGATAATCGGGATGGGTCATCAACATTTCCCGAAACCGCCGCAGTTTTTTAATCATTTGACGAGTACCCTTGTTTTCCGTCAGCGAGGGATCTTCGACCATTCCATGGAAGTTCAGATTATCAAAGACAAAAACTCCGCCGTCCGCCAGATTAGCGCGGAATTGTTCCAGATAGCGGGGATACTGGGCCTTCGCTGCATCCACGAAAATCAAATCGTATTGTTGATCAGTCTGGAATTGGGCAATATCCAGGGCATGCACATGAATCTGAGCCTCTAACTGTTGTGCTGCAATATTAACCAGCGCCAGCTGAGCCCGCTCCGGATCGTTCTCCAAAGTGTCGATCTGAATCTGCGGCGAGAGCTTAGCCATTCGAATTGCAGAATACCCAATGGCCGTGCCCAGTTCCAGTATGCGGGTATAGGCTTGATTACGAATCAGTTCCAGAATGAACTCAATCCCGGTTTTCATCATGATCGGCACATGGTTTTCCTGAGCATAAACTTCCAGTTCATTAATCGACGGCATCGCTTTCCCTCCTTCATTGACTTCAGTCAAAAACGGCTGACTTCAGCAAACTCCATAATTTCTTTCAGCAATTTATCTCTAGCCTGTTCATAAGATAAAATAAGAAAAAGGTTCCCATTGAGGGGAACCAATGAACCTGGCAACGAGCTGCCTTCACTATGGCAGGCATAG
>NZ_QRUP01000040.1:0-3084 GCF_003459085.1 Holdemania filiformis | reverse complement strand
CTACTGTATAGCTCAGATCCTTTGTCTGTTCGGCATCAACGTCATAGTTGACTACGATGACCGCTCCATTCGCAATGGTTTCACCTTCTACAGCTTCCCCGTTTTCGTAAGTTACAGTGCTCTTCTTATAGCCCTTATAACCGCGATCTGCTTCTAATTCAGTATTCCGCGTCAGTGTATCTGGCTGCAATACCTGAACTTTCTGCGTTTCCGTTAAGGTTTCCTGAACTTCTTCGCCAATCACATGCTTGACTGTGTAATTCAGTTCCTTTGTCTGGCTTTCATCAATAACAAAATTAGCAGTAAACTCCAAATTTCCATAAGATCCTTCACTAATTACAGTATTCATAGGATCATGTGTTGCATCTGGATTTGTACCTTTTGTTAATGTCCATCCTGTAAAAGAATAACCTCGTTTTTCAGGATTTACTAAGGTAATAACTTTTCCATCAGAAATGTCTTTAATGGAATACGATTCAGGATTTGGATTTACCAAATCGCCATTTTTCCATGTTACATCTTCAACATTTTTATAGTCTATTTCAAAATTAGAAACATTTAATGTAAATTCGATTATATTATCTTGACCATAATATAAATCTGCCCATTTAAATGATTCATTAATCGAATAGCCCTGCAATGCTTCAATTTCTGATGCTAAAACCGGATAAACTTTGATTCGATTTACATCTGAAATATTATCCACTACACTATAGATAATTTTACCTTCATACGTATAAATTACGTCATATGTCAGTTCCGCAGTCGCATAGTAAGTAAACGTTATTACGTTTTCATTCGAATTTGTTGATAAGACAATTGACTTACTTGGCGCATCTACAGTATATTCCGCAAATTTTCCTTCTGGTTTTACGGCTTTTTCAACTATTGTTGTTTCTACTTTACCACTGCCATATTTACTTTCAGCAACTTGTTCTCCAGTTTCTGTGACATACTTTACCACGTAATCAGCCATCTGGCGTTTGGACCACCCTGCGTATAAGACTTTGCTTTCTTTTACAGGTTCTGCAAAATCATATAATTGAGTACATTCTTCATCAACAAACCAACCGTCGAAATCGTATCCTGGATTTTCAGGAGCATTGATCATATCAACGGTCTTGCCACTGATTACAGGTCTTGTTTCAACAACCACTCCGTCGCTTACAAACTTGACATCATAACTAGGTGCTGACCATTTTGCATATAATACAAGCCCCTTTGGCATAGTTGTTTCAGTGAATTTTTCTGTTAATCCCTGGTCAATATACCAGCCCTCAAATACTGAATCATTTGTTGGCTTATTCTTTGGTTCTACCAACTTATCAGAAATATCCTCAGTATAAGGAACTTTGTAATCAATACGATCGTTCACATTTATCAACGATAGTGTATATTCTGCACGGGTATAATAGAAATAATAATCACCGCTAGATATATTGGAACTACTTCCAAAATTGACATTTTTTCCTCTGGAATCTGTTGCTTTATATTGATCATAACCATCAATATCAAAGAACTCTTCAGACTCTGTAAAATAATTGTATCTTACATCAACTGAGGTATACTCACCAAATGTTTTTCCATCAAAATTTCTTTGATTTCCTTTAGCATAACCTTCAAGATAATAATGGATCGTTTCCTCTTTATACGAAGTATTCCTTGTTCTTGTATATGTTCTGTCCTCGCTAGGCATTATATCAAGAACAGCTAATTTAGGATTGCCTTTATTATCTTCCCACGCATATGTTCCATTTTCAGTATGACTCTTAGTAATAGATAACCATTCATCAGCTATATTGGATCCATATTTAGCTTTAATTGTTCCATAGGTAGTATTTCTATTGCCTTTTATTGTAATAGTGTATTCATTTCTGGAATAATAAACTGTTACAACCGAACTACCGTCTGCTTTCACAATTTCGTTAGTTGCACGTTCAAATCTAAAGGCTTTACTTGGTAAGCTTCCCCAAGAAGGTTTTGCTTGTTGAGAAGTAACTGTTACAGAAGAACCTGTCCGTGCCGTTCCCTGCCCTGTTGATAACAAAGAATATCCATCATCATTAGCATTTTCTACAAGATAAACAATGTTATAGTTCACACTAGAAGCTGACCATTTAGCATACAAAGTGACATTATCTGTCAATACTAAATTTCCACTAACTGAATCACCCTCAAATTCTGGATTGGTATACCAACCTTCGAAAGTATATCCAGCTAAAGTTGAGCCAGAAGCAATTGTAATCTCCGACATATATTTACCAGTTTGCCGTGGAACATAACTTCCTCCGTTAGTTTGATATGTCAGTGAGTAAACATTCAGATCATATTTAATCTCTACAACTGTATCTTCCTTATTTATCAAAGTTTGAATAATGCTTTGAGGTGTATATCCCGCTACGGATAATGATTGTGCATCGGTTAATTCGCCAAAATTACCTAATTTAGTTTCAGCTAATTCCTTATTTTCTAAATATTCACCATTATCATTTTCAAAGAAATGTTTCACTGTATAATTAATCGGATTCGCCTTATATATAATTTCCGCAGACAAATTACCTTTTTCAGCAAACACTCCTGTAATGTGATTATCTGTGAATTGGAAATTGCTTTCGTCGAGTAACTCAGCCGTGTACCCTTCGATAGCAGGAATTTCGTAATCAACCAAAAATTCATTATTTTCGTTACGCGTTGTTTCGAAAGTGTATGAATTTAGGGCCATAGCTCCAGTTTCATAACTAAATTTTACTGTAACTACCAGTTTATCTTCTGTCGGTATAATTCCAGGATTATCTTCTGTTAGTTCACCCACATAAATAGATCGCGTGTTGATTTTGGGCATAATCAATTCATAACCATCAGCAATTTCGTAATTAAATACTATATTTGCTTGTCCCTCATCATCAAAGCTTTCTTTAGATATACTTTTTTCTGTAGTTACCAGTTTTATTCCTTCACGAACAAATTCACAATTTTCCGCAACATAAATGTTATTGACAAAATCTTCATCACTCAAATCAATAATTTCAACGGGGCTGTGACAAATCAGGAAAATAAGAAAAAACCATAAGCTCACAGCCATTT
>NZ_QRUP01000004.1:330-211686 GCF_003459085.1 Holdemania filiformis | reverse complement strand
ATACTAAAAAAATGCGCTTTCTTCTCTCGAAGTTACGCATTTTTTTATTTTTTTCTATCCCTTATCTGTCACAGCCTCTTATCCATTTCACCCGTTTTGTCGTCTTCTATTTGACCGTCGATCAGGCTATAATAGGAAGTATAAGGAGTGTGAAATCCATGAAGCAATCCCCAATGGAAACCGTTTACCAGTCGATGATGATCGGCTTAATGTCTGTGGTCGCCGCTTCGGCCGTCGTCTTCCCCGTGATTTTCCTGACTCAGTTTCACAAGTACCGTAAAGAAAGCGCGCCGAAGAAGATAAAATTATCCATTCAGACTGAAAATGAATCCGACTGACCGGATTCATTTTTTAATCGCAAATTCTGTTCATCATGATGAAGCATTCCGCATCTCAAATTCAGTCCGGGTTAACGAATAACAACGGCAGTCCTTGACTTCCCCGGTATACAACCGGACTTTCTGCCGGATTGTTCCCTCATAATGAAAGCCGTTCTTTTCGATCACTCGCCGCGAACCCCGGTTCTCTACGAAATGATCCATCGCGATCAATTCCGTTCCCGGATCGTCAAACAGATGCCGGATCATCAGACCGACGGCTTCCGTCATGATGCCCTGATTCCAATAAGCTTCATCCAGTGCGCAGCCGATCGTCTTCGCCGCCAGGTTACGCCGCGAAGTATCAATACCGGCACTGATCATCCCGACGACTCGCATCGTGGATTTCAGCACAACCGCAAACGCGTCGGGAGTTGTTATCATCCGGCTTAAGATCTGACTGCTTTCTTCTTTACTTTGATGCGGCCGCCAACCGGCCTGCGGCCCCACGGCCGGATTCCTTGCGAAAGCGTAAAGATCCTCCAGATCCTTCCTATCCCAAGGTCGTAACCTGATTCTGTCGGTTTCCATTTTCATTCGCTGATTCCCGCTCCTTTCAAAAGAAAGCCGTCAACCGACGGCTTTCTGAATTTAGACTTATTTGTAATTCGCGTATGTGAATTCCGCAGCCCCAGCCAATTCCGGAACATCTCTCGGCGTACCGTCAAGATTGGCCGCAACCGGCAGACAATCGCCGTTTTCAAACAGGAAGACCATCGGCATATCTTCACTCATCAACCGCTGAACCTCACTGTAAGCCTTCGCCCGTTCTGCATCGTCGTCAGTTTCAACGCCAGCCTGCAGCGCGGCATCCATTTCCGGATTGTTATACAATCCGACGTTGGTTCCGCCATTGGAAGCGACGCGTCCGGCAACACCGGAAACATCCGGTCCCTGATAGCCTGCCAGCATCGTCATATCAAAGTTGGAATTGGTGATGACTTTATCTTGCCATGCCGCCATTTCCATGATATTCAGCGTGACGTTAATCCCGATATCCTTCAGGTTTTCTTTCACGATCTGCGCGATATCTTTGAAGTTTCCGCTTTCAAAGATATCCATCGTCATATCGAAATAGAACCCGTCGTCGCGTAATGTATAACCGGCTTCTTCGATCAGCTTCTTCGCCGCTTCTACATCGCGGGCCGGCATGGTGTACTGTTTATCCAGATACTTGCCTTCCCATAACGGCGAGATAAAGTATTCAGCTAACGCGCCGGTTCCATTGGCAACCCGGTCGTAAATCCCCTGGCGGTCAACACCCATCGCAACAGCCTGGCGCAGGCGAACATCCTTGAAGATGCTGGTTTCCATGTTGAAGGTGATATATGTTCTGTTGATCGACAGATAATGGAAATGCTTATAATTCGAATCATTATCCAGCTCATGCTTATTCGCTGTCGGAACTGTCACACCCAGATAATCAACTTCGCCGTTTAAGAAAGACTGGTAAGCAGTCGTCTGATCCGGAATAACCTGGAAAATCAGCTTTTCAATCGTCGCTTTGGTTCCGAAGAAGTCTTCGTTGCGAACCAGCGTGGTACCAACGCCTGCATCATATTTTTCAAATTTATACGGTCCTGTCCCCACCGGATTCCATGTCGCCGGATTGGAAACAAAATCAGAATAGGCCGGATCATTCCAGATATGCTCAGGCATAATGAACGTCGCATACCAGCCCAGCTTCGGCACAATCCCGACGTCGCGCTGACTCAGATTCAGCACAACCGTATTCTCATCCGGGCATTCAATGGAAGTCACTGCCGCCAGTGAGTCTGATTTAGTCCAAGAATACTCTTTCATGGTCTCAAATGTCCATTTAACATCCTCAGAAGTAAACGGCTCGCCGTCATGCCACTTGACGCCTTCCTGTAAGTGGAAAGTCAGAGTCAGGCCATCCTCGGAAAATTCCCAGCTCTTTGCCAGATCCGGTAAAATCTGGTCGTTTGCGTTCAGCTTAACTAAACGATTATAAATGTTCTGATTGATCTGATATGCATAGTCATCCGACTTCATATCGGGGTTAAAGCTTTGAGGATCCCCGTTAACCGCATAGATTAAAACATCCTGTGCCGGTGCGTCTCCCGCTGTCCCATCCTTGTCGGTTTTCTTTTCATCCGTACCGCAGCCTGCCAGCATCAAACACGCAATTAATAAGGCTGCCAGCAGTTTTGATAACTTTTTCATATCTTTCCCTCCTTGCATCTTCCTTTCCCATTGGAAGAATATAGTTTGAGTTTACACGCTGAAAAGAAAGTCGTCAAGATAAACTTTACCATTTCTTTCATTCTTTGTATAATTTTCATAATTAAGATCGTAAATATTTTCACAGCATTCAAATCCTTGAGTTTAAAATGAACTTTCACATACAAAAAAAGCCGCGGTTTTCATTTCTGACTACCGTGACTTTCTCTCATTATTCTTTTACAAATTCAACGTAAGTTAATTCATTGGAAGCAGCTTTTGTTGGTTCCTGATATGGAGTGCCTTTCAAAATCTTCTTGACCGGTACTTTCGCACCGTTATCCATAAACAGAATGATCGGCATTTCTTCACTCATGATTCGCTGAACTTCGCTGTAAACAGCTTTTCTTTCCGTTTCATCGGAAACCTGAACACCCTTTTCAAGCAACGCGTCCAGTTCAGGATTAGAATAGCCCATGAAATTCATGGATGTCCCAGTACCAACACGGCCGGAAATACCAGAAACATCTGGTCCCTGATAGCCCGCAGCCATTGTCATCTCAAAATCATGATTCAGTTTTACAGTATCACCCCAAGCCGCATATTCCAGCATCGTTAATTTAACGTCAATGCCGACTTCTTTTAAGTTACTCTGAATAATCGTCGCTGCATCTTTGAAATAACTGCTGTCAAAGAATTTCATTTCTGTGGAGAAATAAATTCCATTCGCATCTTTCTTCAATCCAGCTTCTTCAAGAAGCTGCTGAGCCTTCGCTACATCACGTTCCGGCATCTGATATTTTTCATCCGCAAAACCCGTATTCGGAGCGATGAATGTCGACGCCACAGCGCCAGTTCCACCTGCGCAGCGATCCCAGATCATCTGACGATCAATGCCATAAGCGATTGCCTGACGAACTCGCGGATCCTTGAATTTATCGTTTGTCATGTTGACCGTTACATAGGAACGATTCATTCCGACAACCGGATATACCTCGTAATTTGGATCATTGTCAAAATCATTTGCATTCTGTGTTGGAATCGCGGTGTAGTAATCAACCTCACCCGAAATAAACGCCTGCAGCGCGGTCGTCGCATCCGGAATAATCGAGTAAATGACCTTCGCTACCTTCGCTTTATCGCCCCAGTAATCTTCATTTCTTTCCAATACAATCTGGACACCTTTCTGGAATTCAACAAATTTGAATGGTCCAGTTCCAACCGGCTTCATATTGTATTCGTTCGTCGCCGTATCGGTGCCTTCATACAAATGCTTCGGCATAACAAATGTACCATACCAGGAAAGTTTTGCGATCAGCGAAACATCTGGATATTTCAGATTCATCACAACCGTATTGTCGTCCGGACATTCAATGGATTCAACAGAAGCAAAACTATCGCTCTTATTCCATTTTTCTGCCATCAGCGTATCGTAAGTCCATTTGACGTCTGCTGAGGTAAACGGTTCTCCGTCATGCCACTTTACACCTTCATGCAAGTGAAATGTAACCTGGGTGCTGTCGTCATTCCATTCCCAGGTTTCCGCCAGATCCGGAATAACCTGATCATAGGCATTCAATTTAACCAAACGGTTGAAGATGTTCTGGTTTGGTCCCCAAGCATTATCATCTGACTTAAAATCAGGATGAAAGCTTGACGGATCATTTGAAACAATGGCAACCAACGTATCGTTGGACACTTCGGGAGTCGGTTCGCCAGCGTTGTCGTCATTCTTGCCGCCGCAAGCCGTCAACGTCAAAGCCGCAACTAAACCTACCGCAAGCAGTTTGAGAAATTTCTTCATAAGATTCCCTCTTCTTTCTTATTCTCATTATAGCAGGAATGAGCGAAAATTAAAGCAATAAAAGGCGGAGTATTTCCGTAAAAACACTCCGCTTTCGGACATTTCTTATTTTTTCAGAGTCACATACGTAAATTCGCTCGTTGCCGCCTTATCTGGAACCTGATATGGCGTACCGTCAAATTTAGATTTAACCGGAATAACCTGTCCGTTGTCAATCAGCAGCACCATTGGCATATCCTCGCTCATCAGACGCTGAACTTCGTCATAGGCTTCCTTACGAATCGCCGGATCCGAGTTCTGAGCGCCTTTTTCCAGCGCGGCTTCCATGATATCGCTGGCATAACCGGTAAAGTTGTTCGATCCATTGATCCCGACGCGCATATAGATGCCTGAGATATCCGGGCCCTGATAGCCTGCGAGCATTGTCATATTAAACTTACGGCCTTCTTTGACCTGATCCGTCCAGGCCGCATATTCCATCAAATTCAGATCAACCTTAATGCCGGCTTCCTTCAAGCTGGACTGAACAATCGCCGCGACATCCTTGAAGTTGCCATTTTCAAAAGCATCTAAGGTGACTGTCAGATAATAACCCTCCGCGTTTTTCTTCAATCCGCATTCTTCCATCAAAGCCTGTGCTTTCGCGATATCGCGTTCCGGCAGTTTGTAATCATCATTCAGATAATCTTTAAACAGCGGAGAAATGAAATATTCCGGCAAAGCGCTGACGCCGTTGCCCATCCGGTCAACGATCGCCTGGCGGTCAACCGCATACGCGACAGCCTGACGCAGCTTCGGATTGTTGAACGGTTCCTTCTCCATATTGAATGTCAGATATGTTCTGTTAATGCTCAGGAAGGAGAAGACTTCATAATTCGGATCGTTGTCGAAATCGTGCAGATTCGCCGTTGGCAAGCTTGTAATATAGTCGATTTCACCATTTTTAAACGCTTCCAGCGTCGTATTCAAATCCGGCATGATTTGATAGATCAGACGTTCGATTTCCGGTGCACCGCCAAAGAAATCTTCATTACGTTCCAATGTTACACTCTGTCCGCTTTTGTATTCAACAAATTTAAACGGTCCGGAACCGATTGGTTTCTGCATCGCTGGATTCTTCGCGAAATCCGGATAAGCAGGATCATTCCAGATATGTTCCGGCAGAATGAATGTTGCATACCAGGCTAACAGAGGAACAAGTCCGGCATCTGGGTTCTTCATATTGAAGACGACCGTCAGGTCATCTGGAGCTTCGATTGTATCAACATTGACAAAGGTATCGGACTTTGCCCATTTATTTTCAATAATTGTATCGTAGGTCCATTTAACGTCTTTAGACGTTAACGGTTCGCCGTCATGCCATTTTACGCCGTCGCGCAGATGGAATGTCAGCGTCATGTTGTCGTCGCTCCATTCGTAAGAGGTTGCCAGATCCGGAATTGGAACATCGCCCGGCGCCAACTTATACAAACGGTTGAATAAGTTCTGAGCCATCGGCCATAAATAATCATCCGATTTCATGTCTGGATTAAAACTGGACGGATCTCCCTGCACAGCGGTAATGAACGTGCCGATCGTTTCCGTTTTATCTGTCCCTGAATCTGTCGTCGACGTCGGTTTATCGCCGCCGCCCTGGCATCCTGTCAGCAAGAGCGCAGCGCTGAGCAAGGCTGCTAAAATCTTAACGCTTTTTCTCATTTTTAATTTCCTTTCCCTTTCTAAATGAAAAACTACGGTGCATTATCACTTTCCAATAGAATCCCTCCCATTCACATAAGTGTATGATACAGGGTCTTGAAAAATTATTCAATCCCATTTTGTAAGAAATATATAATTTTCATGAAAGCTGTTTTCATTATGCGGACAAAAGCTTAAAAATGACCATAAGAAAAAGACACGCCCCTTATGAGCATGTCTTTAAGAATCTAATATGAATTATTCAGCGCGGTATGTGTAGGTGTATTCCGAAGAAGCTGTCTTATCATCCAGTTCCATTGGCATACCCTTCATTTCCTTCTTGATCGCATATTTGTAGCCGTTGTCGATAATTGGGATGATCGGCAGGTCAGCACGCATGATCTTCTGGATTTCCTTGTAGCATTCGATTCTTTCTTCTTCGTTCGACAGCGTAACACCCTTGTCTAATAAAGCATCCAGTTCCGGATTGGAATAGCCAGCCATATTCATCGAAGTACCTGTCTGAACACGTCCGGAAACACCCGAAATATCCGGTCCCTGATAGCCCGCTAACATTGTGATTTCAAAGTCGCGGTTAACCTGAACCTTATCCTGCCAAGCCGCCATTTCCATCATGTTGATCTTCAGATCGATGCCGGCTTCTTTAACATTCTGCTGGATAATCGCAGCCAGATCTTTCCAGTTGCCGCTTTCGAAAGCGTCTAATGTTACATGCATATAATAGCCGTCAGCATCTTTCGTATAACCCGCTTCTTCCAACAGCTTCATAGCTTCTTCTACATTTCTCTTAGGAAGTTTGGAATCTTCATCCAAGTACTTCGTGAAAGCATGTGAAATCATGTATTCAGAAGGTTCGCCATTGCCGCCCGCAGTTCTATCCCAGCAGCCCTGGTTATCAATCGCTAAAGCGAAAGCTTCACGAACACGCTGATCCTGGAAGCGTTCGTCTTTCAGGTTGAATGTGATGTAAGTCCGGTTAATGCCCATTTCTGAATAGAATGTATAGTTATCATTGCCATCCAGATCATTCGCATGAGCAGCTGGGATCATACTGCAAAGATCGTCAACTTCACCGTTCATGAAGGCTTCCCACAACGTATTGTCGTCAGAAATGATTGCGAATTTCAGCGTCTTGGCAATCGCCTTATCACCCCAGAAATCTTCGTTGCGTTCCAACGTTACATACTGACCAGCTTTGTATTCAACAAATTTGAACGGGCCGGTTCCGACTGGATTCTGGTTGTATGGGTTAGTCGCCGTATCGGTGCCTTCATACAGATGCTTCGGCATAATGAACGTGCCGTACCAGGCCAGCTTCGCGATGATTGAAACGTCCGGTGTTTTCAGGTTCATGACAACCGTGTTGTCATCCGGGCATTCAATGCTTTCAATGTTGGACAGGTTGTCAGCTTTCGCCCACTTTTCAGCGATTGCGGTATCGTAAGTCCACTTAACGTCAGCCGAGGTAAACGGCTCGCCGTCATGCCACTTAACGCCATCATGCAGGTGGAATGTCAGCTGCATACCGTCTTCGCTGAACTCATAGGATTCAGCCAAGTCCAAGTTGATTTTTGTATTGCTGCCCAATTTCACCAGACGGTTAAAAATATTCTGGTTGATCGGCCAAGCGCCGTCATCGGACTTGAAGTCCGGGTTGAAGCTCTGCGGATCCTGTGATGTGACCATGATCAATGTCTGATCCGTAGGAATTCCGCTGTTTTCGCCGTCTGTCTGTCCGCCTTCATTGGACGTGCCGCCATTGCCGCCATTACCGCAGCCTGCAAGCATCATCGCCATGGCCAGACACACAACTAAAACTTTTAGAAGTTTTTTCATGTATTCTTTCCTCCTCTATCGATTGTGTTTGAAGCAATCGTTAGTCTAATGATAAACGATTTTTAGTGAAATGTGAAGGATTTGTGATAATTGAAAATGTGAAATTTTAAAATTTTCGGTAAAATTCATGAAATTATTCATTGAACAATGTAAGAAATGAAAACAAGGAAGATCAACTTCCTTGCTTCGACAGTTAACGATGTTTTTGCAGATAATCCGCCACCAGCATGCCGCTTTCCAGCTGCACGGCGATCAGCTTGCGGATTGGGATAACCTGATAATGCAGTTCTTTTTCCGCGATTTCCGCCCGCTTGGCAAATTCCTTTTCACCCTCGTCATGAATGCGCTGCAGCCGTTCTGCGGCTTCCGGACTTGGGTTCTTCGCCAGCTCATGCTCGCAGGCGCGGATTAAGAGCGTCCACTGCAGCAGGACGCGGTACTTCGGGATCTCCAGATTGTCAAACGCTTCCGATTCCTTACATGGATCGTCGTAATTCGGATCCTGACGAATGAAATCACATTCCTGACGGTAGTCTTCCTCAAAATGCTCATAGCCGTTGCTGACCATCTTGGCGAAGCTGTTGTCGCCGCTGATCAGATCGGCGATTTGATCGTAGCGGGCTTTGACAGCCTTGCGGTTTTCATGCAGGATTTCACGGCCTTTGAGCGCGGCTTCGCGGCGTGAGAAATCCATCAGCTTATCGCTCTGGATGCGCGGCTCGTAGAAATACGGCAGTTCCGTGACCAGCGTCGTCGTATCATAGCCCTGCTGACTGGCGTAGTCGGCGCTGCTGGTGCCGGTTGACATCAGCTTCTCCGGAGCAACCGTGCCGTATTTTTCGTTGTAATCATAGGTATCCTTGGAGCTGATCATCGGATAGATCGCCTGCGAGAACGGCGTGATGTAGTTCACTTCCGGCTCGCCCAGATGCAGAGGAATATTCTGCTTCGCCGTGGCAGCGTAGAACTTGTCCCACAATTCCGGGATTTCCCGGGTCAGATACCAGTAGGTGCCCCCAAAGCCGGCGTTATGCAGTGAATACATAAACTGCGGCTGGATCTTGTCGATCAGATTCATCAAACAGACGGTCTCCGGAATCGGCGTATCATAGGTATAGTTTTTATAGTGGAACGGGAAATTCCATTCGACCTGTTCATACCCGGCCGGACGGAAATAATGGCGGGTGAAGTTGGTCAGCGTGATCGGTCCCTTGAACCAGCCTTCGTTGAGCTGCGTACCGTCAAGATCGATGCTCTTGATCAAATACCAGGTATAATCCAGCTCCTTGCGCAGATCTTCGTTTTCAGCCAGCGCGCGTGAGAAGTATTCCAGCAGCATCGCGCCCATCGGTTCGTTCGGATGCGGACAGCCGAACATCAAAGCGTTGCGGCTTCCCTGGCCGATCTTCAGACAGTAAATCGGATGTCCCTTACGGGATTTTCCAGCTTCGAAAATCTCGACAATTCCTGGAAATTCCGCCGCCAGCCGTTTAGAGTTTTCATCCATCTCATCCACAGTCAGAAATTGTTGATAATCCGGAATGTTGTCAATCAGTTTTTGAATAAAATCAGCCATGTTCAATTCTCCTTTTTTATTTTTCTTCCCGATAACCCAGGAAACAGGCAAATCGATAGGGATTTGCCTGTTCTTTTTATCGTTTGGTTTATTGTGGATCCATCCAGACCTTCGCCATTTCATACGTACCGTACAAGCTGGCCATCTCCGGCTCAAACGGACTGTTGTGAATATAGCTCTTCACTGGGTAAACCGCGGTGAAGTCCTTCAGGATCACGATCGGCACATCGTCGTGCATGATCTGCTGGGCTTCTTTGTAATACGGCGCGCGTTCTTCTTCCGAGAACACCTTGACGCCTTCGTTCAGCGCTTCATCCAGCGCCGGATTGTTATACTTCGTCAGATTCAGCGAGCCTTCGCTGTGCACGCGGTTGCGGATCGCGGAAACATCCGGGCCCTGACCGCCGGAGCATAAGGCGATGTCAAAGTTGTAATCGTCGATGACCTTGGTCATCCACGCACCCATTTCCAGAACGTTCAGCTTCACGTCGATCCCGACCTGCTTCAGGCTGTCCTGAATGACGATCGCGGAATCCTTGAAATCGCCGGAGTCAAACGTCGTCAGCTCACAGCTGAAGTAAATTCCGTTGGCATCCGCGGTATAACCGGCATCCTCAATCAGCTTGCGGGCCGCTTCCACATCGCGGGACGGAATCTTGGCGTCTTCATTCAATGCCCACGGATACATCGGCGAGATGTAATATTCGGATACCGCGCCGAAGCCTTTGGCCGCCTTGTCCAGCACAGCCTGGCGGTCGACCGCTAAATCCACAGCCTGACGCACGCGCACGTCATGGAACGGATTATCTTCACCGATATTGAACGAGAGCTACGTCCGGGAACTGGAAACATACTGATAAACATTGTAATGCTCAGGATCGTCGATCAGTTCCTGCAGATCGGACGTCGGAACGCCGCTCTGCATGTCGTCGACCTCGCCGTTAAGATACGACTGGTACGCTGTCGACGCGTCCGGGATGATCGAGATGATCAGCTTGTCTAAATACGGCGCACCATCCTAATAGTCTTCGTTGCGCTCCATTTCGATGGAAACGCCCGGCGTGTATTTTACAAATTTAAACGGGCCGGTGCCGATTGGATGCATGTTGTGTTCATTCTGCGTCCAGTCCGTACCTTCATACAAATGCGCCGGCATGATCCAGGTCCCCAGCCAGCTCAATACGCTGACAACGGAAGCATCCGGCTGCTTCAGATGGAAAACTGCTTTATAATCACCGTCAGCGGTGACGGAATCGATCATATTTAACGTATTGGATTGATAGCCTTCCTCCAGAACCTTGGTAAAGGTCCAGACGACATCGTTGGAGGTAAACGGCTCGCCGTCATGCCATTTTACATTTTCACGCAGATTAAAGGTCAGCTCCATTCCATCCTCGCTGAACTCCCAATCCGTAGCCAGATCCGGCACCACATGGTTGTCGACGGTCATCTTCACCAGCCGGTTAAAAATGTTGTACGTGGCCGGCAGCTGCAGATCGTCCGTTTTCATATTCGGATTAAACGAGTTCGGATCGCCATGACTGCGCATGACATACGTTCCCCCCTGGACCGGCTCGCCGGTTGGCTGCCCTTCATTCCCCGGCTTCGGCGAAGCAGTTCCGCCGCCCGCGCATCCGGTTAAGGTCAGCGCTAAGCATAACATCACCAGAACGCTTTGAAACAGTTTTTTCATATTATTTTGAATCCTTTCTTTTCTCCCCTAGAGATTAATTTCAGTTTATCCCTTCTTGTAAATCAAGTCAATCTCTTTTTCATCATTCTTCGCAGTTTTCAGAAAACTCTTTCAGCTAATGAAAAAGAGTCTGCGCACAAACTCTTTTTCCTGAATATTTCTGCTTATTCTTCGACCCAGACACGGGAGAATTCATTGGAAGCCACCGTGTGAATGCCTTCTTCAGAATATGGATGTCCATGAATCGTATTGCGGACGGCAACGGTGAACGTCGCTTCCTTAACCGGAACGATCGGCAGTTCTTCTGCCAGGATCGCCTGCGCCTGCTTGTAGATCTCTGCCCGGGCAGCCTGATCCGTCGTGATCGCGCCTTCGTCCAGCAGAGCGTCCAGTTCCGCGTTCTTGCAATGGGCTAAGTTAAACGCGCCGGCGGAATGCACGCGCATCGAGATCGCCGAAGCGTCCGGTCCCTGCGATCCGGAAAGCATGGCCATCTGGTAATCGCTGTCGACCTGAACCTTCTGCTGCCAGGTGCCCATTTCCGTGATGTTCAGCTTCACGTCAATCCCGATTTCTTTCAGATTCTGCTGCAAAACTGTCGCAGTATCCTTGAAATCGCCGCTGTCAAAAAGATCCAGCGTTACGCTCATATAAATGCCGTTAGCGTCGGCCGTATACCCGGCTTCTTCCAGCAGCTGACGGGCTTTTTCCACATCCCGTTCCGGAATCGTCACCTCGTCGTTCATCGCCCAGGCAAAGACCGGCGTCATGTAATACTTCGGCACCGCGCCGATGCCCTTCGCCGCCTTATCCAGAACTTCCTGGCGGTTGATGCCAAGGTTGACCGCTTCGCGCACGCGCACATCGTTAAACGGTTCTTCATCAAAGTTAAAGGTCAGATACGTGCGGTTGTTGGATGCCCGTTCGTAAACGGTGTAATCCGGATCGGCTTTTAAGCCGGCGATTTCGTTGCTTGGGATATTCAGCATCAGATCGTCGACTTCACCGTTCATGTATGCCTGGAAAGCCGTGTTGGCATCCGGAATAATCGTGATGACCAGCTTATCCAGATACGGTGCGCCCATGAAGTAATCGTCATTGCGGACCAGCGTGATCGCCTGACCCTTTTCATAGCTTTCAAATTTGAACGGGCCGGTGCCGATCGGATGCATATTGGCCTCGTTGGCCGTCCAGTCGGTGCCTTCATAGATATGCTTCGGCAGAATAAACGTCCCCAGCCAGCCTAACGAGCTTAAAATAGCGGCGCTCGGGGAGCTCATCTGAATGACGACCGTGTTGGCGTCCGGGCAGGTGATTTCTTCAATCATTTTGAAGCTGTTGGACTGGAAGCCTTCGGTGCGGATCATATCCAGCGTCCACTTGACGTCTTCCGAGCTGAACGGTTCGCCGTCATGCCATTTCACATTCTCATAGAGATGGAATGTCAGCGTCTTGCCGTCTTCGCTGAATTCCCAGCTTTCCGCCAGGTCGGGAATGATTTCGGTCGAAGCCGTCGTCTTCACCAGCCGGTTAAAGACGTTGGTCGCCGTGTAGGTCGCCATGTCGTCGCCCTTGGCATCCGGGTTAAAGCTGCCTGGATCGGTAGCCTGACGGATGATGTAAGTTCCGCCCTGAACCGGGGTCTGTTCGCCCTCGGACGGATTTTCCGGGTTGGCGGCCGGTTCCTTCGGTGCAGAAGAACAACCGGCCAGCATCGCCAGCGCCAACAGCGCAGTCAGTGCTTTTCTTGCAAATTTCATCTTTCTTTCTCCTTGTTTTCTATTTTCTGCTTCCTTGCCGGAGCGGTAAACTCCCCACCCCCAAGACCGTTTCCCACGCGGTCTTGCTCGTGAATGAAGGAAGAAAAGTTCTAAAAAAGGCTCCTCCGTCCGTGACGGGTGAGCCTGAGCCGCTGGTTATTTTTCAGCGTCGTTGCCGACAAAATGACAGGACACGATATGCCCGTTGCCCAGATCGCGGGCTTCCGGATATTCTTTAAAGCACTTCTCGCAGGCCTGATAGCACCGCGGGGCAAAATAGCATCCCGGACCGGTGTTGATCGGGGTCGGCGGTTCGCCCTCAATTTCGATGATTTCCCGTTTTTCCAACGGATCCAAAGACGCACAGTTGGAAATCAGGACCTTGGTGTACGGATGCTGCGGATTGTGCAGAACCTCATCGGTAATGCCCGTTTCCACGATCCGGCCCAAGTACATGACCGCAACCCGGTCGGAAATATAACGGGTTGTCGCGATATCATGACTGATGAAAACCATCGCCGTGTTTTCTTCCTTGCTTAATGTCTGAAGCATATTGATGATATCCGCACGGATCGAAACGTCCAGCATGCTGACCGGTTCGTCCGCAACTAAGAACGTCGGGCGCAGCAGCATGCTTCGCAGAATCGAAATACGCTGCAGCTGACCGCCGGACAGTTCATGCGGATGACGGTAGATATAGTCGGTGGCCGGCGCCATTCCGGCGTCTTCCAGCGTTTTGATCATAATGTTGTGACGTTCTTCATCATTCGCGCCGATCTTGTGCAGCTTCAGCACGCTCATGAAGATTTTTTCAATCGTATACCGCGGATCGAACGTATCGAACGGGTTCTGGAAAATCATCTGGCAGGTCCGGCAGAACGCCAGCCGGTCTTTCTTTTTCAGCTGGGTGCTGGAAACACCGTTGTACAAGATTTCCCCGGCCGTCGGATCTTCCAAATGGATCAGAACACGGCCCAGCGTCGACTTACCGCAGCCGGATTCGCCGATGACGCCTAAGGTTTCGCCCCGTTTCAGTTCAAAGCTGACGCCGTCGACAGCCTTGATCGTCTGCTTCTTGCTGACTTTGCCATCCTGCTTGGTTACCTTTTTCTGGATATACCAGCGGGTCAGGTCTTTTACCTGAATAACTGTATCCGACATCGCTTATTCACCTCCTACCTTGTGGCAGGCAACCTTCCAGTTGCCCTTCTCATTGATCGTCTTCAATTCCGGCTCAACCGTGCGGCACTTTTCAGTTGCGAACGGACAGCGCGGCGCAAAGACACAGCCTGGAATATCCTGGCTTAAATCCGGCAGCGATCCCGGAATCCCGCGCAGGTCATTCTTGGCGCCCTTAAAGGACGGGAACGATTTGAGCAGGCCCTGAGTGTAAGGGTGCTGCGGATTGACTAAGACGTCCTTCGTCTCGCCGCTTTCCATCAGCCGGCCGGCGTACATGACGGCGATCTTCTTGCAGGTCGAGGCGACGACGGAAACGTCGTGGGTAATCATAATCCGGGTTACGTTCAGATTCTGTTCCAGGCTCATGATTTCGCGCAGGATCTGACTCTGCGTAACGACGTCCAGCGCCGTGGTCGCTTCGTCCAGAACCAGTAAGCGCGGATTGTGAAGCAGACTCAGCGCGATCGAAACACGCTGCATCATGCCGCCGGACAGTTCGTGCGGATATAATTCATAAACGCGGTCGGACAGGTTGACAACCTTGAACAGATCGTAAACCCGCTGCTTGATTTCATTTTTGTCCGCATTCGGGAAATGCACGCGGTAAACGTCTTCCATCTGCGCTCCGACCTTGTGGACCGGGCTCAGCGCGCTCATCGACTTCTGGAACACGATCGACAGATCGGTCCAGCGCAGTGCGTCCATTTCATCCTTCGTTAACTTTAACAGATCCTTGCCGTTGTACAGAATCTCGCCGTCGACCTGCGTGATGCGGTGCGGCAGCAGGCGCAGGACGGCGCTGGCCAGCGTGGATTTACCGGAGCCGGATTCACCGACGATGCCGATTGAATCCTGTTCCTCAATTTCCAGGCTGACATGCTGGCAGGCATGGACCTTTTTGTCCTTCATAATATAACGTACATTGACGTTTTTCAGTTCTAATAATGCCATTTTTTCCTTCCTCCCTAGTTATTGGCGTCCATCTTAGGCGAGAGCACGCGGTTGAGGCCGTCACCGATGAGGAAGAATGTCAGAACGGTGAAGACAACGGCAACGCCGGCGAAGGTGGAAATCCACCAGCCCTTCGGCATGTACTGTTTGCCATGGTAGATAATCTGACCCCAGCTGACGACGTTTGGATCACCTAAGCCTAAGAACGACAGGCCGGCTTCGGACAGGATCGCGCTGGAAACGTTCATCGTGGTCTGCGCGATAATCGGGAAAATCCCGTTTGGAATAATGTGCTTGAACATGATGCTGAAGCGGCTTTCGCCCATCGCCTGCGCGCTCTTGACAAACGTTCTCTCCTTTAAGGAGATCGCCTGCGCACGCATTAAACGCGCGTTGCCGGTCCACGAAGTCAGGCCGATAACGATCATGATGTACATGATGTTGCTGCCGAACAGCGCGACGATGATCAGAATCAGGAAGAACGACGGCGTCATCAGGAAGAAGTTCATGAATTCCGAGATGAAGCGGTCGATCTTGCCGCCGAAGAAACCGGCGATCCCGCCGATGCAGGTTCCCAAAATACCGGAAATGCTTGCGGCAACGACGCCGATCATTAAGGATGTCCGCGTCCCATAGATAATTTCGCTCAGAACGTCGCGGCCCAGACCGTCAGTGCCCAGGATATGTCCCGGCGTACCCGGCCCGGCAACCAGCGCGTCATATAATTTATACGGATCGCACGGTGCGATAATCGGCGCGAAGAAAGCGACGCACAATAAGACGATCAGAAGAATGACGCCCATGCGCAGCTGGGAGTTCTTTTTCAACACCCGCATCACAGCCTGAAAAACATTGTCTTTTTTCATAGTTCTGTTCCTCCTAGTCGTAGCGGATCCGCGGATCGATAAAGCCGTAGAGGATATCGACCAGAATCATCGCGATACAGATAACGACGGATGTGACCAGATAAATCCCAGTCAGCACCGGATAGTCACGCTTGGAAATCGAGCTGAACATCAGACGGCCCATGCCCGGCCATGCGAAAACTGTTTCGATTAAGACGGAACCCGAAAGCAGGAATGCCAGCGACATGCCTAAAACCGTAACGGTCGGCAGGATCGCGTTGCGCAGAACATACTTGTTGAAGATCCGGCTTTCTTTCATACCGGTCGCCTTGAACGTCGTAATGAAATCTTCCGACATAACCTGTAAGACGGAAGAACGCGCAATTCGGAAATAATACGGCGTCTGCGTCAGCACCATCGTCGTAATCGGCAGCACCAGATGGCGGCAGACGTCGGCGAAGTACGCAAACCCCTTATAATTGGCCCTGAGGTTCACCATGCCCGAGGTTGGGAACCATTTCAGCGTCGAGGCAAAGATCAGGATCATCATCAATCCCAGCCAGAACCCCGGCGTGGCGTCGAACACATACGAGATACTGCACACAAACTGGTCGAATTTGGACCCGTTCTTACGTGCGGCGTAGATTCCTATCAATGTACCAATGGTGACAGACAGCAGCACCGCGGTTAACGACAGCGCCAGTGTCGGGCCGATCTTCTCGCCGATCAGTTTAATGACGGATTCGTCGCTGATGTAAGAATACCCCAAGTCCCCCTTCGCTACATTGCCAAGAAACATGACGAACTGCTCCGGAATGGATTTGTCCAGGCCATATTTTTGCTGCAGTGCTTCGATCATCTCTTCGTTTGGATTATCCGTGCCCGCCATAATGCGGATCGGATCGCCCGGCGCCAGACGGATCAACGTAAAGTTGAAGCAGACTGACAACAGGACAACGAGAAGACCACTCAATGCACGTTTTCCAATATAACGTTTCATTTCAAGATTTCCTCCTTTTACCTAAAAATCTTTTTCCTCTGTCCTCTCAAACGGGAAAATAAAAATGTAAAATTTTCATAATTTTACATTCAATGAAACATAATTTCATTGCTTTCTATTATACACGAAAATCCGTCAAATGGAATAACTTGAAAGGAATTTTCCCGTTTTTTTTACCTTTTTGCGCCGTTTTTCTTATTTTTTACATTCTTTTTCAGAAAGCGCTTGTAAACATGAACTTGTGCAGTTTTGCCGCCGGTTGTCCGCTTTTTTCTTCATTGAAATAAGCCCGGCGGCCTTGATTTTTCCTCAGCGCCAGTGCGCAATCCGTTCCTTTAACAACATGACGGATTCCGTGCAGTCCCCGTCAAACCCCGTCTTGCCCAGCACGATATTCGGCTTGGTTGCCCCGTGAAAATCACTGCCGAATGTTTCCGCCAAGCCCCACCGCCGGCAGAACTCATGATAAAACTGACGCCCGCGCGCATCGTGATAGGAGCTGTAAACCTCAAAGCCGTCGACCCCGCCTTCCCGCAGGGCTTCAGCCGCCGCTTCGTCCAGCTTGAGGTTCTGCATCGGATGGGCGACGATCAGCGCGCCGCCGCAGGCATGCACATACGCCACAACCTGCCGCCAGTCCGGCAGCCGCAGCTCGGCGTAGCCCCAGCACCCCACGGCCAGCTGATCCCAGTAGAAATTGGCGATCGGATTGGCGCTGCGTTCTCCCGTCTGATACGGCTTTAGATCAGGATGAATCTGCGTTTGAAGCAATTCCTGAGTAATTTCGACGTTGGTGTAAGGCCGCCCGTGCGCCCGCGCGATGATCGCCGCTTCGTCCAGTTTCAGTCCGTAATGTTCCTCGATCAGCGTCAGCCGCTGCTTCCCGGTGCGCCGCAGTTCCTCGATATAGTGATTCTTTAAGCGCGCAAAGCCGGGATCCCGCAGATCGCAGCCATACCCTAATAAATGCACGATATTGCGGCCGAAAAAACAATCGATTTCTATTCCCCGCAGTGTTTCAATTCCCGCCGCAGACGCCTTCGTTTCCAGCTCCAGCGCGCCGTCGATTTCATTATGATCGCTGATCGCGATCAGGTCCAGCTGTTGTTCCCGCGCCAGGCGCAGGATCGTATCGACGGATTCCGTCGCGTCAAAACTGGCGGAGCAGTGGATGTGCAGATCGGCTTTCATCGTTCATTCCTCCTTTGAAAGTGGTATAATATCCCAAGAAAAGAGGGAGATTATGCCGCAGCTTTATGAAACAATCAAGCAACAATGTCAGAATCAATGCGAACTTTTAATCGTATCCAAGCGTCGTTCCGTGGCTCAGATTCAGGCTTACTACGACCGCGGCGCGCGGGATTTCGGAGAAAACCGGGCGCAGGAGCTGCTGGAAAAGGCGCCGCAGCTGCCGCAGGATATCCGCTGGAATTTCATCGGCCACCTGCAGCGCAACAAGGTCCGCGCCGTCCTGCCGTATCTTTACCGCGTCTGCTCACTGGATTCTTTGGAACTGGCCTCCGTTTTGGATAAGGAAGCCGCCCGCCTGAACCGGACGATCGGCGTGCTGGCGGAATTCAATCTGGCGGAGGAATCCACCAAGACCGGGATGGACAAGACACAAGCCTTCGCTTTCTTTGAAGCGCTCCGTCAATTTGAGCATCTGATCCCCGAGGGCATCCTGGTCATGGGACCGCACGTCGAGGACGAAGCCGCCATCGCCGCAGTTTTCCACGAAGCCCGCGCCCTGTTCGATCAGCTGAAAGCGCAGTTCGGCGATTCCCGCTTTACGATCTGTTCGATGGGCATGAGCCACGATTACCCGATCGCCCTGCGCGAAGGCTCGACGCAGCTGCGCTTAGGCACCATTCTGTTTGAGGACTGATCTGTTTTTCAGACAGTCTGCCGGCCGGAATTTTCTTCTGTCCCCGCGATCAGTCGAAAAACGCCCAGCCGCAGTACACATAGACCATATAGATAACGAACCCCTGGATCCCCAGAAAGTTGAAAATCGATTTCAGCTGCGGGAAAACGATGTAGCCCAGATCCCATAACAGGAAAAACATCAGGAAGAACGAGATGACGAGTTTCTTGAACCACGACTCATCTCGTCTTTTTTTATGGATATGCAGACTCAGGCCAAACGCGAACAGACTCACTGCGATCGCAATACTCACCAGCGTCGAGCGGATCGAAACCGGCAGGTAAAGATTAAACAGCCGCACGATCAAGCCGCTGACAATCATAATCAGAAAGGGAATGCCATATCTTCTGGCAAAGCTCATAAACTCACTCCTAACTTCAACGTCCTCTATTATACATGACTTCGACAGAATCTGACAAAGAAAACTTCCCGGGTTTTCGCCTGGTCAGCGCGACAGGCCGCTCATACCCTGACGATAGAGGAGGAGTGTTATGGCCCATCTGATCTTTCTGAGCCTGCTGGTCAGTTTAGACGGTTTTTTCAGCGGATTTACCTTCCGTCTGAAAAAAATCCGGATCTGCCTGCCGCAGCTGCTTTTCATCTCGCTTTGCCCGCTGGTGATCGTCACGGCGGTAATGTTATCCTCGCAGCGCATGACCGCTGGAATTCCAGCCGGCGCAGCCAAGGGATTAGGCTTCGTCTTGTTTTTCTGTCTGGCCTATCTGTCGTTTGCGGACGCGTTAAAAAAGCGCAAATCCAGTCCGCCTACGCTGATTACCATGATCAACAACCCGGCCAGTTCCGATCTGGATCACAACCAGCGGCTGAGCAGCCGCGAAGCGTTGCTGCTGGGTCTGGCTTTAAGCCTGGACAACGCGGTGCTGGGCTTCAGCTTCGCGCTGGATGGCGCGCCGGTGGGATCGACGGCCTTGTGTTTTGCGCTCGTCAATTTCCTGCTGGTCATGGCCGGCAATCTCTGCCCGGGGCTGCCGTTTATCGACCGTTTTGAAAAAGGCAGCGAATATCTGCCTTCGCTGCTGTTTCTGATCCTCGCTTTCAGCCGTCTGCTTTAATCCACTTTTCGATCTGATCCAGCGCCCAGTCCAGCGTTTGCCGGTCCGTACAGACCGACAGCCGCACATGCCCCGCGCCGTGTTGGCCAAACAACGTGCCGGGCAAGACCGCGACGCCGGCCTGTTCCGCCAGCCTGAGCGCAAATTGTTCGCTGGTCAAACCGGTGGAGACAATCGACGGGAAGCAGTAGAAGCTGCCTTCAGGCTGAGGACAGGTCAGACCGATTTCATTCAAACGCTGCCAGCTGTATTCGCTTTGTTCGGCAACGGTCTGCCGCCACGGATCGACAGGCAGTGTCAGCGCGGTGCAGGCAGCCTGCTGCACA
Source organism: Holdemania filiformis (assembly GCF_003459085.1). NCBI lineage: Bacteria > Bacillati > Bacillota > Erysipelotrichia > Erysipelotrichales > Erysipelotrichaceae > Holdemania > Holdemania filiformis. The sequence goes on along the minus strand of NZ_QRUP01000004.1, from coordinate 191,457 downwards.
AAGCCGGCCACGCCTGAAACCAGGGCTTGATGAGTTTTCAACAGTGCTTCGCCCCAGCGCCGCGGCGCGCTGATCCAGCCCAGCCGCCAGCCGGTCATCGCATACGTCTTGGAAAAGCTGCCGATGAAGATCACGCGATGACGGTAAGGCCGCAGTGCCTTGAAGTTCAGCGGCTTCCAGCTTAACTGTTCGTAAGCCGCATCGACGATCAGCGCCAGATCCTGCTTTTCCGCCAGCGCCGCCAACTGTGTCCAAGTCGCAGCCGACAGGATCTGACCGGTCGGATTATTCGGACTGGCGACAAGAATCGCCCGCGTCTTCACGCTGACCGCGCGCTCCATTGCCGCAAATTCTGGTTGTCCCTGGGCGTCAAGCGGAAAAAAGACCGGCGTTGCCGACGCTAACGCAAGGGCGCTGAGCGTACCGGGATAGCCGGGATCCGTCACCAGCACCTCGTCGCCCGGATTCAACAACCCCAGGCAGCAGACCGCCAGCGCTTCCTGCGCCCCGTCGGTGATCAGGATCTGTTCCGGGCGAAACCGCCAGCCCCGCTGCGCTTTTTCCCGTTCTGCCAGCAGCTCGCGCAGTGATTTCAGACCGGCAGCCGGGGGATAGTGCGTCAATCCCTGCCGCAGCGCCGCAGCCGCGGCTTCTCCAATCCGGGGATCTGTACTTTGAGCCGGCTCTCCCAGCGTCAGTTCAGCCCGCGGGCCTAAATCGTGCAGCCGCTGGGTCCAGGCCCGGATCGGACTGAGCGGCATTTTTCGTACTTCTTCATGAATTCGCATAATTGCCTCCTTCCTTTTCATTGTATGAAAGGTTCTTTTCAATTCCCCGCAATTCAGTTATAATCAAGACATTCAATAAGGAAAGAAGATGATCCCGATGTCTTTTATGAAACAATCCGCCGATCTGCAGCCGATTGAAGATACCGTCTTCGCCGTCGTTTCGATGGCCAAGCAGGATATCGCCGAGCATGGGGCGGACGCCGTCGTCGATGCGACGATCGGTTCGCTTTACGATGAGCAGGGCAAGCTCGTCGCCTACCAGAATGTATTCGACCACTACAACGCGATCGCCAAAGAAGTCAAGGCCGCCTATGCCGCCAGCTTCACCGGCAATCCCGGCTTCCGGACCCAGGTCCGAAACTGGGTGCTGCAGGATCAGCCGGTGACATTAAACACCTCTGTCATCGCTACCCCGGGCGGCACCGGCGCCGTCAACATGACAATGATCAATGTTCTGGAACCGGGACAAACCGTCATCCTGCCGGAAATCTGCTGGGGTTCCTACAATTTAATGGCGGCGCAGGCCGGCTTAAAAACAGCGGCCTACGCAATGTTCGACGGCGATCATTTCAACCTGGATTCGTTTGAAAAGGTCTGCCGCCGCGTGATGAGCGAACAGGGCCGGTTGCTGGCGGTCGTCAACGATCCCTGCCACAACCCGACCGGCTATTCCATGAGCCTTGCGGAATGGCGGCAGGTGGTTCGTTTTCTCAACGAATTGAGCGAGCAGGGACCGTGTGTGATCCTCAACGATATCGCCTATATCGATTACAGCTACAAGGGAACGCACAGCCGCGATTACCTGAGCACCTTGAATGAATTAAGCGGCAACGTCCTGGCTGTGATCGCCTTCAGCTGTTCCAAGACTCTGACTTCCTACGGCCTGCGCTGCGGCGCGGCGGTGATTCTTGGGCAGAACGCGCAGCGTGTGCGCGAAGCTGAGATCGTGTTTGAAAAAACCGCCCGTGCCACCTGGAGCAACATTCCCAACGCCGCGATGGAAAACTTCACCTGGATCACAACCGAAAACCGGGAAGCGTTTGAAGCGGAGAAGCAGATCTACGTCGACCTGCTGAAACAGCGCAGCGGCACGTTTATCCGGGAAGCCGCAGCCTGCGGCCTGGTCCATTATCCTTATAAAGAGGGCTTCTTTGTGACATTGCAGATGCCGGACAATGCGCTGCGGGACCAATATCATCAGAAACTGATCGACCATCATATTTACACCGTCAAGGTTAACAAAGGCATCCGCGTCGCCGTCTGTTCGTTAAGCGTCGCCAAGGTGAAGGGACTGGCCGAACGGATGAAACAGATCCTGGACTCGCTGCAATAAACCACAGTAAGCTTCGTCACTGATAACTTTAGGAATCGTTTCTGAATCTTAACGAAAGTCACTTATATTTCTGCAATTATTGAATATTAAAACAGGGACAAAACAAAGGTATAAGCTTGTTTTTGTCCCTTTATTATTTGGAAGAATTAAGTTCTCAGTTCATGAATTAAAGTTCCTAAATTACTTCCAATCTCATTTTTTAACAAATTGATATCGACGCAATAAGCTGTTGAATTAATAACCGCAGTATCCACTCTGCGGACGATATCCTCTGCATCATATCGGTATTTCTGATAACTGCCACAACGTTTTTTCAGCTCATTTTCCAAGTATCGAGAACGGCTTGACACTTTTGAATTTTCTTTAATTTTTACTGGGTCTAAATTTTTATGATCAGGAAAATGCAGCAGCAGCCAAAACTCAAAGCATGGATTTGTAACATAGAAATCTATTTGTCTTTCTTTGCAAATTTGAACAACCTGATCGTATTGTTCCTCGGAAAAACTCAGCGGATCACGATCGACAATAAGACATATTTTATCAAACCCTTCAGCGTAGGTTAGTTCCTGAATTTGAAGAATTTCAGAAATATGTTCGGCAACATTGATTATTTTTTCTTTTTCCGCAAGTTTTTCCAAGATCTTTATACCCTCAGTTTCCAGGTCTTCCATAATGTCCGATAATTTTTTTTGGTTTTCTTGTATACAGATAAAAACAAGCGAATTCCAAATACTTTGTTTTTGCACTTTACCGCCAGAGAGTTTATGATGCTCATCATAAAACTCTAAAATACAGTTAAAGAAGGATTCATAAGAATATTTTCCACTTTTTGTTTCATCTAAATTTCGAATAATTCGTTCTAAAATTTTCTTAGGGTTGCTCCAGCCTCTTTCATTATAACTGCGAAGAATCGGAATGAGTTCGAGGATAGGATTCATTCCAAGCTCTGTTTTCAATGCATCGATTGCTTCAAAATAAAGAGCCTCTGTTTTTTCACCTTCAAAGACAAGATAAATTTTCTTTCGTACTTCTGAATTTAATAAAACGCGGGAACGTTCCGCAAATTTTCGCTTTTCTCGCATTTTATTTCTCCGTAACAGGAAAAACTGTGCTAAATATAGGAACTCCCCCATATCTTCCTTCAAGATACGCTTTATCTACCTTTTGATCAAAGCGGGTATTATATTCCTCTAAAGAGTAAATGTCGCTGTCACCGCTGTTCTTTTTATTAATAAACCAAACTTCATCCCGGCGCAGCAAATCGAAATCAAGAAGCCGCGATTCGTGCGTTGTCACAATGAGCTGAATATTTTTCTCAGCCGCCAGCTGAAGATAGGTTTTAACAAACTGATAAGATAAAGTTGGATGCAGACAGCGATCTAGTTCATCAACGATATACACTTTTCCTTCCTCTGACAACAGTATTTCGAGCAAATCAAGAATTCGGATCGTTCCATCCGATTCCTCCGATAAAGAAAACAGTGTTTTTTTTGATCCATGGGAAAACTGAATGGTTTTGCAAAGGATTTCACCTTCCGGATTGAATTCCAATGTGAAGAAATCATGACGGCTACGCATGACCACTCCCCATTTCGAGCAATGTGAATTAGCGTTCATCTCAGCAGCTTTCTTTTCAATATTAGTAAGAAGCTCGGAGCGAATTGATTTCGGTATTTCATCAAAAACTTTTTCCACCGGAACCTCAACCAGTTGAAAATCAGTAATGCCTGTTCCAAAAGCGGAAATAAAGCGGCAGATCTTCTCAACGTTTTCGGTTTGCACCATATAAGAATAATCAGAAATCGGCTGGTCTGGAAAATTGATATCCAACTGTTGTTCAAACCATTGGTACACTTCCGCAAAAATCTGAGCTTGTTTGAACTGATGATACAATCCACGTTTATGCTTATTGAGCACGGACAGCATCAGTACGCTGCGGTCATCAGAAATATCATCCGCATAGACCTGCAGCTTATCGTATAAGCTATCAGCTTGGAATTCTTTGGCGAAGGAATAAGTTTTATGTGTCAAATCCCGATCAAAAATCACCTTTTCGCGATTGTCCGGCATCAATTCTACTAACCACTCAGAAACAAATTGTTGTGTGCTTAGAATAACTTCAAATCCGTAAGCATAATAACGATGATTCAATAAGATTTCGGTTTCAAAATAACTCGCTTTCCCTCTATTTTCCGAATCATTTTTACAATACCACGTTGAACTGCCTTTCGGAAATCCGTTGACAATCAAAGTCCGCATGCATTGAATCGCCTTAACTAAATTTGATTTTCCCGCGGCATTCGCGCCATATACAGCCGCAAACTTCAGCAACTTCAATTTATCTGTATCGATCACATGGGCCTTTTTATTTCGAACCTTCCCGGAGATCATCGAAAATTCCTGAGACTGTCCATCATCTCGACTTGAGAAAGATAAGAAGTTCTTTACATTAAACCGGATTAACATAACATATTCTCCTTTATCACCCTTAGCATAAGTGAATATTTCTCTTTAGTCAAACATTATCGTCACGAATTACAGTTTTATTACAAATTTAGTGAGATTTTTTCACATTGAAGTTCTCGTCACCTGTATTTGACACTTACCGTTTACATTTAAATCCACAGCCTTTAAATTAGATCATCTTTCATTTTTTTAATTAATAAATTGATTATTATTATTTTTTGATTAATAAATTTAATTGACAAATTAATCATAGCGTCATATCATGGAACTAACAAGAGGTGGACATCATGAATGAAACGAAAACGCTGAAGCTCTGGAATAAAAACTTTATCCTGCTGTGGCAGGGCACGCTGTTCTCAACGTTCGGCGATGTGCTTTACAGTATCTGTATCGGATATTGGGTCTATGAGAAAACAGGTTCCACCGCGCTGATGGGACTGTTGACAAGCATCTCCATGTTTGTCGCCATGTTCCTAGGCCCCTTCTGCGGGGCGATCATCGACCGCAGCCACCGCAAATGGATCATCGTCGGCACCGATCTGATCCGCGGCTTAACGATGATCGGATTGGGCTTGATCGCCATGAGCAACCATTTAGAGGTCTGGATGGTGCTGGCCACAGCCTTCATCGCCGCCCTGTGCAACGCATTCTTTACCCCGGCTTCGATGACCGTCATGACGGATCTGGTGATGCCGAAGGATCTGGTCCGGGCGCAGTCCTTGTCCGGCGGAATGCGCTCGCTCGTCGCCATGGTCGGCAAGGGCTTAAGCGGGGCGATCATCGCGTTTCTCGGCGTGCCCTTCGTGATTCTGCTCAACGGGATTTCCTTATTGATCTCCGCGTTCACCGAATGCTTCATCGACGTCCCGCGGGCCCCGAAAACCGGGATGCCAATCAACCTGAAAACACTGTTCGCCGATTTGAAAGACGGTGCGCAGTATGTGCTCAACGACCGCTGCTTCCGCCTGATCGTCATCATCTCCGTATCGGCCAACTTCTTCGGTTCCGGCATGGGCGCCGTATTCCTGCCGTTCTGTCTGGGCCGGGGCTTAGATGTCGTGCAGTATGGCTATCTGATGTCGCTGCAGTCGATTTCCGCACTGATCGGCACAATTTTCATGGGCATGCTGAACATCAAACCGGAGCTGCGGATCAAACTGATGTTGTTCGGTTTCCCGCTGAGTTCATTGTTGTTCGCCCTCTGTTACTCGATGCAGACGTTCAATTCCATGGCCTTTACCTTCCTGATCACCTACTTCGTCAGCGCCGTGGCCAACGCGATTCTCAACGCGGCGTTCATGCTGATCATCCCGCGGGAAAAGCGGGCGATGATTTCCGGGTTTATCATGATGGCCTCCAGCGGCGGTCAGGCCTTATCCTCGCTGGCTTTCGGCTTCATCGCTGAATTCGTGGATCTGGGCTTGCTGGGCACCGTTTCCAGTCTGATCTCCATCCTGCCGTTTATCCTGCTGTTTGTCTATCCGGAAATTCAGACCCGCTTCATGCAGGCGGAATTAAGCCCGGAAGTCTGAGCGACAGAATTAAAAATAGAAAACCACCGAAGCGCGCTCTGCCGGTCAGGACAGAAGCCGGTTTCTCCGGTGGTTTTTTTCAGTCTCTTAAAAGATTTGCTGCGCTTTTGGGCGTCCCTGATTTCAGCTAAGCCTGGCTTCACGAATCCTTCCGGCCGTATATACTGGCAAACGGTTTTCTTAACGCCATATATAACAAAGCGGAAACAAAGACGCAGATCACAGCGTTAAAGGCGGTCACGCCACCGGTCCAGGTCAGGATGATCGCCGCCGCTTCGGCGTTAATACCCAGGATAAACCGTTTAAACAAATAGCCGATGATCGGATCGAAGATTACATTGAAGCCCAAGCCGGCCGCCGCGCTCACAGCGGCGATTTTCATCGCTTGCCGGTTATCCTCAGCACGATTCAGTCCCAGCTTCTGTCCCACTTTTCCAGCAAGATAACCGATGCAGAATTTCAGGAAAAATGTCTTCGGCGCCGACGCGACATAGCGCGGATCCAACAGGTCGGCAATCGACAACCCGATCGCTCCGGCAACGCCCCCTTCGACCGGTCCCAGCAGAAACGCTGACACGACCACAATCGCGTTCGCGACATGAATCGCGACGGAAGAGCCGGCCGCCAGCGGAATATCGATCTTCAAATAACTGAAAACAACGTAATTGATCGCCGCAAAAATCGCAATGAACGCCATTGTCCGCGTCCTCTTTGTCATAAATAAATCCCCCTTTGATTTTTATACCTGCCGCGTGATGCAGCATTCGGTTTTCCCCTTCCTGATAGTCGGCGGAAATCCTGTTTCGCGGCCTTTCTTATTGTAATACGAAACGATCAGGCAGGAAAACTTTTTTATGATTTTTCAGTCTCTTTTATGATGATCGTGCTGTCCGATATGACTTTCCCCTCATGAATTCAAGTTTACAAAACAGACATAAAAAACCCGGACCGTTTTCTGCCGGCCGGGTCAAATTGGAATCGTTACTGCTCTTTGTCCGCTTGCGGATGCAGCTCCTGCCAGATCTGCTGCGAACGGATTTGCCACAGCCGGGCATAGTTCTGACATTTCGCGCATAAATGCTCCGCGCTCTCCGGTGATTGCAGATCGGTCGAAACCGCGCCGCTTTGTCTGACCAGCCGCGGCAGGATCTCCGGATTTTCCAGCATCGGACATGGTCGAAGCATATTCTCGTTAAACGGCTGATTGTGATAATAGGCTTTAAACAGCGGACTTTGCAAGGCTTCCAGCAGCGTGTGCTCACGGATATTCATGTTGGAATAATGAATGAACACGCACGGGTCGACGTCGCCGTTGGCATTGATGTGCAGATAACGCCGGCCCCCGGCAATGCAGCCGCCGACATATTCAGCGTCGTTCTGAAAGTCGATGGTGAAAATCGGTTTCGTCTGGCGGAAATGGCGGATCTGCTGGATCATCCAGGCCCGCTGATCGGGAGACGGCATTAACACCTGCGCCGCTTCATTACCGACCGGCATGTAATGGAAGAACCAGGCGAACAGCGCGCCATCCTGAATCATCTGATCAAAATACCGTTCGCTGCTGACGTCCTGCACATTGGCGCTGGTATAACAGGTCGATACGCCGAAAGGCAGCTTATATTGTTTCAGCAGCTGCATCGCTGCGCGGACCGTCGCATAACAGCCTGCGCCCCGGCGGCTGTCGTTGGCTTCCTCAAAGCCTTCCAGCGAGAGGGCCGGCACAAAGTTTTTGACCTCCAGCATCGCTTGACAGAACGCCTCGTCGATCAGCGTACCGTTGGTAAACGCCAAGAATTCACAGTCCGGATGTTTCCGGCAAATCGCAAGCAGATCCTCTTTCCGGACCATCGGTTCCCCGCCGGTATAAATAAACATAAACGTGCCCAGCGCCTTGCCCTGGGTGATGATGGAATCGATCTCGGCCACGCTGAGATTCAGCTGATGACCATACTCCGCTGCCCAGCAGCCGGTGCAATGCAGGTTGCAGGCCGAGGTCGGATCAAGCAGGATCGCCCACGGCACGTTGCAGTCGTTTTCCGCCGAAGCTTCAATCTGACGGGCGCTGCCTTTCAGACTGGCATTAACGATAAAGTTGGTGAAAAACGTCTTGCGCACACCGGCGTCCAAGTCATACAGCTTCAACATCAGATCATACCAATGATTCTTCTGTTCGATCACCCCGCGCACCGCTTTGCGCTGGGACACGTACCAGTCATCGGGACAAACCTGATCGACGAGCTTCATCATCTTCGGAATATTCGCTTCCGGATCCCGTTCCAGATAGGCCAGGGCGGTTTTGACAGCCGTTTCCATCGCGGCGGATTTCATTTTCTCCATGGTTTTCATAATATAGCTTCTCCTTTTCCAGCTGCCCCCATTATAGGGGCGCGGAAAAAAGAAACCCAGCGACAGAAGCCGCCGGGTGTAAAACGATCAGACATTTACGCCGGTTTGCCTGGATATTCAGGCGGCAGCAGCGCGCCGTTTTCCGCCAGTGAAATCAAGCGCCGGGTTTCCTCCTTGAGGTCATAGCGCATATCCTGATCCAGCCAGTCCAGCACCGCTCCCAGAAGCAGGCAGCGGTAAAAATGCAGGACGGCGCGCAGGGCTTCCGGATCGTAGATGGCGTCCAGCTTCATTTGCCGGGCATACGCGTTCAGCGTGTCGCCGATCAAGCCGGTCAAGTGCTGCTGAAACAACTCGCGGCTGGCCGAATGATAAATATGCAGCGCCGCCTCCCGATGTGCCTGACACCAGGCCAGCCCTTGATCCAGACTATCCAGGAGTGATAGCGTATCCCGCTGCTCAGGAAGCAAAGCGGCAGCCTGTTGGGCAAAGATCGCTTCAATCAGAGAAGGAATATCCTCAAAGTAATAATAGAACGTGTTCCGGTTCAGTCCGCAGCGCTCGACAATCTGCGCCACTGTGATTTTATTCAACGGCTTTTCCCGGGCCAGCGTCATAAAGTTATCCATGATCCATTGGCGGGTTCTGATCATCCCCATCACCTCGCCCGCATTATACCATGAGTCAAAAACCAAAAGAAATCCCCGATACGACACAACCGGGGATTTGTTTAGCTGAATTTAGAATTTTCAGCTTATTGTTCGATCCAGACTTCCGAGAACTCGTTGGTGCCCAGCGTCGTGGATTTTTCCTGAGACAGTGGATGATTATGAATCGTCGCTTTGATCGGATAGCTGTAAATTTCATCCGTCACGATGACCATCGGCAGATCGCGCTTCAAAATCTCCTGAATCTGCTTATAGACTTCCCCGCGTTCCGCTTTGTCCGACACGGCGATGCCCTGTTTTAACAGCTCGTCGATTTCCGGATTGGCATATTTGGAAATGTTCAGCGACCCGTTGGAACCGATGCGGTTTTCAATCGCGTTGGCATCCGGTCCCTGCGAGCCGGAATTCATCGCCATATCAAAGTTGTAGTTATCCAGAACCTTCGTCTGGAAGTTGGCGATTTCCGAGATGTTCAGCTTCACTTCGATGCCGATTTCCTTCAGCTGCGCCTGGATGACCGTCGCGGTGTCCTTGAAGTTGCCGCTTTCAAACGTATCCAGCGTGCAGGTGAAGTAATAGCCGTTTTCATCCTGGGTATAGCCGGCTTCTTCAATCAGCTTCTTCGCCGCTTCCCGATCCATGTCCGGAATCCGCGCCGTTTCACTCATCGCCCAGTCAAAGACCGGCGTCATGTACGTTTCCGGGACGCTGCCGATGCCCTTGGCCGCCTTGTCAAGAATTTCCTGACGATCTAACGCCATGTCGACGGCCTGACGCACGCGCACATCCGCAAACGGACCTTCCTTCAGGTTGAATGAGAGATAAACGCGGCCGGTAGCGACGTATTGATACACATTGTAATTCGGATCCTGTTTCAGCGCAGCGATTTCCGAAGACGGGGCTTTGCCGAGAATGTCGTCGACTTCGCCGTTCTGCCAAGCCTGGAACGCCGTTGATTCATCCGGAATGATCGAAACGATTAATTCGTCGATATACGGTGCGCCCTTGAAATAATCCTCATTGCGTTCCATGCGGATCGCAACGCTCTTTTCATAGGAAACAAACTTGAACGGACCGGTGCCGACCGGCTGGAAATTGGCCGGGTTGGTCGACCAGTCATAGTCCGGCGTATCATAGATATGTTTCGGCATGATGAAGGTGCCCAGCCAGCCGATTGTGGCGACGATCCCGGAATTCGGTTCGGAAAGATGGAACACGACAGTATTTTCATCCGGGCAGGTAATTTCGCTCAGCTGCTTGAAGCTGTTGGACTGATAGCCTTCAGTACGGATCTTATCGAAGGTCCACTTGACGTCTTCCGAGCTGAACGGCTCGCCGTCATGCCATTTTACGCCTTCATGCAGATGAAACGTCAGCGTCAGGCCGTCGTCGGAGAACTCCCAGCTTTCCGCCAGATCGCCGACCACTTCGTTGGAAACTGTCTGCTTGACCAGCCGGTTGAAAATATTCTGATAGGTGACCACACCCCAGTCGTCGACTTTTAAATCAGGATTGAAGCTGTACGGATCGCCCGCGCCGCGGACGATGTAGGTTCCCCCGGACACCGGTTCGTCCGACGCAGTCGCCGTCGGTGCGGCGCTGCCCTCTCCCTGAACAGCACACGCTGTTAACATGACGGCGCAGACGCCGATGATGAATTTCTTTACCCAGTTTTTCATTTTCATTTTCTCCTTTTCTGAATTTCAATTAACGTCCAATTCAGAAAACCAGTGCTCCGGAAACCCCGGTTTGTTTCACCTGTTTCACGCCCTCATGCCCCCTTTAATCAAACACAAAAAATCCGCCTTCGTTTTAGAAGACGGATTGATCAATCCGTGGTACCACTCCTATTATCCTGCTTTTAAAACAGGATCACTCTGCGGACATCGTCGCCATGGCGAGAATGTCTTCTTCTGTAACGGGAATTCCCGGCGTCCCCTACTCGGCTTAACCTTTCAGCTCGCTGCTAACAGGGCAGTTGTCCCTGGCGTCCGTACTGCCTTGCACCCTCCGGCAGCTCTCTTAAACCCGACATTCCAGTTTCTCATTTCCTGATCTAGGCATTTGTGTTGATGGGATTAGTTTACCGCAGACAGAAAAACTTGTCAATTCCTTTTTCAAACTTTTCTGAAAATTAATCACACGCATTTGTTTGCACTGTTTTAGTTTTCAGAAAATTATCATGATTTCCGAAAGATATCAGAAAAGCTTCGATATTGAACCCAAAGAGTTAATCGGCATCCGGCACGGCGATCAAAAACATCAGATCCCGCTGATTCTCAATTCCCTGACCTTCAAAGAAATCATACATCGTCCAGTTGTAGTAAAACCGTTCAGCACCGTAAACGGTATAACCATCCTGGTTGTGATCCGTCGTGTCGTAAGGATCGGCGACGATCAAGACGTCGTCCTGCGTCGTTTCCGTGCCCAGGGTATCATAGCCGATCACGACCTGCCAGTGTCCGCCCCAGTCATTCCAGGCGACCATCACCGGCGTTCCCGCCTTTAACAACGTTTCAAATCGTTCCAGCGGAAAAGCTTCTGCCAGCTGATCAGCCGGATAATCCAGACTGCTTTCCAGCTTAAAGCCGCCGGTCTGTTCAAAGATTGTGATCATTGATTCCATGTCCGTCGCTTCCGGCGTCAAACCATTGCTTCGCATTTCAGCGAGTGTCCGTTCCGTTTGTTCGCCCAGCTGATCGTAATAATTTAAAACCAGCAGCGCGGACACCACCCCGCAGGACCATTCCGACGTCTGCTGCATCGTCTGGAAGTGCGGCAGAATCGTCAGCGACTCCGTGCTTTCCGCATTGTAAAAATCAACTGTGGAGAAATACGGCGAATCCGGATGATCGCCCTGACGTTCAACCGAATCCGCTCCGGCTTCCGGATCCAAATCATCACGGTAAGCCAGTTTCATCTGATCCGTAAAGTTCCCGCCAGATCGGGCTGGCTTATCTTCCGCGGAGGCCGACGGCGAAGGCGCGGCCGAACAGCCCGCAATGAAAAGCAGTGCATAAAGCACAGTCAATAATTTTTTCATAAAATGATTGTTCCCCTTTCAAAATAAAAAACAAAAACAGTTCTTTTCGTTTCTTCAATTTTCTTCCGGTACGCTCCATGCGCTCAGGATAGAAAGACAAGACGATGGCTTTTAGCCGCTTGGTGATTGCGTGTCACAGAACTTCTTTCAAAGCTTCAAGCTTTGGCATCAACAAGGGTAACCCTGTTTTAATTTCGGCGTTTGACCCGGCTGTCCGAGGCCTGTTCTTCGTGGAACATCAGGTCAGGCGGCCAGTTGTTTCCTCCTGGCAATGACGTGGACTTCATCATTCAAAATCAACGGGTGTGATCGTCTGTTTTCCCATCCCTCCTTCGCTTCAATCACGAAAAAATTATATCAAAAAAATTCGTCAGCGCAAGCATAAATTTAATAAAGTGAAATCGTTAGTTTAGTATTACTAAACTAATAAGTGATTTGCCGTTCCTCCGGCATTCTGATCGCCGATCTGCCTCGTCTTCCGCTGAAAACGAAGGGGTTCCGCGGTCTTCCCGTGCAAATGAAAACTGCCGCAAACTCCGGCAGCTTTTTGCTTTTCTATCTTTTTTTCATGAACCAGGTTCGCAGTCCCAGCTGGGAGATGCCGCAGGGAATCATCCCCGCCTTTAACATCCGCAGCACGGATTCCTGATCAAACCAGGCTGCTTCTTCGACTTCATCCGGATCAATCGTGATGTTCTCCGATTTCGCAGTTCCCGCGTAGACATAAACAAGCTGATCCGACATCCCATTACTCGGATAAAACTGACATAAGAGTTCGGTCGCTTGAGTTTCGATCCCCGTTTCCTCCATAACCTCGCGAATTGCCGCAGAGCACGGCGTTTCGCCAGATTCCGCTGACCCGACCGGGATTTCCCAGCCTTCTTTGCCGGTCGGATAACGCCAGCTGCGGATTAAAAGAATCTGACCGCGCGTGTTTTCCACCACCATCCCGGCTGAAGGGTGCGGATAATGCAGGACTGTGTAGGACAGCTTCCGGCCGTCAGGATATTCTGCTTCATCCTGAAAAATCTGAATCCACGGATTTTTCAAAACGCTTCTTCGCTTTTTACGAATCAATTTCATCCCAATTTTCCCACGGTTCAGTACAGCTCAATCTGTACGATCTTGCCCAGCTTCTTGAGATTTTCAGCCATCCGTTCGATCATCCGGATTTTTGCCCGCAGTGAGATCGTCGAATAGGCTAACTGACGATGCGCCGGATTATCGGAGCGGCCGACCATGAACACGATCTTCGTGCAGTCCTGTAAAAACATCTTTGTCAGCAAGATCGCGCCGTCTTCCTGCTTCGTCAGCAGAAACTGTTCGTAAAACTGCGGCGACTGCGCGCATTCGTGCAGATAGTCATTCGCTTTCTGCAGCGTCAGCACTCCTTCGGTCACTAAATCCAGCCCTTCAATATAGGCCATCGGCGGGACGTCCGAGGCAAGCGACAACAGATTTTCGATCTGGATTTCCTTGCCCGTAATGCGGGAAACGATATTGGACGTCGTTCCTCCGCAGCAGATCTTCTTCCCCGTCGCACTTAGCAGGCGGCCGACCACCTTGCGGTCGTCCTCCGGATGTTCCGGTGGTCCGACCATCACGCGGGCCTCCGTGGCCGGCACGATCTTGGCCGTTGCTACGGTTGAATCATCGCCCGGCTGGCCCTGATACAGATCGTTGACGCAGGCCAATAAAATCCGCGTAACCTCGCGGGCCGGATCGGTTGAACGGCAATATTCCGTCAGATGCTTTTCCACATCGGCATGATCCCAGCCGAAGTTCAGAAACGTCCCGACCCCGGCATGGATGATTCCATCGGAGAACACGACGATGAAATCGTTCGGCTCTACCTGGAAGCTGCTTTCCCGGATCCGCCGCTGCCCGATCACGCGCGTTGTCCGCTGCAATTCGATACAGTTTCCCCTGCGCATAATCACGGCGGCGGGATTATCGAATTCAATCAGATGCGCCGTACCGTCATAATAAATCTGAACAATGGTAAATGTGGAGTATGCGATGCCGCGCTCCTGACATTGCGGCAGCGTCGCGGTGATCGTGTCGACTGCTTCCTGCAGCGTCGCGCCTTCCGCCATCATCTCGCAGATGATCGTGCTGGTCAGCGTGGACAGAATGTTCGCTTTGACTCCGCTGCCCAGACCGTCGGCCAGCACCAGGATGCAGAACTGGTCGCAGTAGCGGATCGCCACCTTATCGCCGCACAATTCCTCATTCTTTTTGATCAGCGAGGAAAACGACGTTTCAACATGGATTTTTTCCTCAATCATCTTCATCCATCGCTTTCATCAGCCGCGTTAAGGCGACTTTGGATTTCGCCGTCGTTTCGCCTAACAGACTGGCAATTTCCTGAACGACGCGCATCTGATCGTCGATGACGGTCTGCGCGACCTCCGCCGTCTTCATCTGCATCTGGCGGATGACCTTTTCCTTGGTTTCCTCCACTGTCAGATCCATTAAGATCAAGATCACATAGCGGTGGTCTTCAATCGAGATCATCGCATGGTTTAAGATTTTATGATACTGCGGATATTCGCAGCGGTAATACTGGACGCCGACGAAATCCTGAAGCAGCTCATGCAGACCCTGATCCGGCAGGATCGACTCGACCGGCATGCCGATCGGATCTATTTCCTGCAGATTCATCATATTCAGCGCCGCCGGATTGATCTCGCGCACGCAGTTATGCTCGTCCAGAACAAGAATTCCGTTCGGTGTATTTTCGATGATCAGGTTGGAAATCGACTGCGCGTGCTCGAGTGCGTAAGGCAGGCAGAGCTTCGGATCCGCTTTGCCTTCCAGCACCGCGATCGCTTTGGCGCGGCAGCTTTCATACCCGCAGGCGCCGCAGTCCAGTTCCTTTTCCTTCGACGTCTTGCCCATCAAAAATAACATGTCCTTAATTTCTTCTTCGGTGTGCGATGTGCGTTCAACCGGATCGGCCTGCCACGCTGCGCGCAGATTCGCGGGCAGCTCAGCTTGACGCACCTGATCCTGCGGATCCATGTTGCGCCGGATCGCGCTGCGGGCTCTCCATTCGCTGTGATCGACATGGCATAACAACGGGCCGCCCAGACAGGACTGTTCGCAAGCTGACAGCTCGAAGAAATAGCCTTCCATGTGGCCCTGGGCGATTGACTTCAGCGCGTCCTTAACGCGGTCCATGCCCTCCGCACTGACCCGCTCATACACCTCGTCCGAGCTGCTTAAGGTCCGGATCACACCGCCGGGAGTCGGATACATCCGCACCGTGCTGGTCTTCATCGTTTCCCACCGGATTTCCTCCGCTTGTTCCTCAGGCTCATCCACCGGCGCTTCTTTCAGCCAGGCGGAAAGATCCGGCATCGTCAGCACGGCGTCGACCGCGCCCGCAAAGCGCGGATCGGCGGCTTCCTTCTGCTTCGCAATACACGGCGTCAGAAACACCGTCTTCACGCCCGGATAGCGTTCTTTTAAATCATAGCCGTGCGCGATCATCGGCGACACGACCGGCGCGAGCTGATCGATCAGTTCCGGAAAGTTTTTCTCCACATAGGTGACGACGGCCGGACAACACGTCGACAGGATGTTTTTCATCTGATGTTCCTCAATCAGCTTCATATACGCCTGAGAAACCAACCGCGCGCCGACCGCGGTTTCTTCGACCACCTGAAACCCGATCGCTTTCAGCTGCCGCTTCAGCCGCGGATAATCCGGCCAGACCGAAGCGAACGAGGGGGCGATGCTTAAAGCCAGCGGCTGACCCTGGGCAATCCATGCGCGGACCTGATCGCCGTCGCTGTGAACCTTTTTCGCGCTGTGCGGACAGATCGCATAGCACTTGCCGCACAGGATACACTCGTCTTCAAGAATCGTAGGCTGATGATTCTGATACGTCATCGCCTTGGTGGGACAGACGCGCACGCAGCGCAGGCAGTTGCGGCAGTTCGCCTCGGACAGCTGGATGTAGCTCATGCCAAAGCCGCCGTAATTTCCTGCTCGAGCACTTCTCTGACGTTATGCAGACCAACGCCCAGCAGCTGCTTTCCATTCACGCGCAAGCCCAGGCCCTGAGTGCAGACCTGCATACAGAAAGCCCCTTTGACATTCACCTGGTCTTCCCAGCCTTTTTCTTTGATCAATTCCTGCAGAATCGTGACGACTTCGTTGCTGCCCTTAACGTAACAGGCGCTTCCAATACAAACTTCAACAGTGACCATGTCGCTTCTCCTTTTCGCTTATTTTCGATGCATCGGCACGCCGGTAAAATCAAAGCTTTCCACCGATTCCTCAATCGTTTTCTGATTGCCGATATTTTCTTTCGCCATCCGGCCTTTCGCGACCATCGGCGGTTCGATGACCGCCGGTCCGGCAATGCAGCCGCCCGGGCAGGCCATGCCTTCCAGAATGTTGCCGGTAAACTTGCCGAACTTCATCAACGTCAGCTGCTTCTTGCATTCCATGCAGCCGTCGGCGTAGACGCCCACCGGCGCAGCCATCGCTTTTTCCTTTGCGACCTGCGCGACCGCTTTGCCGACGCCGCCGCCCTGGGCGAAGTTGCGGCCGAAGATCGACGGATAGTCTTCCTCTTTCGCTTCGACTTCCGCCGGATTGATGTGCTTGGCAATCATCATCGCCGCGACTTCCTCAAACGTCAGGACATAATCGACAGCCGTGAAGGATTCCATCGCTTCCTGCTTTTTCGCCAGGCATGGACCGATAAAGATCACGCCGTGATCCGGATGGTCTTTTTTCAGCTTGCGGGCCAGCGCCATCATCGGCGATACGACGGTCGACATATTATTTTCATAAATCTGCGGGAAGTGCATCTTCGCCAGGTTGACAAAGGCCGGGCAGCAGGAGGTGGTCATCGGTACGCCGGCTTCCATCTTTTCCGCCAGCTCCGCCTGTTCTTCCCACGCGACGGCGTCCGCCCCCAGCGCGACTTCGTAAACTTTTTCAAACCCCAGCAGCTCGATGCTTTTCTTGATCTGCGGCAGCGTGGCGCTGTCAAACTGTCCCTGAATCGCCGGGGCGACGATCGCAAACATCGGCGTTCCCATTTTTAACAGACTGACAACCGGCACAACCCACGACATATCCTCAATCGCACCGAACGGGCAGGCGGCCTGACAAGCGCCGCAGTTAATACACTTCGTTTCGTCAATCTGGGCGATGCCGTTTTCATCCCAGCGAATCGCGTCAACCGGGCAATGCTGCGAACATGGCCGCTCGGTCACGACGATCGCGTTGTACGGACAGCTGCGGGCGCAGGCACCGCATTCCTTACATTTTGTATAATCGATCTGAGCGCGGTGCAGTCCCATGCTGATCGCGTCAAACTTACAGGAAGCCAGACACGCCTTTGCCATACACTTGCGGCAGTTGTCGGTGATCTGGATTTTGCGGATCGTACAACCGTCGCAGGCCGCGTCGATCACCTGAACGATCTGCCGCGGATTGTACGCCGCGCCCTCGTCCGCCATTTTCCCGCACGCTAAACGTGTCCGCTGCCGCAGGATTTCCCGTTCCTTATACACGCAGCAGCGGAATTCCGCCTTGCGCCCCGGGATCAGTTTGCGGCTGATTGCGGCCGCGCTGTCATCGGTCAATTTACCCTCATAAGCCAGCTGTGAAATTTCCTTGAGCACATCGAATTTGAACTGACGTGCTTCGTGATTGAACATGGACATCGTTTTCTCCTCCATTGCTAACGAATTCACATTACCATAGATAGCGATGATTTTCAATTCTGAAAACCTAACTTTATTATCGCATATTCCGGATACGCTTTCAAAATGTTTGTAAGCTTATTTAACGATCGTTAAGTTTACTATTTCCTGGGAAATGGCCGATTAAAACATCCCCTTCCTATAATTAATTTCCAGCAGCGCACTTTTCCAGTTTCCCCGCATTCTTTGTATGAACAGTCCTGCAGGGAAACCAACCGTTTTGTTATTTTCTGCCATACTGCAGCTGTTTGATGAAATGGTCGACACGAAAAAAGAACCCGCATTTTTTGCAGGTTCTTCATCTATATCGTTAATCTTATTTATACCGATGAACCGCAGCGGC
Organism: Holdemania filiformis; assembly: GCF_003459085.1. Classification (NCBI taxonomy): domain Bacteria; kingdom Bacillati; phylum Bacillota; class Erysipelotrichia; order Erysipelotrichales; family Erysipelotrichaceae; genus Holdemania; species Holdemania filiformis. The sequence continues at coordinate 173,209 of NZ_QRUP01000004.1, read as the reverse complement.
TGTTTTCCAACATTTCCGCAACTCTCTCTATGACATCAATTCGATTCCACTGCTGAAATCAAACCTTTTTTCTCATTTCTTCCTCGCGTTTACCCTTCACACTCACAAAATGGCTGTTTATCTATTCGATGGCTGTTTTGTAAATTTTCAGCAAAATGGGAAGTTGTAAGAAGCATCACACGGATCTGCGATTCATCGCACAACGCCAGCTTTCAGCGGCGGTTTCCTCTCTGTCCAGGTTCCATTCACTTTAACCTCCTTAGAATAAACACTTTCGTTTATCCTGAAAGCTTCGCTCCTCTTTCTTTACCAGCCTTGATGGATAATTAAGAAACTAGGTTCTTTCCTTAACGGACTCTACCGTTTTGATCGGCTGTCTGAGGGATCGGCTTCCTCTGTTTGAAGATCTCTTTCCTTATCTTCACCCTCATTATAATCAGAGTTTTCGAAAAAGTAAGCCCTTTCATTCAAATTTTTTTCGTGCTATAATAAAACTGTTGAGGGTTGTCGTTTCAGGACAACCCTCTTTTTCTGTTTTCGACATTCTGATCTTCTTCTTTTTCCCATTGCAGCTCCATGCCGCCCTGCGACCAGAAGCTTTCATGAACCTTCACGCCGTGGTGCAGCAGCGTTACATGGGCCTGACCGCTGAGGCTTTCCTGGATCCGGCCCTGCATCCGGCCTTGGCGCGGCGAGGCCAGCGAACAGGCCGGCCCGCATTCCAGACGAATCCGGATCTGCCATCCGCCCTGATGAAACCGCAGCTTCGCCCAGCCGGAACCATCTTCAAACTGACGGCAGCGCAGCGATTCCAGACGGCAGCCGGTATAGGTCGCGAAGCGGTGCAGCTGATCGCGCAGCTTAACGACAAAGAGACAGCCGTTAAACGTCAGCGGTCCTAACGGAATACTGGCCAGCGACAGGAAGAAGCATGAATCCGCAACGCCGCATTGATTCGACTGAAACCACAGATACCGCTGCGGAAACGAGGTGCCGCGGTCCTTTTCCAAATAACCCACCCCCACTACGGGAAGCGAGCGCCCGTTGGCGATGACGACGCCTTCCATGCGGTGATGCAGACTGATGACGCCGTGCACGCACTCCATCTTCTTTAAATAAGCAAACGGCCCCATAATCGTCGGGGCATACCGGGAAAACGGCAGCGGCGTCAATCCGCTCAGCCGCAGCCGGACTTTCAGCTCCGGCAATTCCAGCTTCACGCGCGTCAGCGAGAATTCGTTGCTGCCCAGCGTCAGATGAAACGGCGCCTGCCGCACCACGACGTCCGGCCAGCCAAACTCCGCCCATTGGGAGCGGTTTGTCAGCGTGTCGGTTGTCTGGATAAAAAACGGCGCGGCTGAATTCTGCGGGCTAAAGCCGACGATCACCGCCACCGAGCACCGCGGGTCGCACAGCCGGAAATACCAGCCTTCAAAATAATCTTTCGTTTCGCCAAGGGAATGCAGCCCCATTTCTTCTTTACGGATCTGTATTGCCCGCATCCAATCACCTGCTTTCCCTTGCAGTATTTCCCACTGACGCCCAACTTAATCCTTTCCTGTTCAAGAAATGAAAAACACGCTCCCTTTGCGGACGCAAAAGAAAAGACGGAACGGATTCCGTCTGGGAACTGATTTAAGGCAGGATCGACCCGATGAGCGGTTCCAGCTGCCGCGCCGGCATCGGTTTCGCGAAATGAAAGCCCTGATACAACGTGATCGGATAGGCTTCCAGCAGCTTCAGAATGCGGGCGTTTTCCACCCCTTCGGCCACCAGACGGATGTTCAGCTTCCGGCACAGCGATACAACGCTTTCAATGATCGCCAGATCTACCTGATTTTGTTCGCTTAAATCGCGGATAAACGACTGATCGATCTTCACCGAATCGGCCGGCAGATTGCGGATCAGAAGCAGCGTGGAATAAGCGATGCCGAAATCGTCAAGCGACAGATTGAAGCCGAACGTGCGCAGGCGCGCAAATTCCCGGGCCAGTCCTTCAAAATCCTCGACCTGACAGCTTTCCGTCAGTTCGATCGCAATTTGACGCGGATTGATTTTTAGCCGTTTGGCTTCCGCGATCAAAAAGTCACTGAAGCCGGGATCCTTAAACTGCAGATAGGAAACATTGAACTCGGTGATAAAATCCGGGCTTTTCTGCTGCCAAAAGCGAGCCTGGGCAAACACCTCGCGGACGATCCAGCGGCCGATGGGCAGAATTTCCCCGGTGTTTTCCAACAGCCGGATCATCTCCCCGACATCCGGATCCGCCTTCCAGCGCAGCAGCGCTTCGCAGCAGACCACGCGGTGATCGTGATCGACTAACGGCTGATAGACCAGTGAAAACCCTTCGCAGTCATGACTGACCGCGCGGACCAACGTTTGCTTCAAGCCGCTTAAGCGGCGGTATTCCCGCGAAACCTCCAGGCTGAAAAAGACCAGCTGCGAGCGGCGGTGCGCCTTCCCATGCGCCAGAGAATGCTCCAGCTTGCTGATAACGGCTTCCTGCGTTGTTCCATCCTGCGGTGTGCAGACCGCGCCGCCAGTGATTTCCAGACTGACCTGCCGGCTGCCCAGCGCCCTGGCCGCCTGCACCAGCGACTGAAACAGCTGTTGTGCCTGGCGGCAGGTGCCACCCGGGATAAAGATCGCGAATTCATCGCCTTCAAACCGGTACAGCGCCGCGGTCTGCGGACAAATCCGGCGCAGCTGTACGGCAAAATCCGCGAGAATCTCATCACCGCCGCGATATCCATAATTATTGATGACTTCCCGGAAGCCGTCGAAGCCCACGACCATCACGACGCCGTGAGTGCAGGCAAAATCCAAAGCGGCGAACTCCCGCATCGTTGGCAAGCCGGTCAGCGGATCAATTTTATTGCGCGCGTCCAGGCGCGTCATCATGCCGGCGAACAGCCACGGTTCGCCTTGTTCGTTTTTCATCATCGTGCCGCGGCATTCCAGCCACACATAATCGCCCGCCTGACTGCGCGCCCGGTATTCGCAGCTGTGATGCGTTTTCACTCCGGTAAAAACATCCTGGATGTCCTTCAGGTAGCGGCCGCGGTCATCCGGATGGATTTTCGCCATCCACAGCTCGGCAACGTTTTCCATATATTCGCCCGGCAGGCCGAAAAAGGTGACGGCATTCTTCGACCAGTGCGATAAATCCTGCTTGACGTCGCAGACATAGATATAAACCTGTTCAGAGGCCTCGGAAAAAGCGGTGAACAGGGCGTTGTCCAAAATCGTAGGCATCCGTTTTCCCCTTTCGTATCCTTTTCTATTTTAGGGAATTCCTGCCAAATTTCAAATTGATTACCTAAACGAGATGTTTTTCGACTTAAATCAGCGTCAAATACAGCCCAGATGCGCCAATGCATGCGCGATGCCGTCCTGATCGGACGAAGTCGTCACATAGTCAGCCAGCGCTTTGACTTCATCCACCGCGTTGCCCATCGCCACCGCGGTGCCGGCCAGCTTCAGCATTTCCACATCGTTGTAATTATCCCCAAACGCCGCGACTTCCCCGCGCGCAATCCCCAGCTGATCGATCAGCTCCTGCAAGCCGACCGCCTTGTTCATGCCGCGGGCCACGACGTCATAGCCATCGGCGGAATAGCGCAGAAACGCCAGTTCCGGATCGTCATGGAAAACTTCCTCGACTTTCTCGGGATCGGCATGCACGCTCGCGCTTTGCGGCAGAACGGTCTGATGACGGTCCTGCGCCGGACAGTCGATAAACGGTTCCGGTCCGATATCCGATTCTTTCTGCGGCTGCAGCCAGTCAATCTTCTCCGGATATTGATAGATGTAGCAATGATCGAGAAACTTCCAGGCCAGCCCGGCTTGATGCGAACGACAGAAAGCGTTGACACGCTCCACCTGCGCCAAAGATAAATCATGATGCGCCAGAATCCGCCCCTGCCCGTCAGCAACCACCGCGCCGTTAACCGCCAGGATATAATCCGGTTCTAACGCGTTCAGCGCCGCACCTAAGCCATAATGCGTCCGTCCGGTCGCAATCACAAAAATCAATCCGCTGCGCTTGGCTTTCGCGATCGCTTCCTGGCACGAACGCGGAATTTCATGGCGGTTTAAATCATACAACGTCCCGTCGACGTCAAAGACCAACATTTTTATCATTAACGAATCACTCCCGGCCTTATTGTACCAGAATTCAGTCGTTCCGCGTGTTCTTTTCCCGCCCCGGTCCAGAAAAAAAACATCTTCTCAGAGCTGACCGGGGCTGAGAAAATGTTTTGTCAGTAAATCAAGGCTGCGTTTAAGCTTCATCCTTCGCGTAGCACAGCGCGGCATAGTCCTCCTCCGGGACTGGCCGGGAGAAATAGTAGCCCTGAATGTAGCGCGTGTCGATGGATTTCAGGAAATCAACCTGAGCCTGAGTTTCCACGCCTTCGACGATTACCGGAATGTTCAGCGAATGCGATAAGTTGACGATCGACGCGATCACCGCGCCGGAACGCTCGGCATTGTTTTCATCCGAACTGATAAAGCCCATGTCCAGCTTGATGATATCCACCGGTGCATCCTTAAACATGTTCAGCGAGGAATAACCGGCGCCGAAATCGTCCATCAGCACGGTAAAGCCGGCCTGCTGGAGCTGCCGGATCACCGCGTAAATTTGCTCGGTGTCCTCCGCGCAGGCGGTTTCCGTAATTTCCAGCTGCAGATCTCCGGGTCTCAATTCATACTTGGCGATCAGATCGGTAAACAGCGCGACCAGATTGGCGCGGTAGAAATTATACTTTGACACATTGACCGACACCGGCGGAACTTGCTCATGAAGCCGGTGCTGACGCTGCAGGAACTGACATGTCTTTTCCCAGACATAATAGTCCAGCTGCATGATCTGTCCGTTTTCTTCCAGCACGCCGACAAACTGCCCCGGACCCAGCAGTCCCCGGACCGGATGCTGCCAGCGCACCAGCGCTTCCCCGCCGATCACGCGCTGTGCGACGATATCATATTTTGCCTGAATGTAGATGATGATTTCTCCGCGGTCCATCGCGCCCTCGATTTCATCCAGAACCTGCTGCTCACGGATAATCCGCTGGCGCTGCTGATCCGTGTAGAATCCCACTTCGCTGAACATCGGATCCGTTCGATTCTTGGCTGCCAGCGCCGCCCGGTCCTGCATCAGCTTCATCGGCAGCGATCGATCGGTAATCGGATACACGCCATATTCCAGCGACAGATTCAAATCGCTGGTATAGTCTTTCAGAATATCCTCACGGCCGTTGGCCTGATACGCTTCGCACGGCGTCATCAACATGAAGTGATCCGCCGTGATCCGGCACGCCAGCGAACCGGGATAACGCCCGCAGTAATCCTGCAGCCGGCTGCCGATATGACTTAACAGCTGATCGGCCTGTTCTACCCCCAGCAGCTCATTGACGATCTTAAACCGCCGGATATTGATATAGATCAAATAATACGGCGGCGGATCCTGCGCCAGAATCGCCTGCGCTTTCTCCGTAAACGTATCCTCGTTGTACAGTCCGCTGATCCGATCCATTTCCGCCTTGTGCCGGAACATTTCGGTGCGCCGCCGCTGAATTTGTTCCTCGGTCTGCTTGCGGCTGCGGTAGATCAACAGCGTGACGCCCAGAATCAGCGCCAGGGCTAAGGACGCGACCAGATAAGAATTTGCTTTGAGCCAATCTGTCCACGAGGGCTGATAATGCAGTCCCAGCGTGGAATCATAAATAACCTGGTTAATTTCCTTCTGCGACAGACTGGCAATCGTCTTGTTTAAAATCGCCATCAGCACCGGATCAAGATCAGCGCTGGCCGCAAAACAAGGCTGTAGCGACGGGAATTCCAGCGGATAATTATCCTGCAGATCGCTGATGCCTGGTTTCCAGCTGTAATAATTCAGCGTATAGGAATCGCACACAGTCGCCGCGGCTTTGTGATCGGCCACCGCCAGCAGGCACTGAACCAGCGTATCGGCATACAGAATCTGACCCAAAGGCATCTGACTTAAAAACTCGCTGTTGACAGCTGTGTTGTCGGTTACGATCAGGCTGAATTCTTCATTGCCAGCCGTACTGAACTCCTCCGGATTGACGACGACCATCAAATCCAGCTGCAGCAGCGGGTCGCTGAGCTGAACGGCCGCGTTCTGCGTCATCCGCAGGTTGCGCCGGGTGATGCCGCAATAGAGCGACTGCCGGGGATTCTGATCCAGAAATGCGACATAATCCGCCTGGGGAGCCTGCGGCGTCAGCGCAAACCGCAGACCTGATTTCTTCTCGATCAGCGCTAACAGCTGCGGCCAGATTCCCTTCAGCTTCCCCTTTTCCATATAGGCGAAGGGAACCTGCGAGCCGTCCAGACCGACCGGGATCATCCCCGCTTCCCGGATATACGCGTCTTCCTCGCGGGTGAACAGCGGCTGCACGGAATACTGACTGTCGCCGTAATATTCATCATATAAATGGGCTTCAAAATAAGGATCCGATAAAAGCATCTCCGCCAGCGCTCCGTCGATCTGCGCCATCAGATCCGGCCGGGCTGAATTGGTAATGATATAAAACGGCGCCGGTTCCAACTTGAGCACGACCTTCGCTTCGTCATGCAGCGCCAATCCCCCGCTGACGATCAGGTCGACCTGTTGGGATAACAGCGCTTCCATCAGCTGATTTTCTGTTTTATATTCCGTTGTCGGACAGTTCAGGCCATGCTTTTTAGCGTAGTCCTGCCAGCTTTGATTTTGATAACTGCCCTGAAGCAGTCCGATGCGCAGTCCGTCCATCGCCGCGCTGTCATCGTAATACACCGACGCGTCTTCCCGCGCGTACACCACCGCCAGCTCATCGCCGATCGGCTGCTGAGAAAAAAGAAACTGGTCCGCCCGTTCCTCGGTGTACTGTGCGGTCATGATCAAATCGATCGAACCTTCGTCTAACTGGCTGAGAATCTGCTGCCAGTCGCCATAAACATATTCGTAGCGCCAGCCGGTAATCCGGCTAATCCGCTCGAGCAGCTCCACGCCGTAGCCTGTATATTTTCCAGTCCCGTCTTCTTCAATAAATCCGGCGTAATCAATGTAGCCGACACGGATCACCGGTGTTTCCGCCCGCACGGAAGCGGACCTTAAAAACGGGATCATTCCATTCAATCCCAGGCAGAAAATTAACATTAAAATAAGCCTGCGTTTTTTCATACAGCGTGATCTTTCCTTCCTGACAAGCGATCAGGTTCGGCCGCTGCGCTCGTTCCGGCGGTCATGGCCTGGCAATCCTCAATAATGTTCTATAAAAGGATTATATCATTGATTTGTAAAGAATTGGGAAAGATTACCGTTTTCATGATATTGATTGCTTTTTCTGCTTCCAAAGTCCTGTTTTGACAGCGATAAACATGGGAAAATCCATCTTTTATCCAGAATCTTTTCCACACCCCGCCTGCGGACTGCGTGAGATACCCGCCAGCCGCTATGCCAAAATCCGAACGATCAGGTCCCTCCGCCGCGTCTTCGAACAGTTTGCGCGGGGCCAGTACACCGGAAAAGGCATGAAAAAAGCGGAGTCCGCCTGACGCTGCCGTCCTGCTCTCCGCTGTACTCAGCCTTGACGGTCTGAGCTCAAAATCATGTTTGCGATTACGCTGAGCGCTTCGCCGCCGCTGCCCCGGCCTTGCGTCCGAAGTGGCAGGTGCCGATGACCGCGGTGCCGCTGCCTGGATAGTACGGGCCAACCCAGCCGCCCGCATTTAAGCCGGCCGCATACAGGCCTTCGATGACCTTGCCGTTAACATCGACGACTTCGCAGTCCGTCGTAATCTTCAAGCCGCCCAGCGCGCCTAAGTTATACGACGTGTTTTTATAGGCATAGAACGGGCCGCTGATCGGTTCCAGGCCGTCCTTGCGGCCAAACGGATCTGTGCCGGCCGCCACGTCTTCGTTCCAGTCCTTCATCGTCCGGGCCAAGCCCGCCGCGTCGATCCCCAGCTTTCCTGCCAGATCTTCCAGCGTATCCGCCGTGATCACAACTCCGTCGGCGATATCCTTGGCTACGCTTTCCGCCGTCCACGGCGCACCCGCCGCTTCCAGACTGCTTGCGCCGAAAATCATGTAGGTCGGGCCCTGCAGCTGCATTTCCTGCTGATAGATCGCGCGGTAATGATAGGCATACGTCGCGTCCTCGCAGACAAACCGCCGGCCGGCCTGATTGACGATAAACGACGGGAATACCGGGTTGCGGTTATCTGTCGCCGCGCCCGTCTTGCCGCAGAAGTCGATTGTACCGCCGCTGACATAGGCCGCGCCCAGCTCCATTCCCATGCGGATGCCGTCGCCTGTATCAGAAGCGACGCACAGACAGATCTGCGTCGTATCGTCCCAATACTGCTGCGGATTTAATTCCTTCGCCATCTCCACGTTCTGATCGACGCCGGCGGCCGCCAGAATGACGCCCTTGTTCGCCTTGATCGTAATCGTCTGGCCGTTCTGTGTCGCCTCCGCGCCGATGACCTTGCCGTTTTCCGTAATCAGACGGGTAACTTCCGTTTCATATTCAACAACCGCGCCTAAGCCCTCGGCGACCTTCAAGACCGCCTGAACATAAATTCCGCCGCTGCCGGAAGCGCCGCCGCCCTCATAGACGTGAATCCGGTCCGCCAGCACTTCATCCTTGACATAAGGAACGTGGCAATGGCCGTAAACGCTCGTCCATTTCAAGCCGCACGTGCTGGCCAGCCATTCGATGTCTTCCGGCGCGCCCATCGCCAGATCCTTAACCAGCGCTTCGTCCAGCTGGCCTTCGCCTTCCGTCATCCAGCATTCGAAATGCTTTTCCGGCGTATCGTCCTGATACGATGTGAATTGTTTCTGATAGGTTGTGCCGGCTGCCTGCATAACGCCGCCGGACAGATTGGTAGTCCCTCCGGCAATGCCCGCTTTTTCCAAAACCAGCACCTTCGCTCCGGCCTCCGCAGCCGCTGCGGCCGCACAAACTCCCGTGCCGCCGGCGCCGACGATTAAGACGTCCGTTTCCTTCGTCCAGCTGATCGTGGAGGCCGAAGCCTTCGGCGAATCCTCGCTGCTGCATCCGCCCAGCATCCCGACGGCAGCCAGTCCCAATGTGGAAGCGGCGGCGCCTTTCAGGAAATCCCGGCGGCTGATTGATTTCTTTGCCATGTTTCTTTCCTCCTGTTATTTTGTGATTTTATTATCCATTTCAAAGAAGGAAGATTCAAGAAACAGGTCGGCGGTTTTGTTTCTCTTTGTCCGCAAATTCACGATCAATCGTTGAAATACGGCTTAAACCGTTGCGGCAGCGTATCGTGGGAAAGCTGGATCATCTCGTCGATCGTTTTATCCATGCCGTTCTCCACCCATTCGCACATAAGCTCGAGATTGCCGTAAATATGCACCCGCAGCATGGCCATCGTATGCCAGTCCTGCACGTCTTCCCCATGGCGCTTCAACGTTTCCGCATACAGGTTCAGGCTGATCTGAAAAATATAGTTGCGCAGCGAGTTGGGATCATGCGAGCGCAGCGCATTCTGAAAGAAAAACAGATTTTCCTGAAACACCTGATACAAGGCCTTCACCGAATCATGCCAGCCGCAGCCGTCCAGAAAGGTATAAAGCGTCTTGTCGAGTATCTTCTGATAACTCTTGTTGACCAGATCATATTTATCCTGATAGCGCCGGTAGAAGCTGGACCGGCTGACGTGAGCTTGTTTCAACAGATCGTTGACCGTCAGTTTGTCTAACGGCATCCGCCGCATCAGCTCGATCAAGGCGTCGAACAGGCATTGTTCCAGTTCTTCTTCATTTTGATTGATTCCGATCGACATTCCGATTCTCCCCCTTTTAGCGCGGCTTCGCCTCGCTTTGTCTTCTCTATGATAACGAAAGGAGTCCGGCTTGACAATCGCTTTTCCGCACTTTCCGACACTCATCCCCCGGAAACGCAAAAAACGCCGGCGATCCGGCGTTTCTGCTTTTACAGCTTCAGAATATAATCGGCTTTGCGGGGTTTCGGCTGCGGAGCTTCACCGGCCGGTTGGCCCAGCGCCAGCGCGCCGACGCCGCGCAGGTTCTCGCTCAGACCCCATTCTTTTAGCAGCGCCTTGCCTTCCGCGCTGTCGAACATCTGACGCTCGCGGTGAATCCAGACGCTGCCCAGACCCAGCGCATGCGCCGCCTGCATCATCGTGCACAGCACGCAGCTGCCGTCTTCAACCCAGGTGCCGACCGTACTGTCGGCCAGAACCAGAATGATCACTGGCGCGCCATAGTAAGGATCGGTTCCCGGTTTGGCATATTCGGCGTTCATCCGCGTCAGCTGCGCGCGCAGCTGCGGATCCTGAACGGCGATGATCACCGGCGCTTGTTTGCCCTGACCCGTGGGAGCGTAAGTTCCGGTTTTTAAGACAAGATCCAGCAGTTCGGCAGAGGGGGCAGCGGATTGAAACTGGCGGATTGCCCGGCGTGTTTGAAGATCTCTGATCGTCGCTTCTGACATGGCAATGATCCTCCTTTTTCTTTTATTATACCGCGTCCGTCAAGCTCCGGAGGGCTGTTGATCCTGGAAATGGGCCAGAAACTCGGTCAGCTGCGTTTCTGCCAGCGGCCGTGAATAATAGAACCCCTGAATCAGATCGACGCCTTCCGCGCGCACGAATTGATCCTGCTCGACGGTTTCCACGCCTTCCGCCAGCACTTCATAGCCCAGCTCGTGAAAGACCCGGATCAAATATCCGGTCATCGTCGCGCTGCGCGGGTTTTCCACAGCCGATACAACAAGACTGCGGTCCAGCTTCACTGTGCTTAAAGGCATGTGCATGACGGAATCGATATTAGAATAGCCGGTGCCGAAATCATCCATTTCGATCTTCACGCCGTGTTCCATCATCGTCCGGGCAAAGCGGATCGTTTCCTCAGGATTCTCGGCAAGGGCTGTTTCCGTAATTTCAATGATGATCTGTTTCGGATCGGTCCGGCACTCGCGCAGCGTCCGCAGGACGGTTTCCGCCAGCTCCGGCTGAACCAGCTGAACGGCTGAAAAATTGACATGCACCGCCGGCAGCGTCATTCCTTGTTCGTGCAGCCGGACGATCATCACGCAGATCTGCCGCAGAATCTGCCAGGTCATCGGAATGATCAGTCCGGTTTCCTCGGCGATCGGAATAAACTCGCCCGGCGACAGCGGCCCCAGAGGACTTTCAGGGATTCGCATCAGCGATTCCACCGCGCTGATCCGCCCGGTCTTCACCTCCAAAATCGGTTGATACACCATGACAAACGCCTGTTCCTGCAGCTTTTGTTTTAAGATTTCAATGATCTCCGTGCGCCGGCGCATCCCTTCAAGCATCGTCTGGTCGCAATAACAGAGCTTCCAATGATGCAGCTTCGCCTGATTGACCGCGTATTCCAGACCGTTGATCAAGCCTTCCAGACTTTCCGCGCTGTTGGGGTAGGCAGCCAGCCCGATCACCGCGTGCAGCCGATAACTGTATCCGTCGATTTCAAACGGTTTGTTAAAGCGTGCCAGAATGTCCTGTTCAAGCTTTTCCATTTCTTTAGGCGTGCGGTTGCGGATCAGCAGCGCGAATTCATCGCCGGAGAACCGATACAGGGGATAGGGCGCCGCCATCGTTTTCAACGTCGAAGCGATCTGTTTGAGGAAATGATCGCCAGTCCGCTGACCGAAGTGATCGTTGATCTGCTTGAAGTCGCGCAGTGAAATTACCATCACCAAAAACAACGAGCGGTTGTTCTGCATCGACAGGCTGATCATTTTCTGGAACTCGACGCGGTTGCCCAACCCCGTCAGCGGATCCAGAGAGATCTGCTTATTTTGTAAATAGAGATAAATCAGCAGGATCGCCGTCGTCGCCGCCGATCCGCTTAAGATAACGTCGGGAAACAGCTGCTGGACCACGATGACGCTGCAGGCGATCAGCGGAAAAACAAATAGAATTTTATAGATCTGCGGTTCCAGCCAGCGGCGAAACCGCCGCACCAGCACGACGGAGATCAAACAATAAAAATAGAAGATCAGATAGGTCGTGATGATCCACGGGCCGCGCAGATAAACCCCTGCCCGGATCGTGAACAGCATGCCGGTCCAGGGATTGAGCAGAACGAGAACAGCATACAAAACGCCCGGCAGAATACCGAGCCAGAGCGCTCGCCGTCCGCCGGCATGTTCCTCGAAAACCGTCGCCGCCGTGTAGCAATAATAGGCCAGTCCCATTAACGGCGTCGCTAAAAAATAGATTTCCGTTACGCCCCAGCACAGCCAGGAATCAACCCAGTGCGGACTGGCCAGCAGCAGCGTCGAAAGAACGTTGGATACCATCGCCGCAAAGGTCGCCCCCAGGCAGCACTGAAACATCCGGTTTTTCCACGACGGCAGCAGCGTGCCTTTGTAGGCGTACACCAGAATGATCGATAAAAAAACAATGGAGATGCACTCCGCCGCGATATTCCAGGACATACGCTCCCTCTTTTCTCCAAATTAGTTCGTTATTCAATTACTTTCATTATAACCACAGAAAAATTAAAATACAACGGAGGATCATCCATTCATCAGCAAAATCCCAAATTGAATCTTAAAATTGAATAATACCTATCTTGTGTTTTCCGATTATCTGTTTTCACACAATTGCGACTATGATATACTAGCGGCAGAGGTAAACCGCAATGGACTTTAGAGATCTGGTATATCTGGACGCAATAGACCGTTATCGTAATTTAACGAAGGCTGCGCGAGCGCTCTACATCACCCAACCTGCGTTATCTAATTTTCTGCGCTCATTAGAAGAAGAACTGAACATCGAGCTTTTCCGTTGGAATGGTAATACAATGGCCCCGACTCCTGCGGGATTAGAATATCTGGATTTTGCACGGAAAGTGATAAAAAGTAAGAAAGAGCTTGATAATTCTCTACAGCTCAGCGCGTTTGGACGTGGTACGCTGCGTATCGGCATTCCCTTTTCAAGAACGTGTTCCTTTGTAAAACCTTTGATCATTTTTGAAAAAGCTTTCCCTGAAACTGAAATCATTCTTACCGAAGATGCTTACAAGAACCTCAATCACATGTTAAAAGCATGCGAGCTGGATCTGATCTTCACCAATGATCCAACCCTGGATCCGAGCCATGTAATTCGACCGATTTTTGAAGATGAAATTTTACTGTATGCTGCGGCCTGCCTAATTAAGCCAAAAACCTCAGTATGTCCGTTTTCTGATCGGCCCTGGACAGATCTGCAAGCTCTTTCCAATTATCGGTTTTTGATTCCTCCATCCGACCAAATGCTTGGCCATATCACTGAGCGAATTTTTGCTGAAAATGAGTTTCATCCTGCCCGAATCTTTCGGATTAAAAATGTTCAAGCTGAACTGCAACTGGCCAGAGCAGGCTATGGTCTGTGTTTCTACGGTCATCCCCGCGGTACACAGCGGCTGAGTCAGGAAGAACAAAGTTATTTATATTCCTTTGGGTCGCATCCATATATCAACCTGTTTGCCGCTGTTTATAGTAAGAAATTAAAATTCCCAGAAATGGCCGAGGCCTTTATTCAAATCGTAAGGAATCATATGAATCTTGATTAAAAAAATTCCGTATATCTGTTCACAGACAGATAACGGAATTTTTAATTTAATCAATTCTGAGAATACAGCGCCGCGCTTCTTCCAGCTATGAACCCCATATGGGAAGCGACAGCGAGCGCTTCCCCGCCTGGATAATAGTCGGCAAAGAAAGCACCGGAAGACACTAAGCCGCCAGCATAAAGCCCGACAATCGGCTGACCGGCAGCGTTGACGACTTCTCCTTGAGGACTTGTCAGAATTCCGCCGTAATTGCCGCGGGTTCCATCATAAAGCAACACTGCGTAATAGGGTCCTTCATCGATCGCGTCCAGGTATTTTGGATCCTTGCCGCAATCGCTGTCATTTCTCTGCTCACATTGCACATTATACTGGTTTATCGTGTTCTGCAGTACAGTTGAATCGATTTCCATCAAGTCTGCAAGTTCAGTCACTGTGGCAGCCTGATAAGCGCGGATTATCGGACTTCCCGCGGCGGTTGCTTCAAGATATTCGTCCAGTCGAACAAAATGATTGGCAATCGCCTGATCCATAACGCACCATGCTGTATCGAGCGCGTTGTCACGGATGTAATGAACCATTTGTTGATGACTTCCTCCATCTTCCCGGAACACCCGTTCGCCCTCCATCGTTAAAACAATAGATTCAAACGGATAAGAATTCGCTTTTTGCCCAATTGTCGGCATATCGAAAGGATTGGCGTTAAACACCCCGCTCATCGATTCCTGAAATTCATCAAGCACCCCGCCTGCGGACAACGCCAGTTTGATACCATCACCAGTATTGCCAATGGCCGTTGCGGAATATTCACCAGCGGCGCGGGGATTGATTTCCGCAGTCAGTTCAGCATTTTTGGCATAATCTCCGGTGGCCAGAACAACTGCTGCCGCATGAAAAATATGGTTTCCGGATTTTTTTGATTCACTGCGCACACCATTAACATTGCCATTTTCAATCAATAATTCAGTGGCTGGCATATTCAGAAAAATTTCAATTCCAGCTTTTTCACAGGCTTCTGTCAATGTCTTTATCGTATTCTCAGCACCTTTACCAGTCGCTTCCGCGCTTGCCATCTGAATAGTTAAGGCATTACGCAGCGACGCTTCGGAGGCATTGGAGAAAAAGGTTTGAGAACCTGAATCTGATGTTCTGATTTCGTATTCCACACCGCTGTCTTTAAGCAAATTAATAACCTCGGGCGAAACTTCACAAAGGGCCCGCACCATTTCCTCATCGACTTGATTGCGAAGATTGTTTTCGTTTTTTTTCATCCAGCTGTCAAACATTGGCTGAATGTTTGCTTCCTTTTCAGCACAGGCAAAAATACCGGAAGCCGTAATACTTGTCCCGCCAATCACACCGGTTTTTTCGATTAAAGTAACCCGTGCGCCTGTCGACGATGCAGCCAAGGCCGCCATCAGTCCGGACAATCCAGCGCCGACAACAACAACGTCCGTTTCATGCTCGGCATCTTCAGCAGCAGACACCACGGGTTTTTCTTTGAGCGCTGCCGCTGAGCCTCCAGCCTGCTCGACTGCATCCGCAACAGCGTTCAGCACCGCGTTGGACGTCACGGTCGCACCAGAAACAGTATCGACTGCCAGCGATTGGTTCGTGATAATCTGATCTGGCAGCGTCTCATAAACCCATTCACAAATACCGGCTGTTTCATTCTCTTCTACAATCTGAATTGTCAATATTTTCGTATCGTCGAAC
This sequence comes from Holdemania filiformis, assembly GCF_003459085.1. Lineage (NCBI taxonomy): Bacteria > Bacillati > Bacillota > Erysipelotrichia > Erysipelotrichales > Erysipelotrichaceae > Holdemania > Holdemania filiformis. The sequence goes on along the minus strand of NZ_QRUP01000004.1, from coordinate 157,902 downwards.
GTTACCTCGACGCTGACAGGTCCATCCATTCCCTGCGCGGTACCCGTTACTGTTCCAGCTTTGTAGAGTGCTGCTTTTTCTTTCGGCGTGTCGTTATTCGCACACCCGGACAAGCTCAGAGTCAGCAAGACACTGAGCATCAGACAAATTGTTTTCTTCATTTAGTTTCCTCCTCGCTAAAAGTTTATCAAGTTTAAGACGCTAAGAAAACTTTATTTATTTTATGAAAACTATAAGTTTTAGTGATACCATCAAGGTGAGCTATACAAATAAAAACACTGCATTTTTTGCAGTCAATGGCGTAAACCCAGAAAATTCTGGATTTGCGCTTTTTTTAAATATGCTTTAAACAATCAATATGTGGCATAGCAGAACCTATATTATTCAATTATTCAGTGTATTACAGTATAATTGCAGTATAGGAAATGAGCGGTCTTATGTTTATTAAAGTAGTTCCAAACAATAAAGGTAGAAAAAACTTCTTTTATTTACCTTGTTCAGTCTTATCGCGAAAATGGAAAAGTAAAACCCAGAACTATCCATGATCTTGGTTTATTTAAGAATGATCAAGCGCCTTATGTCTAGGCTGCTTTTATGGATCCTAAGCCACATCTTATTTATGACCATGAGTAGTATAGTATATTATGCATCTCAGGAATATTTTACAGGCATTTTCTTTCGTCCTCAGTGATCCGTCTTTCTTCTCTCATGCTCGTATACTTCCTCATTCTTTTACCAGGGGAAAGGGTAAGATGCCTTTACAATATCATTAACCCGCTTCCTGTAGAAAAAAGACGTGATTTCTTTAAATCAAGAATACCGTGATAAGACAGAATAATTAAAAAAGTTTTGGTAACTGTTAGTTACTCTTCACCGAAATGAAAAGAGCGTATTAGTTGAGAACTCGTTCGAGTGCCGCTATTGTGTTTTCTTTTCATAAGATTGCAGTCTGAAGAATGATCAGTCACCACAGTGATAAGCCACTGTCCTCAGAAACAAACTGTTTGAAAATTCTTTTCTTTGCCTTTACAATGCGGCATTGACGTTCAATAACCGTTTGAAAAAGTGAAAATTTTATTATTTTCCTCTTAACAGTTTTTATTCACATTCTTTTCTTCCTTGTTTATCGGTGAATAGTAACAACTATTTGGTTTTCATATACTCAATTTTTTTATTTCACTTTTTTTTAGAATCCTAATATAAAAAACGCAAATCCAAAATTTTCTGGGTTTACGCTATTAAGAGGTTATTCCTCTGTTTTTTCGTGCCAATAGTAATACGAATCAGAATTATATTCTTCAAGATCATCCAAGCTCATTTCTTCAAGAACAATATAAGCTTTTCTGTCTTTCAAAATCAAATAAAAGTCTACACTTTCTGATATAGGCGAATTTTTAGATAACATTGTCGGCATAAATTCTCCTTTAGCACTGTAACTATTTTCAGCAATCTCAGTCAATGTCCCTTCATAAATTGACCGATGAAGTTTTGTATAAGCTTCTTGATCTTGCTCAGTAAATAGATCAAGATCGAGACCAACTCCACAATCCGCTACCCATCGTATGTTCTTTGTATCCAAGTTAATGATGATATCCGTAGGGTAAAATAGAAACTTTTCTTTAATTTGATCTTTAATATTCGATGTTCCTGGAACGAGACCACGATAATCTCTTTCTGAAGTATCCTCTTCGATATTTTGAGTAGGAGCCGGCTCAACTGTAATTGTTGGATCAGCGATAACTTCCTTTTCTTTGAATGAACAACTACACAAGAAAACCATGGATAAACTCATCAGCAAAATGTTTTTCATTTTTCCCTCCGTTACCGCATTTTAGATTTAAAATTTCTTCTATTCCTTTCAAGAGTGATCGCTGCCGATGATAAGCCTGGGATTGCCGGGCATCCTTCAATAAGTCTACGGCCTTCAGAACCTTTTTCAGATTTTGTAAGTTTCTCTCGGAAACGTCGGTCAAAAAAGGTTTTATCGAATCCGGTTTACCAGCTTTTGTTTTAGAAACTGAAGCTGATCGGGATCACAGTTCTTTTTTTCCAACGGATATCCGTAGTTTTTCTGTGGTTGGATAAAAAGAAATTCCGGATCTTCCAGATATCCGTAACATTCAGCGTATTTCAATCGCTCCCAGCTGTTTTCCGCGCTAACTTCAAACTCATCCTCACTAAAGGAAAAGGTTAGCGTATATCCAGCTTTAAGCCTTAGATTTCCATCAATTTCTTCATTCAAAGTTCTTTGACTCACGCTTTTTACAGCCTTCGGAATGAATAATATCAATAGCACAAAAAAGAATCCGCCGAGGAAAAGAACAGACGCGAACCAGCCAATGCTTCCCTGATTCTTAATCAATATGCCAAGCAGAATCAACAGACAGGCTTCCCCTCCGAAAAAAACCTGCAAATTCCGACTTAAAGTTCTGTACACCGTGCGCGTGTTGAGTTTAAAGAATAAACTGAATACATAAGGGCCGACATGAGTCTGAACTTGATTCTGATCCATCATTAATTCCTCCGGCTTGTTTTATCCCCCTGCATGCCTCTTCGGACATACCCCGGGCTTCTTTAATTTCATTATACCGATAGTTTCCTGAAAAACAATGTGTATTCGTTCATCAAATCCTTGCGCCGCGGCAGAAAAAACATCCGCAGTAAACGGATGTTTCAAGGATTTATTCTTCTTCCAGCTCTGCCGCAGCCTTGTTCAGCTCGCGCATGTGCTGCCGGCGTTCCAATGCCGTCAGATATTTCTTGCGGATCCGGATATCCGTCGGCGTCAGTTCAACCAGTTCATCGTCGTTGATGAATTCCAGCGCTTCTTCCAGCGACATGATCTTCGGCGGAACCAGCTTCATCGCTTCGTCGTTGCCAGTCGAGCGAACTGCCGTCATCTTCTTGTTTTTCAACGGGTTGACGTCCATGTCCATATTCCGGGCCGACATGCCGATGATCATTCCTTCGTAGACTTCCGTCTGCGGGGAAACGAACAGCTGGCCGCGTTCCTGAATATTCCACAGCGCATAGGTCATCGCCTTGCCGGTTTCCGTGGAAATCAGCGCGCCGTTAGCCCGCTGCGGGATATCGCCCTTGTAGGCTTCATAACCGGCCAGACGGCGGACCATCGTGCCTTCGCCGCGCGTATCGTTGATGAATTCCGAACGGTAGCCGAGTAAGCCGCGCGTCGGAACCGTGTATAAAATCCGCGTGTAGCTGCCTTCATCCTGGATATCGACCATGATGCCCTTGCGCAGGTTCAGCTTGGAGATGACCGTTCCCGCGTATTCGTTAGGAACGCTGCACACGACTTCCTCGACCGGCTCATACAGCGCGCCGTCAACCTTGTGCATGATGACTTCCGGCTTGGAGACCGCCACTTCATAGCCTTCCCGGCGCATGTTTTCCAGCAGGACTGACAGATGCAGCTCGCCGCGGCCGGAAACCTTGAAGCAGTCGGTCGTATCGGTTTCTTCAACCTTCAGGCCGACGTTGACTTCCAGTTCTTTTTCCAGCCGTTCGCGGATGTTGCGGGAAGTGACGTATTTTCCAGACTGTCCGGCAAACGGTGAAGTGTTGACCATAAAGTTCATCGACAGCGTCGGTTCTTCAATCCGGATCATCGGCAGCGGCCGGATGCTTTCCGGATCACACAGCGTATCGCCGATCGAGATATCGGCCACGCCGGAGATCATGACGATTTCACCGCACTGTGCTTCCGGCACGGCGATCCGGCTTAAGCCCTTATACACGAACACCTGATTGATTTTACGGCGTTCCTGACGGCCGTCCTCGTTGCACAGGATGACCGTGCTGCCCTCTTTCAGCGTGCCTTCATAAACCCGGCCGATGCCCAAACGGCCGATGTAATCGTCGTAAGCCAAAGCGGAAACCTGCATCTGCACCGGTTCTTCCGTGAAATCCGGATACGCTTCGCAATGCTTCAGGATCGTTTCAAACAACGGGATGATGTCCTCGTTTTCATCATTTGGCTGATAACGCACGATTCCCTGACGGGCGATGCCGTAGAGGATCGGGAAGTCCAGCTGTTCGTCGGTCGCGTTCAGATCGAGGAACAGATCGTAAACCTCGTCGATGACCTGATCGGCCCGTTCATCCTTCTTGTCGATCTTGTTGATCAAGAGAATCGGGCGCAGGCCGCATTCCAGACTCTTCTGAAGCACGAAGCGCGTCTGCGGCATCGGTCCTTCGCTGGAATCCACCAGCAGGATGACGGTGTCGACCGTCTTGATGATCCGTTCAACCTCGGAGGAAAAATCCGCGTGGCCCGGAGTATCGACGACATTGATTTTGTAATCCTTGTACGTCACAGAACAGTTCTTGGAGTAAATTGTAATGCCCCGTTCCCGTTCCAGATCGTTGCTGTCCATAACGCAGTCAACCGTTTCCTCGTTATCCCGGAAAACGTGACTCTGATTTAAAAACGCATCCACCAGCGTCGACTTACCGGCGTCGACGTGGGCAATGACCGCGATGTTAATAATCTTCTGATATGCCATAAAAGTACCATTCCTTTACACAGTGATTTATTATAGACGCATTATCATTAAATTACAACAAAAACCGCATAACAAAGCGATAAATCGAAGATTGACAAATTTTGAAAAAAGCAGCGGAGCGACTTTCTCACCCCTTGTTGAGAGCCGGGTTTTCCTCCGTTTGTTTCTTCTGCGGACGACTTCAGACATCTGGCGCTTTGTGAAAACCTATAAGTTTTAAGCAAACGAAAACCGGTCAGTCAGCGACCGGTTCGTTTTCATCTTGAGTCGTTGCGGCAGGATCAGCTTCCATTTCCTGAACCGCTTCCGTTGAAGACGGCAGCGTCAGACCGCGGACGTTGAGATTGCGGTTGACCTTGGCGTCGTAGGAGCCGGCCCGGACGATTTCCTTCAGGTCGATGCCGGTGGTTTCCTTCATTGACTCAAATAATTTCGCCATGACGGCCGGCACGTTATTGGACACTCCGTCCAATCCGCTGCCTTCGCCGCCGATAATCGTGATCTTGTCAATCTGGCTTAACGGTTCGGCGATCTTGCCGGCAACCTCCGGCAGAATCTGGATCAACATTTCCGCCATTGCGGCGTCGTTGTATTTCTGATAAGCCAGCGCTTTCTTTTCCATCGCTTCCGCTTCGGCGATGCCTTTAGCCCGGGCAGCTTCGGCTTCCGCTTCGCCGACCATCTGGATGCCCTGTGCTTCGCGTTCCTTCGTATACCGTTCCGCGTCGGCCTTGGCTTTCTGGGCTTCCGCTTCCTGCTGGATTTCAAATTTGCGCGCTTCGGCTTCTTTCTGGCGGGCGTACAGCTGGGCGTCGGAGCGCTGCTGCTGCGCATATTTCTCCGCTTCCGCCTGCTTGCGGATCTGCGCGTCCAGTGCTTTTTCCTTAACTTCCGCTTCCTTCTCCTTCAACAGAACCTCGCGTTCCTGTTTGGCGATATTAGCATTGGCGGATGTGATTTCAATCGTTTTGCGCTGGGTTTCCTGTTCGATCTGATACGCGGCGTCGGCTTCGGCCTGTTTGAGATCCGCTTCCTTTTTCAGTTCGGCCTTCTGGATTTCCAGCTCGTTGTTCTTGATCGCGATCTCGCGCTCGGCGTTGATCCGCGCGTCGCTGGCCTGCCGGTCCGCCTCGGCCTTCGCCACGGCGATTTCCTTATCCGCTTCGGCTTTGGCGATCGCGGCTTTCTTCTTGATCTGCGAGATATTGTCGATGCCCAGATCGTCGATCACGCCGTTGGAGTCGGAGAAGTTCTGAACGTTGAAGCTGATGATGTCCAGTCCCATCGCCGCCAGGTCCGGCATCGCGTTTTCCTTGACCAGCTCCGCGAATTTCTGACGGTCGCTGACCATTTCCTCTAGTTTCATGCGGCCGACGATCTCGCGCATGTTGCCTTCCAGCACTTCGCGCGCGACGCGGGCGATATAATCCGTATCCTGATTCAGGAAGTTTTCCGCGGCAACGGACAACCGTTCGCTGTCGCTGCTGATCTTGATATTGACGGCGGCGTCGACCTGGATATTGATGTAATCCGCGGTCGGCACGGCGGTAGACGTCTTGACGTCGATCGGAATCAGCTTCAGACTCAGCCGGTCCATCCGTTCAAAGAAAGGAATTTTAATACTGGCCTTGCCGATGATAATTTTCTTCCGCAGGCCGGAAATGATATACGCCGTATCGGGCGGCGCTTTGATGTAGCCGGTCGTCAAAATTACGATGACGAGCACAGCAATGACGAGCACGATGATCAAACTCTGATAAGCCATTACTGCTTCCAACACAAACATCCCTCCTTCACTTGTGGTGGCGCCTTGCTTGCTTTCTGTTGACCGATTCCTCACCTCTTTCCGGCAATTCGCTTCGATAATTTATTTCTCTTATTTATCTTATCAAATTGTTGATCTTAGTTTAGCATAGATTCTTTGTTTTGTAAATATATTCACAAGATTTTCATCCTGCGTTCCCTTCTCAGGATGAATCCAAATAAAAAGACAGGAATCGAATCTCCTGTCAGTTCATGAATCAAATCACAGATGCGGACGGCGCTTGCGTTTCTTCCTGGCTGATTTATAGCGGCGCTGTTCCCGCCGGTAGTCGCGGATCAGAATCAGACACAGAACCAATCCCAGCACAACCAGCCCGAAGAAGACGGTATGGGCTTTTACCCACTCCTGAAATTGATGGAAGCCGTAGAGCAGGGCGCTGCGTTGATAACGGCGCGGACTGGTCAGCTCGATCCGAGCCAATTCCTGCGGGGTTTCCGTGTCGGTGCGGGTAATCGTCGCCATGCCTAACCGCTGGCCTTCCTCAATCGGAGCTTGAAGCTCCCCGTCCAGCTGGGTTTCGATCTGCAGCGCAGACAGATCATAGCCGTTGGGCAGATTCAGCACGACGTCGGTCCCAGCCTTCAGCGTCAGCTTGTCGTTGAACAGGACAAACGGAACCTTGGTTTCCAGCAGCGTCTGATCCGCCGTTAAAACCGTTTGCTTACTGTAATGATCGTAGAAATAATCATAGATATGGTCCGCGTCGAGAATGTGATACGGGGTATTGGATACCGGGGCATGTGCGGTGATCAACATATACCGCGTGCCGTTTTTCTCCGCGATCGAAGCCAGACACAGACCGGCCGGATTGGTATATCCGGTTTTGCCGCCGAGAATCGAATCGTTATCGATCTTGGCGGGGTCGGTCGACGAGATCTTCGCGAACAGCGTGCTTTCCCACACCAGCCCGCCAGTGTGCAGCGACGGGGTAGCGGTGTAGCGGCGGGTCTGAAAGATCTCACTGAACGTTGGATTTTCCAAAGCATAGCGCATCAGCGTTTCCAGATCGCGCAGCGTTGTGTAGTGATCGGGATCATGCAGTCCGGATGTATTGACAAAATGCGTTCCCGACATTCCCAGCTCAGCCGCTTTTTCGTTCATCAGTCCGACAAATGCCGTTTCGCTGCCGGCTTCTTCCAGTGCCAGCGCCTGGGCGGCATCCGCCCCCGAAGGCAGAAACAGACCGTAAAGCAGATCTTTTACCGATACGGTTTCACCCTGCTTAAACCCGGCGACCGAAGCGTGCGCCTCCGCCAGTCCGGCGAACACCTCCGGCCCCAGCGTCATCGTGCTGTCCAGCGCCGGGGCGTTTTCAATCGCCACTAACAGCGTCATCATCTTCGTCATGGAAGCGGGATAAATCTGATCCTCGCTGCCTTTGTCAATCATCACCTGGCCGGTGTCCATATCGACCATGTAGACAAAATCGCTTTTGATCTGCGGGAAATCCGCATCCTCTTCCAAATAAGCAGTCCCGTCCTCAAAGCGCGGCGCATCCTGGCGCACGATTTCCCCGATCCGGGAATCCGCCGTGATCAGCGCGCGGCCAGAGACTTCCGCATGAACCGGCGTCAGTGTCAGCCCCAGCGCCAGTAAACTTAATTGAATCATTCTTTTTTTCACGTTGCAAAACTCCTCGCTGAATTCCTTCTTATTATAACAAAAGTCCTGTCGATGTTCCTTGCGATTTTCTTTCATTTTTCTCAATCTGCTTAACTTTTATTCCTTAATGATTACGATTTTCTGATCAAACAAGGCGGAAGAAAGCTTAAACGCGGGTTGTCCGTCTTTTGGTCTTGTATTCCTCCGGTTGATCAGCACTTGACTTCACCGCCAAAAAGAAGCTGGCAGAGTCCATTCTCCGCCAGCCTTCATCAGGGGGTCATGCCGAACTTATTCCAAACGGCGGGCTTGCACGCGGTCGCGGATCACGCTCAGACTGCTTGTGTAGGTGATCAGGAAATAACCGCCGTAGATCAGGGCCAGGAACCCGCCGACAAGCAATACCTGGCTGCCAATATCAATTTTGACCAGCGCCACCAGCGATTGAATCACCGCGCTGACGCCGACGATGGAATGCACGATGGCTAATGCCAACGGGAATAGGAAATAAATGGCGATCTGGGTGAACAGCGAGCGGCGGATCATCTTTTCCTCGACGCCGATCTTTCGCAGCAGAGCGTACCGATGCACGTTGTCCGCGGATTCCGACAGCTGCTGCAAAGCCAGGATCGCCGCCGAAGCGATCAAGAAGACCAGGCCCAGATACACGGCGATATACGACAGGATCAGCTTCATCCCACCGGAGGCCTCGTACATCTCCGCGCGGGTGACGCCGTTGTAAGCAAAACCCGTCTGCTGCCCATAGGCTTTGATCATTTCATTCAAACGCGCATCGCCTTCCTCGGCAGATCCGTTATAGTTCAGATTGAACGACTGACTGGCTGGAATTTTATTGATAAAAAATGAATCCGGCAGCACGATCGTTAAGAAGTTGCCGTAAGCACTGAAATTCTGAAGCTGTAAGAACAGCGCCGGCTGGCTGACCGTCAGTGTCTTGCCGTCAATGGTCAGTTCGCGGTGTTCCTTGACTGCCTTGAAGATATCCGACTCGGCGGCGTTCATTGAATAGGTGATCAGATATTCGTTCTCTGCCAGCGTGACTTCCGGCTTCGACTGCATTGTCAGCGCGGCGTTGAGCTGGGACAGCGGCAGGAAATCGATCGCCATTTCCCCGACATCATGGGACGTGCTGTTCTGCATCGTTGCGATGACTTCCGGACTGCTGAAATCCTTGATTTTTACGGCCAGATCATACAGATCCAGATCGGCCGCTTCACGGGCCAGACCATCCAGATCCAATCCTTGGCTGCGGAAATCTTCAGTTAAATGGAAGCCCAGCGACTGCGTGTCGTAAACGTACACAGTCGCGTCGTATGGCGAGGTTTTCTCGACATCGCCCGCCAGCACCTGGCCGAAGGACAAACCGGTGCACAAAGCGCCGATTGTCAGCAGCAGCATGATGCAGATGATCGTCATCGACACGAACGCCGAATTGATCCGGCTGTTCAGCTGACGCATAACAAACATATTCAGATTGCGGTAGTAGAAGCTTTTGCGGCTCTGCACAAATTTCAGCAGGAAGCCGGACAGCGAGAAGAAAAACAGGAAGGTTCCGATCGAACCGAGCACGATCGAAGCGGTGAATTCCAGCGTGAACATCACAAAGCCATTGTCCAGGATCAGCGCGTAAGCGCAGCCCAGAATGATCAGACTGGCGATGAACAGCACGACGGACAAGCCGATAGAACGCAGCTTCAGCGTTTCGTTATGCCGGTCGCCCTGAAGCAGATCGATCAGCTTATACCGGCTGACAACCACACTGTTGAAGATCAGCACGATCAGATACATCCCGCCGAAGAACAGCGCCGACAACAGAATTGCCTTAAAGGAAACGATGAACTCAAAGGCTTTGAGCTGAACCATGAACAGATTGGCGGTGACCACCGTCAGCGCCTGGGAGACCAGAATCCCCAAGCCCAGACCGACCGCGAAGGCCAATAAACCGATCATTACGGTTTCAATCATCAGGATCCGGGCCACCGTGCCTTTGTTCATGCCCATCACCAGATACAGACCAAGTTCTTTTTTACGCCGCCGGATCAGAAAGTTATTGGCGTAAACGATCAGAAAGCCCAGGACGATACAGACAAACACTGAGAAGATCTGCATCAGATTGTTTAACAGCACCAGCATTTTCGCCTGCGACTGACTCAGCGCCAGCATGACGGACTGAGATTGAATTGAATTAAAGACATAGAACAGGCAGACGCCGAAGGTCAGAGTCAGGAAGTAAACGCCGTAATCCCGGATGCTGCGGCGGACATTGCCCAGCGCGATTTTAAAGTACATTGTTGGTGTCCCCTCCCAACAAACTGACGACCTCGATGATGCGGTTGAAGAATGTCTTGCGGTCGTCGTCGCCGCGGACTAACTCATTGAATATGCGGCCGTCCTTGATGAACAGAATGCGATGGGCGAAGCTGGCGGTGAATGCGTCGTGAGTGACCATCAGGATCGTGGCTTCCAGCGACTTGTTAAGCACCTCAAAGCTGTTCAGCAGCATTCTTGAGGCTTTGGAATCCAACGCCCCGGTCGGCTCGTCAGCCAGAATCAGCGACGGATGGCAGATCATCGCGCGGGCGCAGGCGACGCGCTGCTGCTGACCGCCGGACATCTGATACGGATATTTTTTCAGGACTTCCTCAATCCCCAGCTGAACCGCCAGCTTTTTGATGCGGCTGTCAATCTTTTTCGGATTGACCCGCTGAATTGTCAACGGCAGCGCGATGTTTTCATACGCTGTCAGCGTATCCAGCAGATTGAAATCCTGGAAGATAAAGCCGAGCTGTTCCCGGCGGAACTTGGACAGCTGGCTGCTTTTCATCTTGGTGATGTCGTCCTTGCCGATTAAAATATGACCGCTGGTCACCGTGTCGATTGTCGAGATGCAGTTGAGCAGCGTCGTCTTGCCGGAACCGGAGGGTCCCATGATCCCGACGAACTCCCCTTTCTTCACCTCGAAGCTGATATCCTCGATCGCCCGGGTAATGCTTCCTTTATTGCCGTAAATCTTTTCAATTTGTTTTACCTGTAATATCGTTTCCATAAGTTTTCCCTTCCTTTATTAATGAATATCGCCAAGGCCGTCCTGGCCTAATACAATGACCTGAAATAAAACCTGGCATACAATCAGAATCTTATTGAATGTTTTCATTTGTGATTCCTCCTTGATTACGATTTTATTATAAGCTTGTCACGCTTATTGTACCTTAGAAGGGACTTACAGCTCGCTAACAGAATTGTAAGATTCAGATTTCTTCCTTTTTATATAAAATGAACTCGTTCGGAATCAGGCATCCCCTAAACTCGGAAGTAAGCTGAAATCAAAGCAGGGTGTATAATAATGACAAGAAGATTCCCGCTTGAACTTAACTTCCGGGCCTTCGCAGGCAGATTCAGGGTCTGCCGAAAGGAGATCGCATGAAAATTGAAATCGGATCAGACCGGCCGGCTCATTTCCAACCCGCTTATCCGGAAGAATTTGAGCTGTTTTCCCATCTGGAGCTCGCAGCCGCCATCCCGCAGGTTTTATTTGCCGTCACGACATGGAAAGAGAATGGCAAGCCGAACATTTGTTTTCACAGCTGGAGCTGCTTCCACGGGGACAAGACGGCCTTCTTTACCGTGCTTGGCAATCTTTACCAGCACACGCACACCTATGCCAACATCAAGCGGACCGGTGTTTTTGCGGTCAATTTTCTGCCGGTGCGTTATTACGACGCACTGATCGAAACAATCCGCCAAAACGAACTGGATGCCGATGAGTTTTCCGCCGGCGGCTTCACATTGGAAAACGCCCGCACGATTTCCGCGCCGATCATCCAGGAAAGCTTCGTCACGTTGGAATGCACGCTGAAATCCATGGAGGATCTCAGCGGCGCCGGCATCACCGCCATGGTTGTCGGCCAGGTGCAGCATGCCTGGGTCGACGCCGATCAGTCCCCGGAAAGCCGGTGCGGAAAAGACGGGTATATGATGTTAATGCCGGGCGCACAGAATTTAAAAACCGGCGCGCCGAATCCTTCTATCATCGCCTCGCTGGCGATTGAAAAGCGGGATTAGCGAACATACTTGATCTTCACAACAAAAGAAACTGGCTGTCCAAAGCTCCAACATCCGCTTTGAACAGCCAGTTTTTTCTGAGATCTTGATCTAATCCGCAGGGTCTGCTTCTTTTCAAAAGGGACAAACCTTGCTTTTTGGCAAAGCTGAAGACAGGGAAGCTTCGTTTACCGCCGGTAAACGACCTCGCCGTCCACCATCGTCAGCAGCGCTTTCGCTGCGGTGGAAACGACCGGATTCTGATCAAACAGGACAAGATCGGCATCCTTGCCGACTTCCAGCGAACCAATCCGGTCTTCGCAGCCCAGGATCGTCGCCGCGTTGATCGTAATCATCCGCAGCACGCGTTCCGCCGGACAGCCGAAGCGTACGGCTTCCCCTGCCTGAGCCAGAATCATCCATGGATTGCGGGCCGGACCGTCGGTCATGATCGCGCATAAAACGCCGCGCTCATCCAGCTCCTTTAAGCAGCCGGTATCGACTAAATGCAGCTCATTCGGCCCCTTCTGCGCGCCGATCGGGCCGTAGATAATCGCCAGCCGGTCTTTTTCCGCTTCGATTTCGTCGAGGAAATCACTGGAACCCAGAGCATGATCGATCGTGATCCGGATATCGAATTCCTTTGCCAGTTCGATACATGTCAGAATATCGTGCTGATAGACATGGATTTTTAACGGGATCTTTTTATCGAGCACCAGCTCGCCGTTTTCCAGCCCCTGATCGAACTTCGGCATTTTGGCCGGATCCGCCTTGGCTTCCTGCTTCTTCTGGCGGTAGTCCTGAACCTGATGGAAGTATTCGCGGATCGTTTCCGCGATCGCCATGCGCGTCATCGGGCTTTGATTGCGTTTGCCGTAGACGCCCTTCGGATTGCCGCCGACCGCGGCCTTCAGCGCGAACGGCTGCTTCACGCAGCGCTCTGCCAGACTGGTCCCGGCGGATTTGATCACGCAGCCCAGACCGCAGATCACGTTGGCGCTGCCCGGCACGATCCCGCTGGCAGTGATGCCGGTTTCCAACGCTGAGGCAAACTGCGGCGATAACGGATCCACCCCGTCGTAGGCGTTCAGCTGCGCCGTAACCGGATTGACGCTTTCGTTGAGATCCTGCGCACCGGTTTTCGTGTCGAAGCCGCCGATGTGGCTGTGCGCGTCGACCAGCCCCGGCAAGACGAGCAGCCCGGAAGCGTCGATGATTTCAGCACCTTCCGCCGTAATCTTTTCCGCAATGTCAATGATCTTTCCGTTCTCAATCAGAATGTCAGCCTGCAGCGTTCCCTGTGGCCCCATCGTCATGACGGTTCCGTTTTTAATCAGCTTCATTGTTGATAACCTCCCTGAACATAGACGACCTTGCCCTGCATGAAGACCTTTTCAACCCGGCCTTCATAGGTTTCGATCGGATTGGCGCTCCAGACGACGAAGTCCGCGTCCTTACCGGCTTCAATTGAACCGATCCGGTCTGCGCAGCCCAGCAGCTTCGCCGCCTGGCTTGTCAGCATGCTTAACACGGCTTCACTGTCCCCGCAGGCCCGCATCATCCGCGCCGCCGTCCAGATCAGGCCTTCCTTTCCGTTAGGGTTGTTGCCGATTGTCGCCATCGCGACCGGCAGTCCCTTCTTATATAACGCGTATAATCCTTCCAAATCCGCTTTCTGCGAATAAGCGTTAAAGCCATATGACAGATTGCCCAGAATGACGCCCTGGATTTTATCTAACAAATCGACGTCTTCCGCATGAATATCATAGCCCAGCGCCAGAATCGGTTTCAGATCGTAGTCGGCGCAGACCCGCAGCACCCCCCGCAGCTCGGCGGCGTTGTTGGCGGCGATCAACAGCGGCATTTCCTTCGCCAGCACCTTTTTCAGCGCTTTGGCTTTTTCATCGCGCTTAGTTTCCGCTTTGTTCTCATCATACTCCTGCGCCTGCCGCAGTGCGTCCCGCAGCAAGCTGAAAATTCCCATCTTCGTCATCGGCGCTGCGTTGCGGGAACCATAGGCTTCCTTGACCTGATCGGTCACAGAACCTTTCATCCCTGCCTCATCCTTCACCAACATTTTAAACGGATTGATGCCGGCCGTTCTGAAAACCGCCATCTGACCGCCCAGAATATTGGAATTGCTCGGTGATGCCGCCAGCGCGGTAATCCCGTAGGTATACGGCGCCTGTTCGCTGACGCAGTCCCCGTCATAAGCATAGAGCGCCTTCAACTGCGGCGTGAGCGGATCGCTCTTTTCGTCGTTGTCGCGCACTTCGCCGCGCCGGACCGCCATGCCCAGTTCGCTCATCGCGTCGATAAACCCCGGCAGAATCACCTTGCCGGAAGCGTCGATAAACCCTTCGGCCTTTCCTTTTAAATCCTTACCCACTTCAACGATCTTTCCGTTATCGATCAGAATATCGGTATTTTCCAGCACTTCACCCTTGCCGGTATGGACGGTGCCGCCCGTGATGCAGATCATATAATCCCTCCTCAAGAATCATGTCTTTATTGTACGCCAGAGGAACAAGGAAAGGCAAGCCGCAGATGCAGGGAACCCGTTATTAAAAAGATATGGTAAACACGAACCAAGCATAAACGGCTTACCCCTCATCCCCGGGCAAGCCGTCCAAAATCCTGCTTTCTAAACGTAAAATATCCTGAACTTCGATCCGCGTTCCATCGTGAAGAATCAGCGTCGGATGAAGCGTATCCATCTTTTTCAACATTCCCTGAATCGTCTGATAACTACCGCCTGATTTCTTTTCATCCGCCGCAAAATAAACGACTTCAACGTCCGGCTGTTCCTCGATCCGCAACAGAAGCGCCTGCAGCTTTTTATCCAGCGCCTGCTTTTCATCCTCCGCTAACAGAATCTTTTCACTGGTGAATCGAGCCGCTTCCCGGATTTCATCGTCATACCCGGTCAAGGCGGCGAACGGGTTAAACTGCGCCGCGCGGTCTGCCAGCGCCATCGGGCGGTGGATTTTCGAAATAGGATGAGGAAGATCAATGATGTCTTCATACGGGAAATAATCTGTTTCCTTCATCTGCTTTCTCCGCCTCCCTAGGCTTTATGGCCGCCGATCTGCCGGTTGCGCTCAATCGTCGTCGCGCCTTCAAGCAGATTCGTACCTTTTAAAACGGCGTTCTTGCCATATTTCCGTTTAATTTTCAGGATTGCCTGCTGCACCTGCTTTTCTTTTTCCAGCTCCGCGCTTTCCTGTTTGCGCTGACGCAGAAGCGCTTCGCTGTCGCTGAACAAATCGAACTGTTCGACATATTCCTTCTCTTTCAGTTCGCTTTCCGGCCGCAGTTGATTGGCGTTGATCCCCACGCGGTGAATCAGCAGCTTGGGATTGACGATCCGGTCGAACAGCTGCAGCATCGCTTCGACAATCTGTTTGCCGGAAGCGTTGGGCCGGGCCATCCGGAGGGTTCCATGTGCGGATTTAGGTACCTCGCGGCCATTGCGGTCGGTCGTCACCGGTCCCTGATACTCCCGCCTGCGATCCGGATCGCGCAGATTCTCGACGGCATACCCGAGATACAACCCCAGCTGATCGGTAACCAGTCCCTTTTCAACTAATTCCAATGCTAACAGATCCGCCATTTCCCGGATGATCAGCCGCGCTTTCTCCGCCGGATAAGGACAATGCAGCACCTGCCCGCTGCCTAGACTGCGGGAAACCGGTTTGTAGGCCTTGATCTGCGCGATTGTGCAGGGTTCCCAGCCCCAGGCGTGGTCGATCAACAATTCGGCATTGACGCCGAACAGCTTATACAATAAGGCTTCGTTGTGGAATTGATCCGGGCCGCCCAGGGAACAGCGGGCGATGTCTCCCATCGTCATCAAGCCGTGGGCTTCCAGCTTTTTAGCATAACCCCGGCCGACACGCCAGAAGTCGGTCAGCGGCCGGTGCGTCCAGCACTGCCGGCGATAGCTCATTTCATCCAGTTCGGCGACCCGTGTTCCATCCGCATCCGCCTCAACATGTTTGGCAACGATATCCATCGCGACTTTGGCTAAATACAAATTTGTGCCGATGCCAACCGTCGCGGTAATGCCTGTCGTTTTCAGCACATCCTGAACAATGCGCTTCGCCAGCTCCCTGCCGGAAATGCCTAACGGCTTCAAATAGGCGCTGACGTCCATAAAAACCTCGTCGATCGAATACACATGGATGTCTTGCGGCGATATGTACTTCAGATAAAGCTGATAAATCTGACGGCTGACCTCAATATACCGGGCCATCCGCGGCGGAGCGGCGATGTAAGCGGCCGCAAGCCCGGGCTTTTGATCCAGCGTCAACGCATCCCACGACGAACCCGTCAGCTTCCCGTGCGGTGCTTCTCGGCGCCGCTGCGCATTGATGAAAGCGATCTTCTGAACAACCTCGAACAAACGCGGACGGCCCGCCAGACCCAGCTTCTTTAACGACGGTGAAACGGCCAGGCAGATCGTCTTTTCCGTCCGGCTTTCATCGGCAACCACTAAATGGGTAGTCAGCGGATCCAAAGCACGGTCGACGCATTCCACCGAAGCATAAAACGATTTGAGGTCGATCGCCAGAATCACGCGCTGTTTCTGCATTGTCAAGCCCCCTTTCAGCCTCCGTCAGGATGCCTGATCCTAATTTTATCTCCCGTTTGAAGTGAATTGAAATCTGAATCTATTATAAAGGAAAGTTGAATTATTTTCAAGTTTCAATTCCTATTTTCATCCTCCCGTTTGGCCTTCATCCGCTCTCTCCCTTTTAGTTTTAGCCTGATCCAGCTCTTCATCCAGAATGAAAAAAGATGGGCTTTCATCGCGTTAAAACGCTTGCGCAGAAAACTGTTCCAAAGAGTTTTTCCTTTCCTCTGTAACGGCCTTTCCTAATAGAAAAAACGTCCCTTCGGACGCTTCATCGTTGGAAAATTAACGCGGCGGAAAGCAGTCGCACCAGCGTTAAATAACGCTGCCGGCTGAACGTTTCGTTGAGCGAACAGAACTTATCCGCCAGGCAGACGATCACGCTTTCCCGATACCGCGGCGGAATCGGCACCAGCGGAAACATGTGCCGGGCGATGATGTTGCGCTCTACGGCGTTTAAATCAAAATCCTGAACCGCGTTGCGCAGCGCCGTTGAAGGATGCGTAAACCCATGCAGCCCGTATTCCTTGTGCGGCTGATGCCAGTCGTAAAGAAAATAGTCGTGCAGCAAGGCGCCCCGCACCAGACTCCCTTTGTCGCAGTTCAGCTTCCATTTCTGGTCCAGCATCAAGCTGTAATACGCGACGGCAATCGCGTGATCCAGCGTCGTCGTATCCCCATGCTGAAGATAACCGCGCATCGACTGCACCTTTTCCCGCGTCAGCGTCGCCTGCGCGTACTTTTTTAAAAGTACGACCAGCTCGGTTTGTTTTTCGTTGTTTTCGATCATGCTTCACCCATTCTTTTCGTCCTTATTATAATCAAGGGCGATGAAAAATCAAGCGTTATCCCGCGGTTTAAAATTTTCCAGCCTTTCCGCTCTCAGTGTACTGCCCTTTTTCCCATTTTATTCCGGAAGCAGAAAGCCGGATAACGGGAACGTCAGCAAGAGGGTGGTTCCCCGGCCGGGCAGCGATTCAGCCTGAATGCCGATATTCATTTTATCACAGAGCTGTTTGACAAGATACAGCCCCATTCCGGTTGATTTGGCCACCTGCCGGCCGTTGTCCCCGGTAAAGCCCTTGTCGAAGATCCGCGGCAGATCATGGGCGCTGATCCCGCAGCCGTTGTCTTCAATCCGCAGCGTCACCTGATTTTCATCCGCTTTCGCCGTAAACCGCAGCACAGGCTTCTCGGCCGCGCGGTATTTGACCGTGTTGGTCACAATCTGGCTGAGAATGAAATCAATCCATTTCACATCGGTATAGACGGTCTGATCAAGATTTTCCCGTTCTATTGAGAACTGCCGGGAAATCAGCGTCTTCGCGTGATTTTTGATCACCTGGCTGACGATCTGATCGAGCGAACAGCGGCGGATCACATAGTCTTTTTCCACAACGGTGGACCGTGTGTAATACAGCGCCTGTTCGACGTATTGATCAATCCGGTCGACTTCCTCCTCCAGCGAACGCGTCACCGGGTCGGAATGGTTCTCAATGATCAGCTTGCAGGAAGCGATCGGCGTTTTCACTTCATGCACCCACGTTTCAATGTACCGGCTGTAATCTTCGTTGCGGCGGCGGTATTCGGCAATCGTATCGTTCATCGACTTACTCACAACCCGGAACAGCTGCGTCAGCTTCTGCCCTTCCACAAAATCGGGCGATTCGATGAGTTCCGATAAATAGTATTTCTCTTCCAGCTGATCCAAGAGCTGAAACATCTGGTCGAAGAAGGTCTTCTTGCGGTAAAATTCAATCCCCAGCGTGACAAGGATCAGCGCCAGATACAGAAACGCTAAAAACCCCAGCGCGAACCCGCTGACGCGCAGCAGCCGCAGCAGCACCCCGGCGAAAAGCAGGAAGACCGTCTGCCCCAGCAGGAATACCCAGCGGTCCTGAAGAAATTCTTTGAACGTCATATCCGATACCCCAGCCCGCGTTTGGTCGACAGATAATCCGGACTCACGCCGATGCTTTCCAGCTTACGCCGCAGCCGGTTGATGTTCACGGTCAGCGTGTTGTCGTCGACGAATTCCTCCGACTGCCATAAATCGGTCATGATCTCGTCGCGGCTGACGATCGTGCCCTGCTTGCGCATTAACAGCCACAGGATTCGGATTTCGTTTTTCGTCAGCTCCACGCTTTGATTTTCATGCAGCACACAGCCCTTGCTTAAATCCAGCGTGACGCCGTTGACTTCCAGCAGCCGGCCCTGATCCTGCGGATACGCGCGCTTTAAAACAGCCTGAATATGCGCCAGAAGAATCTGGACGTTGTAAGGCTTGGTGATGAAGTCGTCGGCGCCTAAACTCATGCTCATTAATTCGTCCAGATCGCTGCTGCGGCTGGTCACCATCAGGATCGGAATCGAAGATTGCTGGCGGAGCGAGCGGCAGATCATATAGCCGTCCATTTCCGGCAGATTGATATCCAGTAAGACCAGATGCGGCTGAATCCGCAGGATCTGCTGATCGACTTCGTGAAAATCATCCAGCGTCAGCGCCTCATAGCCGTAGCGGTTTAACAGGTTCTGCAGCTCCACCCGGATTTTTTCTTCATCCTCGACAATCAAGATTTTAAACATCCCAATCCCTCCTCGTATGATCTTATTATACACTAACCGAAAATCTTCCCGCCATGGCTTTTCTTCTCTCTAACAAAACTGTTAGATTCTGCCTGCAAAAGTAACAAAAAAGCCCTGATTTCAGGACTTTCGACCCCGGAAGTTCCGGGAAATTGAATTCAAC
This sequence comes from Holdemania filiformis, assembly GCF_003459085.1. Lineage (NCBI taxonomy): Bacteria > Bacillati > Bacillota > Erysipelotrichia > Erysipelotrichales > Erysipelotrichaceae > Holdemania > Holdemania filiformis. The sequence continues at coordinate 138,505 of NZ_QRUP01000004.1, read as the reverse complement.
TGGTGCACCGAACGGGACTTGAACCCGTACGAATAAATCACACGCCCCTCAAACGTGCGCGTCTGCCGATTCCGCCACCGGTGCATTGCTTAATTATTATAGCAAAGTTCCATTCAAAAAGGAAGAATTTTTATTAGCGCGCCGCGTTTTCAATAGAAGAAAAAAAACGCCAACTGACAAAATGAAGAACCGCAGCCAAGTTCAGCCGCGGTTCTCTCTTCATGAATTCAACTTTTTCGTCTTCTCCGGCAGCACCCGGTTCAATACCGCGTACAATAAATCCAGATCAATCGGTTTCGCCACATGCGCCGACATGCCGGCCGCCGCGGAGGCTTCCACATCCTCCGCAAAGGCGTTGGCTGTCATAGCGACAATCGGAATCTGTCCGGCGTCCGCCCGCTTTAATTGCCGGATGACACGGGTTGCTTCATAACCGTTCATCACCGGCATCTGGATATCCATCAAAATTGCGTCGTAATACCCTTCCGGTTGTTCGCTGAACCGGCTGACCGCCTGCTTTCCATCATAACAGACCTCAAATTCAGCATCGGCCAATTCCAGGATGCCGCTCAGGATTTCCGCATTGATCAGATTATCTTCGACGATCAGAAACCGCCGCCCTGCCAGAGTTGTGTCCGCTTGCGGACTTAAGCTTCCCTCCGCCGGCCTCTCGCCGTCCGGATTTTCGTTAAGCTCCGGCTCACACGCCAATTCGATGACAAACGTCGAACCCTGCCCTACCTGGCTCTCCACCTGAAGACTGCCGTTCATTAACTCGATCAGGCCCCGGGTGATGCTTAAGCCCAGACCGGTCCCTTCAATCTGTCCGACTTGCGAACTGCGGGCAAACGGATCGAACAAATGCTCCAAAAACTGCGGTTCAATGCCGATGCCGGTATCGCGAATCGTAAACCGGTAGCGGACCTGATTCAGATCGCTGCCTGGAATTTCCTCCACGATGAAATCAATTGTGCCGCCCTCCGGCGTAAATTTCACCGCGTTGCTTAAAATGTTAATTAAGATCTGATTGATCCGCAGCGCATCGCCATAGAATACCGCATGTTCAATTTGATTGGCGGAAATATTCAGCTGGATCGCTTTGATCCGGGCCTGCGGCCCCATGATCGCCGCCAGCTGTTCGATCACCTCCGGCATCCGCAGACGCACCCGGTTCAACGTTATCTGCGAACGTTCAATCTTGCTCATATCGAGGACGTCGTTGATCAGGCTCAGCAGATGCTTGGACGAATAGGTGATTTTTTTTAGACAGTCGGCAACCCGCTGGGAATCGCCCAGATGTGCCGTTGCCAAGGCCGTCATGCCCATGATCGCGTTCATCGGTGTGCGGATATCGTGACTCATCGCCGACAGGAAATCACTCTTGGCCCGATTGGCTTCTTCGGCCTGGATCAAGGCGTTTTCCAGTGTTTTCTTGGTCCGGCGCTCAGCCGCGAGCATCTCCGTCACATCCGCGCGGACCAGGCAAACCGTCTGATGATCGGCGTCACCCCACAGCACGCTGACCTTTTTAATCCGTTCTCCCTGTGCGTCTTGATAAGGAAACAGAAAATCATAGCCTTGCGGATCCTGACGCAGCCTGTCAAGCATCGCCGCCAAGCGGAACTGCCCCCGGATTTCCTCCAGACCTTCCTTCTGGGTGTGCTGGCTGACAAACTTTTCCATCGCTTCATCGTAATGCTCGACGACATACGGCGGCAGGTTTTCCACAACGGTCTGGCGCGTATGCACAATCAGCCGTTTCGAGGTGATGTCGATAAAACCGGCCAGTTCAAAGGTAACGGCGGCCACCCGCAGTAATCCCTGCTGCTCGCGGACCGATTCGGTGATGTCAGTCCGCGACAGACAGATCCGTTTCAGCCGCCGGTCCGTGACCGAGACCGTCGCGTTCTTCATCCGCAGCTCGCCGCTGGGATCCCGCATCGAAAAGGTAAACGTAAAGGAGTCTTCATTCTGCAGCCGTGATTTCAGATATTCCGGTTTCAGACTTCTCTCATACCGTTCCTTATCCTTGGGCAGCACATGGCTTTCCAAAAGCCGTTCAATCCATTGCGAATAACAGCCGTGCGTCGCGTTGAGCAGGTTTGTCTGTTCATTCTGCGACAGAATCTTATATGTATCGCGGCCTAAGTCAATATCGGCGACAAAATCATAATTTATTTTTGACAGCTGGTGCAGAATGAGATTGGAGATCGTCTTTTCCGTGATATCTGTAACGGTCAGAATTCCCGTTACATCCCCGGTATCCGGCGTCGATACCATGTTCATCTTGATCTCAACATAGCGGCCCTGACTTTCCTTGGGCAGCTGCACAAAACACTCCTGCATCTGAACGGTTTCGCCGGCGGCGAATTCCCGCCGCGCCGGCTCGTTTAAATAGTGATCCAGGAAATACTGCCGCGGTCCGGGTTCGACGATCAGCGACGACAGTCCCTTAAAGAACACCTCGCGGTCATAGCCGAAGCTTGCCAGCAGATCGGAATCCGTATAATCCATGATATCCAGAATCCGGCCCCGCGTGATATTGCAATGGCCTGCGACCAGCGCGTTCTCACCTGGAGTCCGGTAGTGTTCAAGAATCAGCTCGTTATACTGCTGCCGGATCCGCTGCTGCTCCAGGCGTTCCTTGGTAATGTCGTGATGCACGGCGTAAACATGCACCGTCCCGTCCTCATCCAGAATCAGCGACAGCTTGCTGCTGACCCAGATTTGACTTTGATCCTGTTTCAGCATGCGGAATACGATTTCCCCCTGCGGCTGGCGCTCCGCGATGAACCGCAGCAGCTGGCCGCGGACCATTTCCCGATCCTGCGGATGAATATTCGCGGTAAAATCCTGCTGAATTGCCTGACACATCGCCGTGTAGCTCATACCGGCCATTTCCGCGAAACCCTCGGAAATGTATTCCGGCACCAGCTGTCCCGCCTGACGGCTTTGGATCACGGTCACGCCGCCCGGCAAATTTTTGACGACCGTCTGGAAATACTGCGCCAGCCGTTCATTTTCCCGGCGCACCCGAACCTCTCCGGTAATTTCCCGAACATGCTTGATATAAGCCTCAATCCCATTCCAATCTGTTTCGCGGAAGCGCGTGGCATAGAAGCGGTCAGGCTGATCGACGGACATTTCGTGTTCCTCATTGTCCGCGGCGTGGCTTTTCAGCGTACAGAAAGCGCAGGGCTGCGATTTGCCAAAAAGCACCTCGTAGCATTTCCGCCCGCCAGCTTGCTGATCCTTGGCAAAGATCCGGTGGTTGTCGCTGACATAATAGAGCTCATAATTATGCTTGCCGATCACATAGATTCCGTCCGAGGATTCGTCGGCAATACTTTGATACAGCCGTGTTTCCGCGGACATGCCGGTAAACACCGCGTAGAATTGGGATACCTCCGCGCGCGGCCCCATCCGCCGCCCGTTGAGATGAATCCAGATCAGGGAGCCGTCGCGGTGCGGGCTGCGGTAGGAAACGTCAAGCACCTCGCCGCTGACTAACGCCTGCAGCGCCGCTTTTTCCACCCGTTCACGATCCGGCGGATAGATCGCAAGCATTGCGTTCTGTCCGGTGATCGCCTGGAATTCTTGCGGGCTGTGGCCGGTCAGCTGCGCCACGCCGTCGGAGAAAAACGTTGGAATAAAAACATTGTTCTCCACTTTGTAGCTGGCGATTCCGCCGGGGATGGAGTTGACCAGATGATTCATCTGCAGCTGGGCTTCCTTCAAATCAGAAATATTGTGGAAAACACAGTGAAGCAGAGGATGTCCCTCGTCCTCGCCAAGGGCGCTGATCTGGACGCGCACCCAGACCAGATGCCCGTCGCGGTGCACCTTGCGGAATTCCAAAGTCGCCGGAGTGCCGGTGCGCACAACCTCCATCGCCCGGGCCACGACGCGCTCGCTGTCCTCCGCGTAGATTCGCAGCGCGGCATCCTGAAGCCTCAGCGCATGATAATCCTCGGCAGTATATCCGCATAATGCCGGAACGCCGTCCGAGAAATAAACCGTTTCGAAAATATCCGTTACTTTGTAAATGGCCACACCGCCGGGAATCGCGTTGATGATCTCCTGCATTTTCTGATTGGCAGTGTTCAGCTGCGTCTGTAAGGTGAATTGTTCGCTGACGTCCTGAAGCAGCGCCACCAGCACCGCGCCGGTTTGCGGCAAAGTGCGGATAGAGGCGTCGATCCGGATAAAGCGATATGTTTTCCGCGCCGCATCCCAGACGCGGAAACTGTGCTGGAGCGCGCCGTGTTGATCCCGCAGCTGCGCCAGGGCGCTTTGCAAAGCCGGCCGGTCCTGCGGATGCACAGCTTCCATCGCCGCTTTAAAATCCGCGGCCGGCGTGCCGAACATCTGCCGGTAAGCTGCGTTGACATACAGCGGCTGCGCGTTGTCGATCTGACAGACCACCAAGCCGCAGGCAACCGCTTCCCACAGCTTCTCCATCATTGTGGAAAAAGCCGGAACCTCCGGCGTCAGCGTCAGCAGCGTCACGGCCTCCCCGGCAATCTCTAACGTCTGGATTTCCGCGGTGTAGCTTGCCTGGGTGAGGGGATTTTGCCAGACTGCCGGTTTTTCGTTATTGTCGACCTGCCCCAGCCATTCCGTGAAACCCGGATCCTGATTCCGGCTTTGCGCCGTTTTGTTCACCGGCTGCCATTGTGCGGCAGCTGTGCGGACAAACAGAGCCGCGGAATTGCTTTTCATAATTGACACGCAGTCAGTTCTTCGTGCATCTGCCTGACCTTCGCGAATTCTTCCTCAATCTTTTCCAACATCGCTGGATAATCGGAACGCTTTTCCCCATGCCGCAGCGGTTCCACGATATCGCAGACCGCCTCATACAACGGCGTTAACCCCAAGTTTCCAGATACCCCCTTCAGCGTATGCGCCGCCTGAAAGGCTCCGTCCAGATTTTCCGCCTGCAGCGCCCGCCGCAGATCCCCCAGACTTTCGTCCTTGAACAACATGCCCAGGATTCGCACATACATCTTTTCCTGCCGCATAAACCGTTCCATTGTCAGCGCGTAATTCACGCCGTAAGTTTCCATGATTATTTTAACGTCCGCCATGGGTTTTCCTCCTTGTTCCCGATTAAATCATTGAGCGTCTGATACAACAAATCCGGGTCGATCGGCTTAGCCAGATGCGCGTTCATCCCCGCCGCCAGACTCTTGGCGATATCGTCGTCAAAGGCGTTGGCTGTCATCGCAACAATCGGAATCTGCGCGGCATCCGCACGCGGACAGCGGCGGATCGCGGCGGCAGCGCTCAGACCGTCCATCACCGGCATCCGGATATCCATCAAAATGGCGTCGTAGGAATACGGGCTGGAGGCCTCGTAACACCGCAGCGCCTGTTCGCCGGTTTCCGCGGTATCGACGATGAAGCCTTTAGCCTGCAAAAGCAATACCGCCACCTCGGTATTGATCGTGTTGTCTTCGGCCAACAGAATCCGCCGGCCGGTAAAATCCAGATTCCGCGGATTTCGATTCGCTGAAGCGGCGTCAGCCGAATTCCAGCCGCAGGCTTCTGCCGCGGAGGAAACAACACCCAGTTTGACCTCGATGGTAAATTCCGTCCCTTTTCCTTTTTCTGAACGCACATTGATGCGTCCGTCCATCAGATCGACAACACTTTTGGAGATCGCCAGTCCCAATCCACTGCCGCCATACGCCGCGGTCGTCCCCGTCGACTCCTGTGAAAAGGGCTCAAACAGATGCGGCAGAAATTCCGGACTGATGCCGACGCCCGTATCGCGAATCACAAACCGGACCACGGCATTCTCTTTTTTCGCCAGAACCTGACTGGCGTGCAGGATAACCTCGCCGCCGGAATCCGTAAACTTCACCGCATTGCTTAAAATATTAACCAAAACCTGCTGCAGCTTCATTGAATCGCCGGTGTATTCCGCCTGCAGCGACGGATCGACAACACACCGGTAACGAACCCCCTTGGCCGCGGCCTGACCGGCGCACAGCGTACTGACGCCTTCGATCAGCCTGCGTGTAAGCAGCGGCCCGTTGTTCAGGAGCAGCTTGCCGCTTTCAATTCGGCTCATGTCGAGAATATCGTTGATCAAGCCGAGTAAAAACCGCGAGGACAGCTGAATTTTTTCGATGCACTCGCCCGTCCGGCCCGGATCGTTCAGCGATTGGGCAGCGATTGCGCTCATTCCCAGAATTGCGTTCATCGGAGTCCGGATCTCATGCGACATCCGCGATAGAAAATCTGTCTTTGCCGCATTCGCCTGCTGCGCGGCATTCAGCGCGGCCGCCAGCTCCGCTTTCTGCGTTTGTTCCTGACGCACGACTTCGGTCACGTCGCTGCGCGTGACGCACAGACGCTCCAGCTGACGGTCAAGATAAAAAACCTTATAGACTTTGACGCGGGTCTGCCTCTGATCATCCTGCATTTCCACCGAGAATGTATACGGGCCTTGTTCGGCCAGCGTGCGTTTCATGCGGTCCAGATCCAGCTGACGGCGATATTCCGCAATGAATTCCGGTTTGACATAACGGCTGGCGAATTGTTCAATCGCCAGTGAAAACTGATCCTCGGCCGGAACCATCGGATCATTGGAAGCATGAATCCGCAGTTGTCCGCTGTGCGCGTCAATTTCCGCGATGATATCGTAATTCAGGCTGACGATCTGATCCAGCAGCTGTTCCTGCAGCTTCTGCTCCGTGATATCGAGCGTATAGAAAAAGAGAATGAGTTCCCCTGTTTCCGGATTCAGACAGGAATGGAATGTCGTATGACTCCAGAACGCGCCCTCGCGCGTACTGCGCAGAAATTCGAAGTGATATTCGCTCTTGCCGACGGCATAATCCGCCCGGACCTGTTCTCTTTGCATTTGCTTCTCAATCCGCAGGCCGGTGTCCGGATCCATGGAGGAGTGTGCGAATTGCGCGATCACCTGATCATAGCTGTCGCCCACCTGGGCTACGGCGAAATTCGCCGTTGTCAAATAACTTTCCAAAAGATTTTGAGTCACGTTCAGCCGGCCCTGCCCGCTTTGATTGCCGCTGGCCGCTTCCACGAAATAACGCAGCTCCCGCTCATAGAGTTCTTCTTCACGCCGGCGCAGCTGCTTTTCCTCCGTGATGTCGATGAAGACACAGTCAAAAAAGGATTCATCGTTCTCCATGAACAACTGGGCTTTGACTGAAGCCCACTTCACGCTGCCGTCCTTGCAGCGCAGCCGGTTTTCAATATGGATCGTCTTGGCCTGCCGCAGCTGTTCGCGCAGCCGCCTGACGACATCCGGCAAATCCTCCGGTTCGATAATCGCCGCCAGCTGATTGCCCAGTTCGGCAAATTCAGCGCGGGTATAGCCGATGAAATCAAACAAGCCGTCGTTAGCGCTGACCAGGCTCAGCTTCTCATCATAGCGGCAGCGGAAAACCGCGCCGGGAATGTTATTGTATAAGCGCAGCACTTCTTCCTGCGCCTGAATTTGGGCGGTGATGTCGTAGCACACCGACGAAATGGCCGGACGTCCATCCTCCGCCTGCAGCCGCCGGCCTAAGTCGTGAACCCAGATATAACTGCCGTCTTGTTTCTTCATCCGGTATTCGACTGTATATTCGTCCCCGGTTTCCAGCTGGAAGCTCACTTCCGCATCGACGCGCCGGCGGTCGTCCGGATGCATGCAGTTGATAATCTTTCCCTGGATATCCGCGATGAATTCCGCTTCATCCTGATACCCCAAATAGGCCAGCATCTGATCATTGATGAAATAAAACGGAAAATCCTCGGCTATGTAGCCGCCCATCATTCCGCCCGGCAGCGTGTCGTTGAGCAGTTCCTCCCGCTGACGGCGCAGTCGTTCTACGACCAGCGTCTGCGGATAATGCTCGCCCTGCTGCTGGCTGCGGCCCGGCTCGGCAAAATGCAGACTTAAGATCCGCCACCCCTCGCTCTGCCGCCGCAAGATAAAAAACCCCCGAAGATGCCAGGCATACTGGGAGTTTTGAAGAATCATTTCAGTAAAAACAGAACCCAAATCCGCTTGTAAAAGGCGGCATTTCATCACGGGAAAAGCAACTGAAAACGATTCATCCAGTTCTTGAATATCCGTGATGATATAAGCCCGCATCGCATCCAGTCCGCGGGCAGTTTCCTGTTCGCCGGTTCCGATAAAATCAATGTCCGCGCAGAGAAAACCGGTGGTTTTCCCGACGTCCCGTGTTTCAAACCAGGCATTGCAGAAGGCCCGCACTATTTTTTCACAATTTCGCTCCTGATCCCCCATACATTCGCTTCCTCCCATAAACGGCAGCGGCTCTGACATCCGACCTTCGCGCATTTCAATGCGCTGTCCGCCCGCGCCAAGACTTCGTCGAGCGTTTCACTCAGATCCCACATCGCGATGCCGGCAGAAACCGTCAGCGGCACATCCTGATTCCACCCGGCTTCGACAAACGCCTGCCCCAACGCTTCCCCTTTTCTGACGACCGCTTCCTTGCGCGCCGTCTTCTTCATGACGACGATGAATTCATCCTGATCCAGCCGCGCCAGAATGTCACTCTGCCGGAAATGGGAACGCAGCAGATGGCTGAACTGACGAATCCGCTGATCCCCCTGATCGCGGCCGAGCTGGTCGTTGACTTTTTTCAAATTATCGAGATCAAACCGGAACAGCGCCAGCGGCGCGTCATCCTGCCGCAGCGCCTGGCAAACCGCGGACAAGCCGCGGCGGTTTAACAGTCCTGTTAAATAATCGCGGTAAGCTTCCTCGCGCAGAATTTGTTCCTGCTGCCGCAAAACGCTCAGACTCTGCGTCCGCTGCACGCGTTTCCATAAACTCATCGGGGTGTGCGGCTTCCCCGCAAAATCATCCGCGCCGATATCCAGCGCCGCTTCCTCCCATTGATCATCCCAATAACCGGTCGCGATGATCGGAATATCGCGAACCTCAATGCGATGCTGCAGCGTCTTCAGCACGTCGATTCCCTCCGGGTCCTTTAAGTCCAGACTTAAAATAATCAGCCGGATCTGATTGGCATACATATCCAAATACTGCAATACACTCTGACCGTCACTAACGCACTGGACAAGATACTGCTGACTTAAGACGCCGCGCATTTCTTCACAATACCGGACGTCCCCATCCGCTAACAAAAGCATCGGCTTCTGCTGATCGGGCAGAGGCAGCGAATTTTCCAGCGATTTTTTTGACGCCTGTTCGTATTGCTTCTGCAGCAGCTTTTCAAATTCCTCACACGGCATCGGCCGGGCAAAGTAATAGCCCTGCACATAATCGCAGCCGGTTTCCCGCAGCCGTTCCAGCTGTTCCCGGGTTTCCACGCCTTCCGCGACGACGCTTAAATTCATCCACCGCGCCAGGCTCATGATAAACCGCAGAATTCCCTGGTTCGTCGGTTTGGCGGTTTCATTCTGGATAAACTTCATATCCAGCTTTAGAATATCCAGCGGCAGCTGGTTCAGCATATTCAGCGAAGAATACCCGCTGCCGAAATCATCCATTTCGATCACGAAGCCCAGCGTCCGCAGCTGTTCCACCGTCGCGATGATCTGACCGGGATTTTCAGTATAGGCGCTTTCCGTGATTTCCAAATGCAGCCGGGAAGGCTGCAGCTCATATTTTTTCAGGATTCGAGTCAAAAAGTCGATCAAATCGCTGTTGTAGATATCGGCCCGGGACACGTTCACTGAAACTGAAATCTGCGGATACCCCGCCTGATCCCACCGATGCAGTTCCGCACAGCTCTGTTCCCAAACATACTGATCCAGTTTGGTGATAAATCCGTTGCGTTCAAACAGCGGAATAAATTCCGCCGGCGACTGAAACCCCCATTGCGGATGATTCCAGCGCACTAACGCCTCGGCGCCCGCCAGCTGATCATCCTTAATCTGAAATTTCGGCTGCAGATAAATCACAAACTGCCGTTGTTTCAGCGCAGCTTCCATACTGTCGGTAATCGCCTGTTCCCGCAGCAGCTTATTGCGCAGCGTATCGTCGTAGGCTGCGACGTAATTGTTATATTGTCCTTTGATCCGGCGCACCGCCAATAAGGCCCGGTCGCACATCTGTTCCACCGACACCTGTTTGTCGCGAATGACATAAACGCCCCACTTCACAACAACGTTCTGCATGTTCGCCAGCGTGTTGATCTCACTGTTGGCGTGAATAAAATATTCCTGCGGATAGGCTTGCGGACGGTGGATCAGACAGGCAAACTGGTCAGCGCTCAGCCGGCCGCAGATCCCGCGCTCCCCGATTTTTTCCTGAATCATCTCGGCAACGCTGATCAGCAGCTGATCGCCCGCCGGCACCCCCAGAATATCATTGATCAATTTAAAGTTTTCGATATTGGAACACAACATATCATATTCCCGATCCGGATGTGCCTGCAGCTCCTCGCGCACCCGCCGGTAAAAGAATTCCTTACTGTAAAGACTGGTCAGCCGGTCGTAGCGGAACTGATTGATCATCGCAGCGTTTTCGCGCAGGCTGATGATACTGGCGACGCGATGCAGGATGATCTGCGGCCGATATGGTTTGGCAACGAAATCCGTCGCTCCATGAGAAAGCGCGGCCACTTCATCGGATTCGTTATCATTCTGCGTCGCAACGATGACCGGAATCGAGGAAATTGACGGATCGTTTTTCAGGATCGACAAAAACGTATAGCCGTCCATGACCGGCATCACGATATCCAATAAGATCAGGGAAACGTTATCTTTCTGATCATTCAGCACTTTCAGCGCTTCTAACCCATTCGGCGCTTCCAGGACTTTATATTCCGACTCTAAAATTCCGCGCAGCATCGCCCGGTTAATTTCATTATCTTCTACGATCAGGATTATTTTTTGTGAAGTCATCTTTATTCCCCCGCTTCATCCGCCTTGCTTGGACTGTCGCCAGAAATCGAAAACGAATTGTTAATTTTAAGATTTCCAACCAGTTGTCTGAACTGCTTAAAGAATTAGGGGAGTGTTTTTATCTCTGCCTGATATCTATTATAATAATTTTAGCATAGGGTCATCGGAACCGCAATCTCTTTCCGGGACGAAACTCGTTCGACTATGGTAATAATTCCCTCAAATAAGCCTGTTTTACTCCATCCTTAGAACTTAGGCTTAAGGGCTACAAAGATTGATCGGATTTGTGTTCCCGCGGCGCCGGAACTGAAATTATATTTCAGCCTGAAAAATAATTATTCCGATTTCCTAACGATCCGCTGTCCCGCGGATTACATCCTGATCTCGGGAGAGGAAAAATTGAAAAGGACTGGATAGCCAGTCCCGATTTCGCAGTGGATTTAAGCCCGGACGCCGTGACCGCATTGGTGCTTCAGCCGCGGCAGTTCAGCGAAGCATCAGCCGGCTGCCCTGGTGCAGAATATCCGTGATCAAATTCAGCATCGGATTGTACCGATCCAAAAGGCAAAGACTCATGCCGCCGAAAACGAACATCATCGCGGCAAGCCAGCGCAGATTCTTAATCATCATCATCCGCTTCCTTTTGTTTTTTAAACCACCAAAGCAAGCCTGCCGCCAGGCCTAAACTGATGAGCAGCCATCCTGTTCTTTTTTTCATGAAGCCTTTCCTCCTTGATTTCTGGCTTCATTATAAGAGAGTTGACCACAATCCTCCATCGTTTGAGCTTACAGCCAACTTACAGTTTCGTCACCCGTCCGAAAAGCCCCCGTTTTATCACGGCCCAATTCTCCCCCGCCCGGACTTGATGATGACAGCGATCGAAAAAGAATCACCTGTTGATCTTCTGAGCTTTTTCATTTCCAGAAAACAGACGCGCGAATCGAAAGAGGCAACCGCCGGAATTCTTTCATCCGCCGCTGACCGCAACAGCCTATTTCTCAATAAAAGTAAAATGAAAGCAAAAAAAATAGAAATTCGCTTACCGGGCGCCTTTCTATTTCCATTCCATCAGGAATGATTTTTCTATTGCCAGGGAGTCTGGCTTAACGGGGGAAAGAAATTAATCAAACTCTCATTTGATTGTCTACATTATATCCCCCTCATGTGTGAGGAACATGGATGAATTGTGAAATATTTGTGTAAGCCGAAAGTTTCTTTATTCTTCCTTGATGACAATCCCCAGAACCCGGGCCAGATCCACTGCCTGCGACGGATTGACGATCACGCCCTTTAGCTCATCCCCGCACAGCGCGATGCCTTCAATCGTACAGGTCGACAGGTCGACGCCGTTAAGATGACTGTGGAAAAACTCACTTTCATCCAGCTTGCACCGCTGGATTTCAAAGGCGGTAAACTTCCCCTCGCTGAACGAAGACTGCGTGCAGATGCAGTCCGCAAAGCGGCAGCTCTTAAAGCTGGAAAACGCGAAGTTGGAATAATCGAGCGCACAGTTGAGAAATACGACGTCCTGCAGCACGCAGCGCGACAAATCCGCGCCGGTCATGCGGCAATGATCGAACACAACCCGCCGCAGCGTGCTTTCACTCAGCTGACAGTTGGAAAAATCGCAATGATCGAAAATCACGTCGACAAAATAATTTTTCTCGCTGATCGCCGCCATTGTCACTTTCGTCAGCCGGCACTCGCTGAATTCCTTCCCCAGCGCTTTTTCCTCCGGCCACAGATCGTCGTTGATTTCCAAGCCGATCAATTTTTCCTGAGCGGCCAGCGCGGACGTCAGCACAACGGGATCTAATGCCAGCGGCAGGCGCGGGGCCTGCGGTTCTTTTTTGATTTGTTTCATGAACTCATCCTTCCTGATTCTTTTAATCTTATCACAGATCCAATTTCTTGCAACGAAATCATCAAGCAATCCAATCGCTAAAAGAAAACAGGAGAAATCGGCGGTGATCCCGTCAATTTCCCCTGTTGCTTCTGATTTTTAAATCAAGTCCGCGTCCATTTACAACACAAGCTTCACGACTGCACGGCCGGCTTTCGGCTGGAACGCGGTAATCGTGATTTCCGCACCCTTGCGCGCCTGCACCAGCCAGCGCAGAGTGTGCGTCAGCGGCGCGTGAGCGCCGGTGGTGACTTCACAGGAACGATACTCGGCGTTGACGCCGGAATAGCCTTCCAGATCGCCGATTTCCATAATCGCATGCCCGGCGATGAAGCTCTCAATCTGCCCCTGCAGCGAAACCTTGACCGGTCTGGCCGTGCCCAGAAGCTTTGCTTCCCGGCTTAAATAGGTCGGCAGATAGCCGTCGTTAGAAATCGTGACGGTCACTTCCGCCAGATCCGCGCCCAGCCAGTTCACGTTTGTCTTGTCGATCGCCAGCTGCGGCAGCGACTGAGCGTAGCGCAGACAGAACTTCGTCGTTTTTTCCACTTCCTGCAATAAGAAGGCATTCGGACAGTTTTCCTCTGTGAATTTCAGATTCAGGCCACCGATTTCGACCAGTCCCAGCTGCGGATGTTGATACGGCGTCCACGCTTCCATGCTTTCCGGAGCGTTTTCCGCGCACCATGCCAGCACCTTCGCCATCGTGTCCAGACATTCCGCTTCGCTCTTGGCGTCGCGGCGGTCCCAGTCGATCTTGCAGCCGGCTCGTTCCAACAGATTCCACAGCTCCAGCGTATAGGCAGGAATGCCCTGATCCTGGAAACACCAGTCGTCAAACGCGCCGGAAGAATAATTTTCCTGATCCGTCATGAAATGATCGAAAATATTGATCGCCGGATAGCCCATTTCTTCCGTCGCCATCGCCGCGATCTCGCGCAGCCGGCGCATATCGTCAGGATCCGCGCTCTTTTCCGGGCGGGTTCCCGGCGGATACAGAATCACGCCGCCGCTGGTATGATGCGTGGCGACCGCGCCGATGTTGTGATGGGCTAAAACAAAATCCACCACCGCTTTATTTTCCGGATTGCTTAACGGATAAGCCCCGGCCCCGGCCTGGCGGGATTCATGGAACCAACCGAACGGATAATTCCGGTTGAAGTCCAATCCCCATAACGTGGGAGCCGGCTGAATCTCATTGCCGTTGGCGCCCTTCAGCACGCCTTCGCTGACGACTGTGTAGAACTCGCCTTCCCGCTCGTCCGGCTTGCGCTTTTCCATTAACTGCGGGTGTGCCTTGCTGATCTTCCAGGCGCCATGCTTGTCCTTAATCCGCATCATCCGGATCACGCCGTCCTGATCCATGTCTTCCGGCACCAAACCCGGCTGCTGCACGGGCGTCAGATACGGCCGGTCGGCGGAACGCAGGTCATACGGCGAAGTCAGATACACCTCGCTGCCGTCCACGCTGATCCGCGGAATGACATAGAACGTCAGGGTGTCCGCCAGCCGCGTCAGCTGCGCGTCTTCGCCATAGTTGGTGCATAAGACGTCGAGCGTATGCAGCGCCGCCATCGAACCGGTCACTTCCCCGGCATGCGTATTGGCGTCGATATAGAACGCCGGCTTTGCCAGCGGATCGCCCGTCTGCTTTTGGGTCAGCGTCAGCGCCCACACGTCGCGGCCCTTTTCACTCTTGCAGATTGATTCCATCGTGAGTAAATCCGGATGGTTTTTGACCAGCGTCTGCAGCGCTTCGGTCAGCTCGGAATAAGTATAGTAATGATCGTACTGAAAGGTTGTTTTCATTGAGGCACCTCCGATTTTAGTTTCGTCTTAGCGGCTGCGGGGTATTCCTTTTTTTCCGGTTTGCCCCAGGCCTTGTCCTGATCCTGTCAGAAACGTCTGTTTCTTAAAGCACTTTGCTCAGGAATTCAATCGTCCGCGGATGCGTCGGGTGATCGAAGATTTCCGCCGGGCTGCCCTGTTCGGCGATCACGCCCTCATCCATAAACAGCACGCGGTCGCTGACTGAACGGGCAAAGCCCATTTCATGCGTAACGATCACGCACGTCATGCCGCCTTCGGCCAGCTGCTGGATAACCTCCAGAACATCCTTGACCATTTCCGGATCGAGCGCTGAGGTCGGTTCGTCGAACAACATGACGTCCGGCTCCATCGCCATCGCCCGCACGATTGCCAGCCGCTGCTTCTGACCGCCGGAGAGCTTGCGCGGATATTCCTGCGCCTTGTCCTCCAGACCGACCTGCTTCAGCAGCTTCATCGCTTTTTCTTCAGCTTCCTTCTGCGGAACCTTCTTTTCCAGCGTCGGGGTGATCGTGATATTTTCCAGCACGGTTAAATGCGGGAAAACGTTGAAGTGCTGGAACACCATGCCGATCTTCTGACGATGGTGATCAATGTTGATCTTTTTGTCGGCGATGTCCACACCTTCAAAGATAACCTGGCCGCTGGTCGGCTTTTCCAGCAGGTTCAGACACCGCAGAAACGTCGACTTGCCGCTGCCGGACGGGCCGATGATCGAAACGACCTCGCCCTTATGAATTGTTTCGTTGATTCCTTTTAAAACTTCCAACGATCCGAAATTCTTTTTCAGATCTTTAACTTCAATTAATTTTTCTCCTGCATTAATCACTGACGCTCATCCTCTTTTCCATATATTGAATGCCCTTCGACAAGACGAAGGTCACGACGAAGTAGATCGCGGCGATGATGATCAGCGGCTGCCAGGCATAGAACTTCGTGCTCATTAACAGCGTCCGCGTATACATCAGTTCACCGATATAGAAGGTGGAAGCCAGCGAGGTTTCCTTGATCATCGTGACAAACTCGTTGCCCAGCGCCGGCAGAATATTCTTGACCGCCTGCGGCAGAATGATTTTCATCATCATGTGCCGGTTGGACATGCCCAGACTCTTGGCCGCCTCACTCTGGCCCTTGTCCACGGCCTGGATGCCGGAACGGATAATTTCCGCAACATAGGCGGAGCTGTTGAAGACCAGCGCGATAACGACGCAGGCATATTTCGACAGGTTCAGCCACGGGAAGGCCATCGGCAAGAAGAAGCGGAAGATATACAGCTGGACGAGAATCGGCGTGCCGCGCAGCACTTCCACATACACCGCCGTGATGAATTTCAGCAGCGGATTTTTCGACAGCTTGATAATCGCGATCAGCGCCCCGAAAATCGTACCGAAGAAGACGGTGATTGCCGCCAGCTTCAAGGTTTCCCACAAGCCGCTCATGAAGATGCCGGAATTCTCCTGGAAGACCTGGATGACGCCCGGCGACTTCTTCGCCACGCCTTCGGAGCCGTCGAATTCAATGCCCAGCTTGGAAGCCAGCGTCTTGGCTTCGTTTTTCCATTGTTCGTACAGACCCTTTTCGTTAATATCCGCAATAATGTTGTTGATCGCGGCAATCAGCTCGGTTTCGCCTTTTTTGACGGCGAGTACGTTGCCGGCGTGCTGATCTTCCAGCGTCGTATCGAAGCGCGCATCCGCTAAGATCAGCGAATTGTCCTTGGATACATAGCCTTTGGCCACGTCGCAGTCGGAAGCCAGCGCATCCACCTTGTTGGTAGTTAAGCTCAGGATGCCGATGTCCATCGACGTAATCGTTTCCAGCGTTGCCTGCGGCAGCTGGGTCTGCACATAGTTTTCCTGCAGCGAGCCGGCCTGCGCCGCGATCAGTTTTCCGTCGAAGCTGGCCAGATCCGGATACTTCTCCGCATCCGCGCGGCGAATCATCAGCCCCTGACAGGCCGCTTCTCCGGTTTTGTTAAACCCGTCGGATAATTCAAAGGAATCCTCGCGGTCTTCCTTCCAGCCGAAGCCGCTGATCGCCATGTCGCTTTCGCCCAGATCAACCGAGCTGAGCACCATCGCGAAGTCCATCGCCTGAATTTCCAGCTCGACGCCCAATTGATCGGCAATATACTGCGCCATCAGGATATCCGAGCCGACATACTGCTCCTGCCCCTTCTTGGAATCGTCGATAAACTCCTGCGGTGCAAAGTCCGGCGACGTCGCGACGATCAGTTTGCCCCGCTGCAGGATTTCCTCCAGCCGGTTGGCGGGATTGCCTTGAGCCGGCTGTTCCTCCTCAGCCGCCAGCGACAATCCGGTTGTGATCCACAGGCAGAAAATCATAACGGCCAGGATCAACGTGTTTTTCATCTTTCTCATATTACCCCTCTTTTCCAAACAAAAAAGCCGTTCCTCCAATCTAGGAACGACTCACATCGCGGTACCACCCTAGTTGCCGGAAACCACTGTTCCGACCCCCTCGTTCGTTAACGCAGACTCACGTTTCAGACTACTTTTTTCATCTGAACTTCTCCCAGGTGCGCTTCGCTTTCGACAGTGCCGCCAAACTTTCACTCTGTTTTGGCTCGCTGATGGATATCTTAAGCTACTCTCCTGTTCACTGAATTTTGAATATGGATTCAGTTTAAGCGAAACTGAATCGGTTGTCAAGACGGAAATCGCCATGTTTCCGATCAAAAGAGAATTTTTACATTTCGCAGTGTAACTTTTTACATTTATCCCTGTTTCAACCTTGAACGACCCTCGCCGCCAGCCCGGAAAAGGCCGGCTGAAATGATCCGGGGATTCATCTTGAATCCCTTCTGCCCTGCATTTTTCCAAGCCGAGGTTAGTTCCGGCGTCCTTCGCTTTTATTTATCATAGATATGCGTGATGTTTTTCAGCAGAATGGACAGACTGCCGTCGGGATTGGTGATGAATTCCACATGGCTCTGATCGTGCATATAATCGATCGGCAAGACGATCGATATCCCGCTGTCCGTCACCAGCTTCTGCTTTTTCAGCTTGGCGTCGTAGGCGGAGCTGGTCACGACCATCCGCTGCTGATCCAGACCGCGGTCCTGCAGCTTCGCTTTTGCTTCAAACAGCGTTGAAGGATCGTCGACATAGATTTCCTCAAAGACTTCTTCCAGGTTGACTTCCTCTTTTTCCTGCAGCGATTCCGCGACTTTCTGTTTGAATTCGACCCGACGGTTCATTTCGGTGAGATCGTCGCTGGGATGAATTTCCTGCACGATTTTCTGCGCCGCCTTGATCTTCTCCTTCGGCGTCATTTCAAATTGTTGGTTCAGCAGCAGCTCTGAAAGCGGTGTAAAGCCTTTTTCCTTCTTCTCGATCAGCTGCGTCAGCCCGGTGAACAGATCGGTGCAGAACTCGAAGCTTACCCCTGCCGACGCGCCGGGCAGCGTCGTCTGATACTCAACCAGCTCCAGCCGGGTCTGACGCTCATCCTGGCTGAGATGATGAATCAGCGAGCTGCGGTAATCCAGAATTCCGACATATAAGCTTAAATGCCGGTCGATTTCCAGCAGCGCGAACAGGACGTCCGCGCTCTGACCGCCGTTGCTTTGGCGGTAGTTGAACAGCTTTTCCAGCAGCTGCAGCGTAAATTCATAAAATGCCTGCCAGTCCGAGGCTTTCAGCACCTCATCCAGACTGACCCCGCCGATGCTGGCCGTCGTGCTGGTGCGGCAATGTTCGCTGCCGGCCAGACGCTGCAGCCGTTTTTCCAGATAGGTATTCAAAAAATCCGTCGGTTCCAATTCCACCTGCGATACCACCGGCATCCCCAGATTCATATCCAGGCTGTGCAGAATCGCGGTTTTTAATTCCATTGTTTCCACAGGCGATTCCTCCTTTATCCAGCGCTTAGTTTACCTTTTTTCACGCAAAAAGAAAAGACATCTCCTTTCAGAAATGTCCTGTTTTACTGATTACAGCTGCGGCGTCCCGGCCACCGCGGCGATGATGTCGTCGGTGTTCAGCGTGCTGAACCGGCTGCGGTTAAAGCGGATCGTCTTTGACTGCATATCGACGATGACCGACAAATCAATGTTCATGTAGAACCCCTTAACTAAACATGTGCGGATCGACTCTTTCGCCAGATCATGCTTGACGATCGCCAGACTTTCCACATCGGTATAGACTGGAATACCCCGGTCCTCCGAATACATCTGAAGTTCTTCCAGCCGAATATAATCCACAATGAACGCGTCTAAATTCGCAATCCGGTCAGCGTACTCCAACAGCTGCAGCGTCGCGTTTTCCTCTGCTTTCAGCGGCACGGCATATTCTTCCACCAGCGTATTGCCGATGATCTTTGTTTGTTTCTTATTCATCCTGCTCACCCATCCTGTTCCTTTGCTTATCATCATTATACTATGTTTTAGGAAAAGTGAATATGATGAAATGAATAATATCCTTATTTTTTTAATTTCGACAATGTTCGTCACAGAAATGATCACAGCGCTTACATTTCCGTTATTTTCCTGCTTATTTAATTATGCTGAAAACGACGCCTTTTTCATACCTGAAGCGACTTAAAAAGTCTGAAATCAAAATTGTTCCAGACCGGTTATCCTGATGAAAGTTATAAAAATCGGAATTGGAAATTTAATTCTGTCCTTCCAATCCGTCGATGAACGCCAGCACCTGCGCGACATCCTGATCGGGCTTCACTTTATCAAAACGTTTCAGGATGTTTCCCTGCTCGTCGATCACGAACGTCGTGCGCGCCACCCCCATCACCTTTTTGCCATACATCATCTTTTCCTGCCAGACGCCGTAGGCTTCGATCGCGATGTGGTCAGGATCGGAAAGCAGCGTAAAATTCAGGCTCTGCTTGGCGATGAATTTCTGATGAGATGTCGCGGAGTCTTTGGAGATGCCGATCACCTTGAGATTCCGTGCGGCCAGTTCCGTGAAATGATCACGGTAGCTGCAGGCCTGCTTCGTGCAGCCTGGCGTGCTGTCTTTGGGATAAAAATAAACGACGACCTTCTGGCCTAAAAAGTCGTGCAGCGCAACTTCGTTGCCCTCGCTGTCGTTAAGTTTAAAATCGTAGGCTTTTTCCATAGTTGTTCGTCCTTTCTTTCATTTTTCTCTGATTAGCTTTATCATACCCGTTTTTCTTATTTCTGCCTACTGATACGCCTGAATTTTAAACGCATTCGTTGGGCTGCACATGATCAAAACAAACATAAATACGAGAATAATGTTTCGATAAGGCAAGATCGAATTTAGTGAAGAATAAAAAAATGATATAATCAAAAAAAGAACGTGCTGGAAATTAAACCTTAAGGAGGAATAGTCATGCTTCGACTGGAAACAAAACGAATGATCCTGAGGGATTATACAGCTGAAGATAGTCAGGCAATCTTAAAACTGAAAAGTGATCCCCAGACAATGTTTTATCTGCCGGGCATGCGTCTAAGCTCGCTGGAACAAGCGCAGGCTGATCTTCAGAAATGCCTGCGGGATCAGAAGGCAGTTGAACGGCAAACCGTTTTTTTCCATATTGAATCTAAAGCAACCGCCGAGGTGTTGGGGAGTATCGGTTACACAATTAAGCAGAATACGCCGTTAGGCAAACTTGCGGACGTCGGTTATTTTTTATTGCCTCTTTTTTGGAATCAGGGATATGCGAGCGAGGCCTTAAATCGCGTAATCCAATTCGCATTCCTGGAGGATAACGTTATCCGACTTTCCGCAGGATGTATCAAAGAAAATATCGGATCTGAAAAAGTAATGCAGAAATGCGGGATGATCAAAGAAGCCGAGCATGTCCATTGCGTATGGCATGAGGGAAGACTAAAAAACCGGGTCGAATACCGGCTGTTAAAAACCGAATGGCTCGCACAGAGGCAAACGGATAAATAAAAATTCAATAAGAAAAGCGAGGTCCATCATGAAGAAAATTATCGTCGCATCCGACTCCTTTAAAGGTTGTATGTCCAGCAGCGAAATCGGCAAACGCATTGCCGTCACCACGCGCAAGCTTTTTCCGGAAGTGGAGGTAACCGTGCTGCCGATCAGCGACGGGGGCGAAGGCTTAGTCGAAGCCGTTGTAAAAAACGGCGGATTTCTCCGTCAGGAAGGAACCTTCTGCGATCCGCAGCGGCAGCCTTTGACTGCGGCCTGGGCCCGGAGAGGAGCGGAAGCGGTCATCGAACTGGCGCAGTGCAGCGGCTTGGGTTTATGTCATCCCCGCAATCCGGCGCTGGCGACGACTTACGGCACAGGCTTACAAATCAAGGCTGCCCTGGACGCGGGATGCCAAACGATTTATCTCGGCTTAGGCGGCAGCGGCACGCACGATGGCGGCTGTGGAATCGCAGCGGCGCTGGGCGTGCGGTTTTTCCATCAGGGAAAAGCCTTCCTGCCTACCGGAGCGACGCTGGATCAAATTGAAGCAATCGATCTTTCTGACTGCGAGTTATTCAATTCCGGCGCAAGGCTGATCTGTCTGTGCGACGTCACCAATCCTTTATTCGGAACCAACGGCGCGGCTCAAGTCTTCGCCCGCCAAAAGGGTGCGGACGAGGCGCTGATCGCGCAGCTGGACCACAATACCGAACAGCTGACGCGCAAAGTGGAGACCTGGCAGAACTGTTCCCTCGCCGCGCAGCCGGGCTTGGGCGCCGCCGGCGCCTGCGGTTTGATGTTAAAAGGAGTGTTTCGCTGTGAAATCCGCAGCGGACTGGAACAGCTTTTGCATTGGATGCGGTTAGACGAACAGCTGACCCACGCCGACCTGATCATCACCGGCGAAGGCCGGATCGACTCGCAGAGTCTGCAGGGCAAGGTTCCCTTAGGCATCCTGCACCATGCCCAAACGGCAAACGTGCCGGTGCTGGCGGTATGCGGCCAGCTGGGGATCGCGAAAACAGCGCTGCTGGAAGCGGGCTTCCGCGATGTGCTTGTGCTGCAGAAACCCTCCATGAGCAAACAGGAAAGTATTCGCCAGGCCCCCCGGCGGCTGCAGGAAGAATGGACAGCCTGGCTGAAACGAAATCAATCCATTGATCGCGAACGATGAGAAAATCCGGTATTTTTCTGAAAGCGCTGTCAAGAACATTTTCCCCGAGTCCGGATTATGATAGAATGGAAATAACAGCCAAAAGAGGTAGATCATGAAAATCCGTCATAACCCTGCCGGTCAGCGGCAGCAGATTCAAGAGTTCTTCGATTCCAGCCGGCGAATGCTGCGCGTTCCGCGGCAGACCTGCGTCAAGGCGTGCAGCTGGGACGTTTCGGAAGTCGTGCCGAATAAACCCCGGCCGCAATGGGAAATCTTTGCGGCGGAGGATGACGGCGGCCAGATCATCGGTCTTCTGGCGCTCGATCCCCAGCGCTGGCAGATCGATTTGTTGTCGGTCGTTCAGCAGCATCAGGGTGAAGGTGTGTCCAGCGAACTGCTGCACCAGGCCCGCCGCTATGCGAAAAAACATCATCATTTTGAGCTTCAGGTGATCGTCTTACTGGCCTCGCTGCCGTTCTTTCTTAAAGAAGGGTTTACGCTGATGGCCAACGATCATCAGCCGGTTCAGCTGCAGGGGCGCTTCTTCCTGCGCCAGACGCTGCGGCCGCGGTTAGTTCTGGCGGCTGAGCCCTTTGACAACGGCTGGAATGCCCGGGCGTTTACCGAGATCCTGCAGACGTTCATGCCGGTCTCCCAATGCCAGTCGGTTTCCTGTAATTTAAGCGATGGAGCGCAGGGCTATGTCGACGCGCTGATCGGTCAGTCGGTCTGCCGACGGGTTACTCTGCCCTCGGATCCCGCTCTGCCCGCGCATAAAATCAGTTATGCCGTCCGGGGCAACAATGCGATTCTGGAGTTTTCCGAGCTGAACGGACTCTCCGATTCGCGTCTTTACGGCACGATGGTTCTTCATGCCCTGACGCAGGGCTGCCGCCGGTTTTATCTTGTGCTGAGTCCCTTGGGTCCGGAGGACGGCGGATTGAGCATGCTGGAAACGTTAGGCATGAAGTTTATCTTTGACGATCAGGGGGAGATCGTTCAGGCGGACGACCAGGAATTAAAAAAGACGCTGCGCGGCTTAACGTTCATCGCGTTGTGCGATCCCCAGGACTTATACCGGAACACCGTGCCGGCTTCCCCGTTAATCCGCTGGCTGAAGCAAACTTCTGCGGCGGCCGAACCGGGCGCAGCCGCCGGTCACGGACTTGGCTATACGATCCAGGCGCTGCTGCAGGGAAAGTGCCAGGACAGCGTCGCGGCGTTAATGTCGACGATTGGCTTCCGGGAGCGGCTGCGGCACGCGGACGCTTTGCTTTGCTTCCGTCAGAAACCGCTGTCGCCGGCCTCCCCCAGCTCCCTGCCGCAGGCCGCGGCAATCGCACATCATGAGGATATGCTCACGATTTTAGTGACGCCGGCGGAAACCCAAGTTGCCCAGGCCGAGATTCTCGGTTTTGACCAGGTCGTCAAACTGCCGGAGGGGCCGTTAAGCGATCAGGACGTGCAGACGGCGCTGCGGGAAATTCTCAAAGAGCTGAGCCGTTTGTAAGCGGCGCTTAGCTTTATAAGAATAAACGATTGAATGGATTCATTTCGATTTTTGCGATATCAAAACGCGGGTCTTCCCCTTCCGCAAGGAAAGGAGAACCCGCGCTTTTTCATGTTAAAAGAGGATCAAGAATGCGTTATATAATCCTTCGGCACGGCGGTATATGGCGTCAGCCCCTGCTTCAGAATGGCTTCCAGCCCGCCTTTCTCCGCGATCAATTCCCGCTGTGCCCGCATCGAGCGTTCGTTCAGCGCATCGGGATCGCAGATCGTGCGCAGTGCCTGTTCCAGCTCATCAATCACCGGCTGATACACTGGATCCAAAGCCAGGTCGCGCTGTTCTTTCGGATCGCCCTTTAAATCAAAGAGCTGCGGCCGATCGAAACCGGAATAACGGATCAATTTCATGGAATCTCGTTTCAGCATAAAGACGCTGCCGGGAAAACCGGCGGCATGGTATTCGCTGTAGATGCAGCGGTGCGGATCCGTCTGGCCCTGGATCGTCTCGCAAAGCGAAATTCCCGGCAGACTGCGCTCCCGCTCATTCCGCTGCAGACCGGCAAAGTCCAGAAGCGTCGGATACACGTCGATGATCGACACATTGTCAGCGACCCGGTTGCCCGCCGGAATGTCCGGCCCGGCCAGAATCATCGGAATCCGGACCGAACCTTCGTTCATCGTTGATTTGAAGAACAAGCCATGATCACCCGCGGAATCGCCGTGATCGTCCAGATAGACAATCCGCGTCGTATCCTCCAGTCCGGCTTGCCGCAGCGCGTCCAGCACCACCCCGACCTGACTGTCCATAAACGTCACCATCGCGTAATAAGCCGCAATCGCTTTTTGCAGCTGTGCATCGGAAATCAGCCGGCCTTCGATTTCAGTCGTTTCCTTATACCGCCGCAGGGCCGGATGCAGCCGGGACGGATCATGCCAGGCGGGATCGATGGGGAATTGATCGAACGGTTCATAGAGCTTCAGAAATTCTTCCGGGGCTTTCAGCGGATAATGGGGCGTCGTGAATCCGACGTACAGACACCACGGATGATCGGACGGTGCTTCCGTTTTCAGATAGTCTGCCGCCGCCTGCGCAATCGTCCGGTCGTAATGCAGATAATCTGAATCCCCGGCGCCTGCAGCCTGGATTTGTTCGCGCAGTTTGGACGTTGTGCCGTCGGATTGCCGGCAGGCGGTCATCAGATCGCCCAATCCGCCTTTGACGTTCATCGGGATCCGCTGACCCGGGAATACCGCCTCGCTGGCATCCTGAAAATGCAGCTTGCCGATGGCCGTCACGTCCACACCCGTCGCTTTCAGCCGGTGGCCCCACGAAGGCTGCTTCCCGGCATAAGGATGTGCGTTGTCCCAATAGCCGCCGCAGAACGGATAATTGCCGGTGGCCAAAGCCGCGCGGGCAGGAACACAGATCGGCGTCGCGGTATAGGCGTTTTCAAAAACAGTGCCGCGGGCTGCCAAAGCGTCAAGATTGGGTGTGACGACTACAGCATTGCCGTAACAGCCGGTGATTTCCGGATTGTGCTGATCGCAGCATAAAATTAATGTATTCATAGCTTTCATCGTGGATTCCTCCTGTTTTGATTCCATTATAGAGCTTGAGAGAGCTTTTGAATAATACTATAATTAAATCAAGTTTATAGTGAATTTACTATGATTCATCTGGTTGAGCTTCGCATCGGCCGGAATTCAAGAATCTTGAAATCCAGGTAAGAAATGGGATTGCAGATCGAAGAAAAACAGCGGATTAAGGAGGAATCATCATGACCCTGCGTCATTTCCGGATTTTTATCGCCGTGGCGGAAAATGAAAGCATCACCCAGGCCGCCCAGCAGCTGGCCGTGTCCCAGCCCACGGTCAGCGTCGCGATCCGCGAGCTGGAGGAACATTACGGTGTCCGTTTCTTTGAGCGGATGAATCAGCGGCTGAAAATCACCGCGGACGGGCTTGCGTTGCTGACCTATGCTCAGCATCTGGTGCAGCTGCTCGAGGAGATCGATCAGAGTTTCCGCCAGCCGCAGGGCGGAACCACGCTGCGGATCGGCGGCAGCGTCAATGCCGGGGTTTCACTGCTGCCACGGTGGGTGCGTTTATTCCAGGATCACCATCCGGAAATCGAAGTCCAGGTTCAGATCCATACCACGGAATTTCTAGAACGTCAGCTGCTGGACAATGAATTGGACCTGGCGGTGGCCGGCGGGCCGGTGCATTCCGCCTTTCTGCTAACCCAGCCGCTGATTCGAGAAAAACAGGAAGTGGTCTGCGGCTGCAGATATCCGTTAGCCCACCAGGAAATCACGCTGCGGCAGCTGGCCGCGCATCCGCTGTTGTTCCGGCAGCGGCGCAGCGGCGCGTTTGAAGTCCTTCAATCCGCCCTGGCGCAGGCCGGTCTGTCTGTGCAGCCGCGGTGGGAAAGTTCTTCGCTTGAAGCACTGCTGGAAGCTGCGCGGCAAAACCTCGGGGTCACGATCCTGCCTCAGCCGCTGGCCCGGCGGGAGATCGAAGCCCGGCGCTTAGCCCCGGTGATCGTCAGCGATTTCTGTTTTGAAAATTCGCTGTCGCTGCTCTGGCATAAACAAAAATACAAAACTTCGGCGATGCTCAAATTTATCAGGCTGGCGGAAACACTGGCGCAGGATGAAAGCTGAGAACAACGTTAGGATCCGCACGTTTCTGTTTTATGGATGCCTTGGTTCTGGGCAGTGCTTTGATCAAGGAGCGGAAGAATAACAGATAAAAGCCCCGCAGCTTTCATTTCTGAAAGTACGGGGCTTTTGATTTCCTTGATCACCGGTTTTCTTTTCAGAAAATACCGGCTGAACTTAAATTTCTGCTTATTTGTTCGCTGCCGCGTTAGCGCCTGCGATCCGGCCGAAGACCATGATATCCGCAATCGCATCGGAGCCTAAACGGTTGGTGCCGTGGATGCCGCCGGTCACTTCGCCAGCCGCATACAGATTTTCGATGACGTTGCCCTCAACGTTGACTACCTGAGCTTCCGGATTAATCTTGATGCCGCCCATCGTGTGGTGGATTGCCGGGATCGACTTCATGATATAGTAAGGACCTTCGCCGAAAGCGATCAGATCGCCGCGCTTGTTGAATTCCTCATCCTTGCCCTTTTCGCAGTATTCGTTATACTTCGCAACTGTGGCTTTCAGATTTTCCGCGTCGATGCCGAAATGCGCCGCCGCTTCTTCAATCGTGTCAGCTTTCACCAACATGCCGCGTTCAATCAGATCATCATATTCGTTCTGATGCTGCTCGCGGACGCCGGAAGCGACCATCGAAGCTTCATCCCAGAACAGATACGAGAAGCCGTCGGTGGTTTCCGTGACCGCTTTGGAGATGACGTCACGGCGTTCCAGTTCCTCAACGAACCGCTTGCCTTCCAGGTTGACTAAGATCGCACGGCCGTCCAGACGGACATCGCCGACATACAATAAGCGCCCGGTTTCCGCATCGCAGGTCGGATAGGTCTGGATCCATTCCATGTCGACCAGCTTCGCGCCGATCGCTTCCGCCATCGTGATGCCGTCGCCCGTCGATCCGACGCTGTTGGTGGACAGGATTTTTTCATCCATCATCGGGTTGTACTGCTTGCGCATTTCCAGATTGGAGCCAAAGCCGCCGGTAGCGATGATCACGCCGTTGTGAGCGGTGTAGGTCAGAGTCTGGCCGTCATGCTGCGCTTCGACGCCGATCACTTTGCCTGCTTCGTCCTGGATCAGTTTGGTTGCCGGCGTATCGGTCTGGATTTCGATGCCCAGCTCGTCGCATTTGGCCTTTAACTTCTGAATCGGTTCTACGCCGCTGGCGTTCAGCGGAACCAGACTGCGCTTGACAGAATGACCGCCGAAGAATAACATATTATCCTCGAACTGAACATGCACGTCGTCGCGCAGCCATTCCGCAGCGCTCAGAGCATTTTCAGCCAGAACCCGGACGACTTCCGGATCCGCGATATTGTCGCCGCCCTTCATGATGTCTTCATAGAACAGATCGACGGAATCCTCGATCCCTTCCTTTTCCTGCAGCCAGTTGCCCGGAGCGGCCATTTCCGCACCGGAGATCAGCGTGTTGCCGCCGACCATCGGCATTTTTTCCAGCACGAGAACGCTCGCACCGTTTTCCTTCGCGGTGATCGCCGCCGCCATGCCGGCTCCGCCGGCGCCCAAGACGATTACGTCTGCTTCGGTATTGACGTCCGCGGTTTTCGGTTCGTCGCTGGTCTTCGGCTGTTCCGCAGGCTTCTGCGAACAGGCGGTCAGGCTCAGTGCCATAACGCCCGCTAACGCCAAAAGAGTTACTTTCTTCATTTCTTTTTCCTCCCTTTGACAACATCACTTATTTGTGATTACATTAGCATTATAGCCCGGCAGGACTTGTTTGTATTTGCACAAATTTTCGGAAATTTGTACTTTATCAACCTGAGGTGATCCCCATGAAATTTAAAACCCGAATGATCGTCACGTTCAGCGCGCTGATCACCGCCGCCTTCGCGGTGCTGATGAGCCTTGTGTACCTGACCGTTTCCCACGCCAATCAGCAGCTGGTCTCCTCCACCAGCGTCCAGCTGTTCGATGCCAAAGCCCGCGAAGCCGGCGACTGGCTGGCCCAGCGTGTCAGCGAACTGGAAATCATCGCGCTCAGCCCGGCGGTGCAGTCGATGGACTTTGACAACATCCGGCCGTTTGTCGAAACGCTCAACGCCGACGTCGGACAGCGCTATGGCAATCAATGGGGCACCTTCGCCATCGGCATGCGCGATGGGATCGGCTGGGTAGCCCAGGATAAGACGATCGACGTATCCGGCCGCGATTATTTTGAACGCGCGATGACCGGCAATGAACCGTTTATTCTGAGCGAACCGGTCACCTCCAAGACCGACAACGCCCCGATCGCCCTGATCTGTTATCCGCTGCGTAAAGACGGCGTGCCGTATGGTTTTATCAACGGTGCGATCGCGCTCAACCGGCTGACGGAGCTGGCGCAGGGGATTGATTTCTATGACGGGGTATCGTGGATTATGGACAGCGAGGGACGCAACTACACCGTGCTGCCGGAAGCGCTGAGCAGCGCGAAGCTGGCGCAGTTCGCCGAGCATCTGAAAATGGATCCGCCGGTATCCACCCGTTATGTCTCGGACGGCAGTTCGTTTTTCTACTTCACGCCGATTCCGATGACGGAGGATTGGTTTTTGTGCACGCAGGTGCCGCGTTCCGTCTTAATGCAGAACACCTATTCTTTATTAGGCACGCTGGCGATGGTGTGGATCGTCTTGTTAGGTGTGACGATCTTCGCGGCGATCCTGCTTTCCCGCACGATCAGCCGGCCGCTGGCTCAGCTGTGCGCCACCATGGACCAGGCCAGAACCGGCGATCTGAGCATCCGGGCAGAAGAACGGGGCGGCGATGAAATCGCGACGCTGGCCCGCTCCTTCAACAAGCTGACGGCCCAGATCCAGCGGCTGATGAACCAGCTGATCGATCAGGAAAAAGCAAAACGGCGGGCCGAGCTGCGGATCTTGCAAGCTCAGATCAACCCGCACTTTCTCTACAACACGCTTGATATGCTGCACTGGATGGCTTACGATCACAACGACGAAGACATGCTTCAGCTGATCAGCACGTTATCCAGCTTTTACCGGATTTCCCTGAGCCGCGGCGACGAGTTCATCCCTCTGCCGCGCGAGCTGGATCACGTCCGGTATTATCTGGAAATACAGAAAATGCGGTTTGCGGATCAGTTTGATTTTACGATTGAAGCTTCGCCTGAAACGCAATCGTTGTTAATGTTGAAGCTGCTGCTGCAGCCGCTGGCGGAAAACGCGGTTGCGCATGGCATCAAGCCGTGCCCGCATCCGTGTACGCTGTCGATTCAGGCGCGCCGCCGCGGCGCGGACGTGGAAATTAAGGTCAGCGACAACGGTGTGGGAATGGACTGCGAAACGCTCGGCCAGCTGCGCCGGGCGTTCGACACGGGAAAAAGCAGTCTGGGCTTCGGCCTGGTCAACGTCCACCAGCGGATTCGTTTAACCTATGGCAAGGACTACGGACTGACGCTGAACAGCGCGAGCGGACAGGGCACGGTGGTTACGGTGCGGATTCCGGCAATTGAGGAGGATCATGATGTGGAAAATATTGATTTGCGACGATGAAGCGATGACCCGGCGGGGCCTGACCAAGATGATCGGCCACTGCCGAAAGGATATGGAAGTGGTGGGCGCCGCGGCCCAGGGAGAGGAAGCGTGTGCGATGATCGAACAGCTGCGGCCGTCGATCGTTTTCATGGATATCAACATGCCGTTAGTCAGCGGACTGGAAGTCATTGAGCGCTATCACGAGGATCCGCGGCTTCGGTTTGTGATCATCTCCGGTTACAGCGACTTTGAATACGCGCAGAAAGCGTGCCGCTACCATGTCGTCGATTACTTGCTGAAGCCGGTCACCGAGGAACAGCTCAGCGCCGTGCTGGATCGCTGCGCGGCGATGCTCCAGCAGGAGATCACAACCTCCCGGATCGTGGTCCCGCAGCATCAGGATCGCCGGATGATCACGCAGGTGCTGCAGGAAATCGATCGCCGGGCGACGGACAGCGAGTTTTCGCTCAATCAGCTCTCCGAACAATTTCACGTTTCTGCATCCTACCTGTCGCGGATCATCAAAGAAGAAGTCAACTGTACGTTCAGCGAACTGATCAACGAAAAACGACTGACGAAGGCGCGGACGATGCTGCTGAGCCCGGAGCCGTATCTGATGTGGGAAATCGCCGAACAGTGTGGCTTCACGTCGCAGCATTATTTCTGCCGGGTATTCAAAAACCGCTTTGGTCTCAGTCCCCAGCAATGCCGCCAGATGATGAAGGAAGAAAAACAAACATCGGAGGATTCCCGTCATGAATGAGCTTGAAAAAGCTCGTGTTTTCTCCACGAATCACAAAGCACAGTGACTTCAGGATCAACGCTGCGGATGTTTCTGTTGTCTTGTCATTTTTGATCCCCGGGAAATTACAGTATGGATTGATGATCCGGCAGGGACAGCCGTTTGTCCTTATTGCGGCATGGATTCCGTTATCGGCGAAGCCTCCGGTTATCCGATTACCCATAAGTTTTTACAAAGAATGCGGAAATATTATTTCTGAGATCCAGGCTTAATTCTTACGATTCGCAAAATGATAAAGGGAACGAACATTCAAGATCCTTCATCCGATCGTTGACGTCCGTTCCCTTTTTTCATTACTTCCTTGTTTCTTATTTCAATATTTTTTGTGAAATCTGACTCCGAAAACTTCATTTAAATTTATTCCTGAAATTTGATCCGCCGGACAGCCGCTCAGTCATTTTGATGCAGCGCCTGGGGGTTCAGCGTGACGTGAAAATCCTCGGCCAGCGCGATGAAATCCGGCGTTGTGATCGTCTGCTGCTTATGCGGAGTAACGGAAAGCACCTTGATCAAAATCTCGGCGGACTTCTCGATCGTGTGCATCAGGCCAAACGTTTCATCAAAATCGGTTCCTGAACAGAACAAGCCGTGGTGCGCCCAGACAACGGCGTTCACCTGCTCCATCTGCACGCTCGTGGCCTCGGCGATCGCCCGGCCGCCGGGCACCATCCACTTCACCACGCCTAACCCCTCTGGAAACACAACCGGACATTCCGTCGCCATTTCCCACAGCTCGCGCGTAAAAACCGCGGGATCCAAAGGCAGGATAAACGTCAGAGCGATCAGGTTGGCCGGATGGGCGTGATAGATCACACGGTGTTTCCCCTGCGTGACGCGTTTTTTCACCTCATGATTCATAAGATGCGTCGGCAGCTCGCTAGTCGGTCTTCCGCCTTCGGTCAACCCCCAGACAATCCGATACTGCGTGCCGTCGGCACTGATCTCAATGATCGCCAGATTGGCGGCCGGATTCAGCTCGACGTTGCGCATATATTTGCCGCTTCCCGTCACGGCGAAGAACTCGCCGGCCAACCCCGGCACCTTCGCTGTGATCGGCTGCCAGGGCTGATCAAAGCTCAGCTGACCGCGAATCGCCTCAAGCTCGGTCTGCGGAATGCGGTACGACAGATTGCCGCCGTTGCGCTCGTGCCAGCCTTGCCGGAAACCGTCGCCGCACATCCGAATCATACCCTGCATCCAGGGTGTTTCTAAACATTTCATACTTGCTCCTCTTCCTCTCGTTTTGCCAGTACACGGCATTCATAGTCCTGTACTTCCTTCAGCCATTCCGACTCGCCCGGAACGCCCTGACGTTGACAGAATACATCCCAGACTGCTCCCAGCGGCGCCATTTTCAGCTGTTCCTGCAGCGCCATCAGCTCAGTGAAACGGCGCTGTCTTTGCAGTTCGGCCAGCGTTGCCTGCGGTGTTAACAGGGCGTTGAGCAGCGCTTTCTGAACGCTGCGCACGCCGATCACCCAGGCCGCGATGCGGTTGATGCTGGCATCAAAATAATCGGTCGCAATGCGGATCCGGCGAACGTCGCTGCGGATGATTTCCTGAGCGATCTGCCGCGTTTCATCGTCATACAGCACGACGTGATCGCTGTCCCAGCGCACCGGCCGGCTGATATGCAGCGCCAGCTCGTCGCTGAACAACAACATCGATGAAATTTTATCGCTGATCGTTTCCGTAGGATGGTAATGTCCGGAATCCAACAGGCAAAGCAGCTGGTTCCGCGCGGCGTAGTTCATGTAAAATTCGTGCGAGCCGACGGTGTAGCTTTCGATCCCGATGCCGAACACCTTCGATTCCACGGCGACCTTCACCTTCGAACGGTCATAATCCAGCGTCAGGATCTGATCGAGCGAAGCTTTTAAGCGGGCGCGTGGAGACGTCCGGTCCGCCGGAATATCCTTTAATCCGTCGGGAATCCAGATGTTGACCAGACTTGTGTCTTCAAGCTGATCCGCGAAGGCTTCAGCGATTTTGATGCAGGCCTGACAATGGCGGATCCAGAACTGCCGGATCGCTTCATCTTCGCTGGAAAGGGTCGCAGCCTCCGCCAGCGGATGTCCGAACAGCGTCGGATTGAAGTCCAGCCCCAGTCCGTTTTCCTTCGCGAAATCGATCCACGGCTGAAAATGCTCCGGCTTGAGCTGATCGCGGTCCACTTTTTGACCAGGCTCAAACACGGCATAGCTGGCATGCAGATTCAGCCGGTGCTGTCCGGGGATCAAGCGCAGCGCCGTTTCAATATCCTGCTTCAGCTGCGTAAAATTCCGCGCGCGGCCGGGATAATTGCCGGTCGCCTGAATGCCGCCGGAAACCGCTCCGGCACCGTCGAAGCCGATCACATCGTCGCCTTGCCAACAATGAATCGAGATGGGAATTCCGGCAAGCGTGTTCAGCGCCGCTTCCACATCGACTCCCAGAAGCGCGTAATCCGCAGCCGCCAGCTGAAATCTTTCTGATGAAGCCATCATATTCTTTCCTCCTTATGAAAAGTATTGGGATCAGAAATCAGGACGTTCCGTCATGCTCTGATCCTCTCTTTTCCCGCTATTTCAAATAAAACACTGGGATTAAGTCCACGCTGACCGGACTGTTGTCGGGGTTCGTTTCCATCAGTTCTGCCATTGAATCCCACCATTTCCGGCAGATTTCCGTCTGGGCCGAAGCCGCCCAGCGTTCCTCGTCCTCAATCTGCAGCACTGCGAACAACGTCAATGTTTCCGGATCGAGAAAAATCGAATAGTCATGCCCGCCGTAGTCATGGATCATCTGCTTCATCTGCGGCCACAGCTCATCATGCCGCCGTTTGTACTCTGCTTCCTTGCCAGGGTATAATTTCATTTTAAACGCTTTGCGAATCATCGTGCCATCCCCTTTCCGCGCATCTTTGCACGCCTTATTTTCCAGTTTCAGTATAGCAGAAATCGGGCGGGAAAAACGAAAAGCTTCGCTGTTTTCCAGGAAAAACAACGAAGCGGTAAAAAGACAGGTTGACGGAACAGGATTTTGTTAGCCCCCAGTTCAGATTTCTTTCCCCAGCTGCACGCCGGCCTGAATGATCTGATCGATGTAGCGTTTTCTGACCTCCGCGAAGTTTACGCTGCCCCAGCTCCAGCCAGTGTTGGTTTCAGGCAGCGGATGACCATCCGACGCCAACAACATCGCCGCGGCCGGGATGCCGTAAACCGCGCAGACCTGAAGCAGGGCGGCAGCTTCCATGTCGACCCCGGCACAGCCCCGCGCGCGCCAGGCGGCTTCCTTGTTCATCGTCTGACGATACACCGCATCGGTGGTCACGGTATCCAAAGCTTTGACCGGCAGCGCTTTCGCCATCGCCTGACGCAGAAAAGCGCACAGCGCCGGATCTGTCCCCGCCCATTCGCAGTTTTCCACATAGTGTCTGGACGTACCTTCCTCGCTGTAAATCCGCGTCGGAATCAGAACGTCCCCCACCTGTGCCCGGGGATCGAAAACACCGCACAAGCCGGCGACGATCACCTTCTTTACGCCGAGTGCCAGCACAGTTTCCAGCGTATCGACCGCCGCCGGCGCGCCATAGCCGCCTTTCGTAAAGCAAACATGCGGAGCATCCCGCAATCTCAGACACGGCGGATTATCCAGAAAACAGGGCAGATGTTCGCTGATCACCTCACAGGGGTAATCCTGACGCAGCTGATCGAGCGCCCGCCCCATTTCAAACAGCACGCACACCTCCGGCAGAACCGGCGGCACTGAGGTGCCATGGCTGCTTTTCACATGCCGCTGGGCCGTGATCACCGCTTCACTGCGGTCTTCCGGATCAAACCAATGCATCCGGATCCTCTGTTTCATGTCCGGCCAGAATGACCGGAATCATCATTTCCTCCACGCCTAAACCCGCGTGCTGCCCCTTAAACGGCGGCTTCCCGTTTTCCCACAGCCCCAGGCAGCTGGAACCGATCGCGACCGCGAACACATCGCCGAGGAATTCCCGCGTCCGCGGATGGATTGGACCCGGACCGAACAGGCCTTCGTCCAGCCAGGTTTGCGAAGGTTTCAACAGGAACCGGCCAGCATATTTCCGTTCAAACTTTTCCGTGAACTCCGCCAGCCGGCCATCCTTCACAAAAAACGCCGTGCCGCGCGGTTCCACCGTCGGGCCGAAACGCAGGCAGTCCAACAGCTCAGGCTCCTCTTTCAGGTTGATGTTGTCGACGTCGACCTGTCCATGATCGGCGATGATGATCAAACCGGTCCTTGGATCCAGCTGGCTGGCCAGCCTGCGGCAGCATTCGTCGATCTGCTTCAGTTCTTCCGCACACGCTGGATCCGAGGGGCCTTTCACATGCATCAGGGAATCGAAGTGGTCCCAATAGGCGTAGATGAACTGCGCGTCCTGAGCCTGGCTGTGCGCGGCAATCTGACCGCACAATTCATCGAAGCTGTGCGCCCCGCCTTCACGGAAAGCCGGATACAGCTCCAGCGCCGTTTTCCCCATCCGGGTCAGCTCATCCTTCTGATTCAAAAACGGGATATGCGTATACGAGTAATCAGGATAGCTTCGCTCTCCGTAATAGCTGCGGTTCATGAACAGAATCAAGGAGTCGTCCAGTTCCTTAAAATATTGATGCCAGCCGATCCAGCCGTTTTCCGCCGGGGATTTCCCGCTGAGCACGCTGGTCGTCGCAGCCGAGGTGGTCGAAGGATACACCGTCGTCACTTCCTTGAGCTGATGCGTCCGCAGAAAGCTGTCCTTTTCCAGTTTGGTTTCCAACAGCCGGGAACCCATCCCGTCGATCAACAGCACAACGATCTGATTCCATTGTTGTTCGGCCAGCCAGGCGCTCACCTGCGGATCCGCCGGGTGATGAACACTTAATCCAAGCTCCTTCCGCCAGGCATTGATGACGCCTAAGATTCCTCCGCGGTAATCGGGTTTGATCAGTTCCATTTCCTTAAGCCTCCTTTTCTTCGATGTCGTCCGCCGGCTTGCGTTCAACGAGTCATCTGACGCTGAACCCAAGAAAAACCCAGCTTCTCTGTCCTTCATTTTACCCAATCCGCAGCCAAAGGACAAAGGTTTTACGCTTAAAATTACCGCTTCCCGGTAAATTTTACTTTCCGATTCCATCCCCGCGAGGTAAAATAAACCGGTGAGGGATTGAATTATGGAATTATTAAATGAGATTTTTAGTCAGTTCAACGCGGTATTATGGGGACCGCCGTTGATTCTTCTGCTTTTAGGCACGCATCTGTGGATGACGATCCGCACCCGCGGCGTGCAGCGCTGGGTTTTCAAAGGGATTAAATTGTCGGTCACGCCGGATAAAACCGAAGGGGATATCAGTCCGTTCGCGGCCCTGACAACGGCGCTGGCGTCGACGATCGGCACCGGCAACATCATCGGCGTAGCGACCGCGATTGTTTCCGGCGGTCCGGGCGCAGTGCTGTGGACATGGCTGACCGGATTGTTCGGCATCGCCACCAAATACGCGGAAAGTCTGATCGCCGTCAAATACCGCCGCAAAACGGAAGATGGCACCTACCTGGGCGGCGCGATGGTCGTCCTGGAAAAAATCGGCCATCCCAAGCTCGGCGTGGCGTTCGCGTTGTTGACGGGATTGGCGGCGTTCGGCATCGGCTGCAGCGTACAGTCCAACGCAATTGCCGACGCGCTGGTTACCAATTTTAATTTCAACGCTTCGCTGGTCGGTCTGATCCTGGCGGCGGTGACGTTCCTCGTCATCTTCGGCGGCGTTAAATCCATCGCCAACGTGTGTGAAAAGCTCGTTCCGTTCATGTCGTTATTTTATACGCTGGGCTGCTTCTATATTCTGTATTATAACCGGGCGTATCTGCTTCCGGCGATTGAGCTGATCGTGCAGGCGGCGTTCACACCCCGGGCGATGGCCGGTGGGTTTATCGGCAGCACGATCATAACAGCCTGCCGGTATGGCTGCGCACGGGGCTTGTTCTCGAATGAATCCGGGATGGGCTCGGCGCCGATTGTCGCCGCTGCCGCGCAGTCGCGCAATCCGGTTCGGCAGGCGCTGATTTCCTCGACCGGCACGTTCTGGGATACCGTTGTCGTCTGTCTGATCACCGGCCTGGTGCTCGTTTCCAGCATCATCGCCAACCCGGCGATCTCTACGATCGGCCTGGAGGGCGGTGAACTGACGACCCTGTGCTTTGCGCAGATTCCCGTTATCGGCACGCCGCTGTTGATCTTCGGCATTCTGACGTTCGCCTACTCGACGATTCTGGGCTGGAGTTATTATGGCGAGCGGTGTATGGAATATCTGTTCGGCAAGAGGATCCTGAAGCCGTACCGTGTTTTATGGATCGTTGTGCTGTATCTGGGCTGTACGATGAAGCTCGATCTGGTCTGGACGATTGCGGACACGCTGAACGGACTGATGGCGATTCCGAATCTGATCGCCGTGCTGCTTCTGACCCGCGTGATCGTCAAGGATACACGGTATTATCTGGATGAAGGACACCTGGATGAAACCGATCCGGAAATGGAATGATCAGAATAAACTACAACAATCTCCTATCGATGAGCGAAACGTTGATAATCCTGCAAGGGATTTTAGCGTTTCGCTTTTCTATTTATGCAAATCAGCTTCTAAACAACGATTAAAAAAAGTTCTTCTTCCACTTTATCCGCAGGAAAAAGAACTTT
The DNA here is from genome assembly GCF_003459085.1 of Holdemania filiformis. NCBI lineage: Bacteria > Bacillati > Bacillota > Erysipelotrichia > Erysipelotrichales > Erysipelotrichaceae > Holdemania > Holdemania filiformis. The sequence goes on along the minus strand of NZ_QRUP01000004.1, from coordinate 101,720 downwards.
AAACTTTGAAAGGCCGGCAGCGATTCGATCGGACTGACAGTTTTATTATTCCTCACTTTTCAACCGGGCCTGGACGACGAAACGGTGCGTCGGTTCAACGGCCGAGCTGCATGTGATCAGCGTCAGCTGTCCCGTCCCGTCGCTCAGCAGCACTGAATCGTCCTGCGGCGTTACGGTCAGCGTTTGATAGACTTCATAGACAAGCGGACGGCCGCCGTGCTCGAGAATGACTTCATCGCCGATCGCGATCGAAGGCAGATCGTGAAAGAACCCGCCTACGACATTGCGGTGACCGGCGATCACGCAGTTGCCCGCACTTCCCGGATCTCCGGTGTTCTCCATGTGCCCCAGGCTGAATTTCAGCGTATCTGCCGCGGTCCCTTCACATACCGCTTCTTCTAAATTCAGCGACGGGATCCGCAGCAGCGCCGGCCCCTCCGCAAAGGAAAAACTATCCTCGGTGAATTCTGCCGCCTGGGCTTCTTCCATCCGCTGCGTTATAACAGCGCGAGTCTGGGCAATCAGCGCTTTCCGTTGGTTCAGTTCCAGAATCCGGTTGCCCAGCGTCAGGGAAACGAGGAGAATCCCCGTTCCCATCAGAATCAGTCCAAAGATTTTCCGTTTCATGAATGGCGGCGCTTTTTCAAGGTCAGCGCCAATCCCGCAGCGATCAGAACGAAACCGCCAGCCAGCGCCAGCACAAACTCCCGATCCCCGGTGTACGGCAGAACTGCAGCCGGAGTGGAGGGTGTTGAATTTTCAGGTTCCGATGGATCCGGAGCTGGCGGTGCCGGGTGTTTCTGGTTGACGACCGCGTGCATTTCCTGTCCGCTTCTCTGTTCCTTCAGCGCGCTGGAAACCCCATCGGCATCCACCGTGACTTCATACAATTCTTCGGTTTTATCATACCTCTGCGGGGCGCTCAATTCCGCGATTACATACGTCTGGTCTAAATCCAGATCCTTGAAATGAACTTGGCCCTGATCATCGCTGGCAGCCTGAGAAAGCTGAGTCGTTTCATCCATTACGCCGGCATCGTTTTTATAAATCGCAAAGAGCGCGCCGGAGACCGGCTTGCCATACTGATCTTGTTTCAGAAAAGCAACCTCCCCGCGCAGCCGCGCGTCGCTGACCTTCATCGTCTGGATTGTGCCGGCTTTCGCGGTCATCGTGACCGGATATTCCGCGGTATCAAGCACAAAGCCCTGCGGCGCACTCAGTTCCTTTACCGTGTATTCGTTTTCGCCCGCCTTTGTTTTCAAGGCGGTGAACATTACTTTTCCCGCATTATCCGTAATGGCCTTCTGCATTAAGTACTGTTCACCCGCGGTATTCTTCGCATACAGTCCATACTCGGCTCCTACAACCGGCGTATCGTCGTCAATCGCGGTTTTTGTCAATTCCAGACTGGCGCGGCCGGGAATCCGTGTCGCGGAGCCCGCCGAATACTTGGATTGGAATTGAATCGCGTCGTTGTTCGCCAGACCGCTGCTTTGATTTCCCATACTTGCCTGGTTGGACAACGCAAACTCCCCTTTGGAAGCAATGTTGACAAAGGCTGAGTAACACAGGACATAGGAACCGTTGAGATCCAATGTTGACGGCAGCGTAAACACTGCCTGATTGCCATTGACCTGAACGGCGGTTCCTTCAATCGTATTCGTTTCCTTGAAATCGCCGTTGGTTTGAATTTCAGTTTGCTTTAAAACAACGCTTTCCGGATCCAGAAGTAATTCTTCACTCATCGTATCGGTAATGACGAGACCATCCGGACAAACCGCACTGAGATCTGCCCCGGCCTGGTTAATTTTGATCGTGTAGTCTACGGTGTACTGATCGCTGTGGACGACACTTGATTTATCAAACGCTGTATTCGCGATCTCAAGCTTGGCTGTATGACTGACCGGCTGACCTTCCTGCTTTTCCAAAACGGCAGTATTGGTCAGCGCTAATAAGGCGTTAGCGTCGCTGGACGTATTGGATTGATCGAACCGGAAGCCTTCCGGCAGATTTTTCGCGTTCACGTCCAACTTTGTTCTGAAAGTCAGCGTGACCTGTTCATGAAGCGTGCCCAGCTCGATCTGAAGTTCGTTCTTCTCGATTACTGGTGTCATCGGAACGTCTTTGTTTTGTGAAGCATACCGGACAGTCAGACTGTTTTCCACATACCGCAAATACTCCGGCAGCGCATCCTTGACCCGAACATCCGTCAGCTCGGTGCCGTTTTGATTAACGACGATCTTCCAGCGGATTTCATGCGTCTGATAGTCATAGCCTTCAGCGCTCTTTTGAAGCACCGTGCTGGAAAACTGCGGCTGCGCAAAAGCGGTCAGCATCGGAATCGCATCCGAGCCGAAGGCCACCTTGTTATGGAATTTCATCTTCGCGTTATCCGCGTAGAACAGCGGATCGGTCGCTTCTGTTTCATACTGGAACACAATCATTTCGTTAAAGGTATTCGTTTCGCCGGCGGCATTGGCGATCAGGACTTCATAATCCTGCGTCGCCGCGGTTGTCTTATCGGCCAGCGGCTGGATCGTGATCGTATATCCGGTTTTCGGTGTGATCACTTCGGGGTTGCCAATATATTTCTGATTGGTTGTGGTCAGCGTATCTGTGATCGTGCCGTTTTTGACGTCCAGAAGATTCTTATTCAGCGTCACCGTCCAGGTAATCCGGCGTGTTGCGGCATTGTAGCTCGCGGATTTCTCAACGACGCTGGTCGGCAGTTTGTGGTTTTTTTCAATGACCGGTGTACCGTAAGGGCGGACAGGTTCCGGGCCTGCGCCATCGGGATCCCAGTTGATCTCCAGCCATGCCTTGTTTTTCAGATTCGTATTGACATTCTGCGCCGTCAGATCGAGATCGAAGTGCGTGAGATAGGTGATCACGTATTCAGCTTCCTGCGGATGATCGATCGTCAGCAGCTTCTGATCACCGCCGCTTCGCCCGTCAAAGGTTGGATTCAGCGTAACCCCGGAAGGAACTGAAGTCCCGTTGACCATCACATTGGCATCCGCCGGGTTAAAGCTCAAGCGATCTTCCAGTTCGTCATAAATTGTGATCGATTCCAACGGCAGCGACTGGGTGTGAACGACGAGCTTCCACGTCATGGTCTTGTTGACAAGATCGTAGTTTTCACCGGTTTTCATCAGCCAGCTTTCACCCTTGAGCAGCACCTCGCCCTGCGCCTCGGACAGTTTTGTGGAACCGTCCGGCTGCCAGAGCTGAGCTGTGTTGGTTACTTTCATCCCTTGAGAAGGGTCCGCCAGCTGCCCATCATCTCCGACAAACACCGCGGAAGAGGGCATCGTCCTGTATGTGATGAATCCTTCCTGACTTAACGGCTGATCCAGCGTGACCCGCAGCGTCTGCCCGTCAACCTGAACCGCAGGATGGGTTTCCCGGTCTCCAACCTTCAGCGTCAGCGAGTTTTCAACATAAGTTTGTTTGTCCGTCAGTTCATCGCAAAACAGAAACCCTGTCGTATACTGCAGAGCGTTCTGATCCTCGTCAAACGGCGCGATCTGCTTGCTTAACGAAACCGTCCAGGCAATCGTTCCGGTCTTCTCATAAACGCCGCTTTTCCCGGTGACCGCGGGATCCTTGATGGCATTGTCCGTGATTTTCAAACGCACTGTGTGATCTGCTACCAGGCCAATTGCCGCTTCCTGGCGGCCGTCAATTTCGTCCATAGCCAACCTGGCCCCAAACTCAAACTTCATTTCATAAATCGGCAGTTCGCCCAGCTCTTGTTCAAACGTCAGTTTGATCTGATCCTTTCGCGCTCCGGCAGTAATCCGCGCTATCGTTTGTCCGCCGATCTTGATTTCCTGATTCAGAGCCGGATGGTTATTTTCAAGATACTCCGGGATTGCGATGTCCCACTCGCTGCCCGGAAGATTCATAGATTCGTCCAAGGGTTTCAGTGTATAGCGTAAAACCAGCTCATCCGCCGCAGCGACGCTGTCCCCGTTGTTTAACGCTGAATCTCCGCGCAGGAGTTCAACATTTTCAATGAATTCCGCTCCGTCCCCCGCGGTTTCTGCGGATACAGACGCCGGAATCATTTCCAGCGGCAGCGCGCAAAGTCCAATGCAGCATAAGATTTGCAGTAACTTCCTCATTCTTTTTCTCCTCAATCGTTATTGAGCAATCGCTCAATAAAAAGTTTATCACAGAGACTTGAACAGTTAACTTTAAAATATAGTTTTTAATCGCATTTTTCAGTAAAATCATCTATACTAAAGCCATGAGAAAACAAACGATCGACGCAGGCCAGATATTAGAAATTACAATCGCCCAGACCGCCCGGGAAGGACTGGAAAATTTGTCCACACGCAGAATCGCGAAGGAATGCGGAATCAGCGAGGGCAGTATCTTTCATTACTTTCATAGTAAGCCGGAGCTGTTAGCGGCATGTTTTTATCATGTCGACAGACAGGTGGATGCGCAGCTGAAACAAGTGGACATTAAATTATTTTCATTGCGGCGGAACATCCGTGAGCTTTGGTTTTTATATTTCGGTTATTTCGCGTCCCATGGTGATCACGCTAAATTCTACTCTCAATTTCGTCATTCCTCATTCTATACCCGCGACGTCATGCGTGGTCAGACGGAGTCCTTTGCGTTTTTTAATCACTTCGTTGAACTGAACAAAAGTGCGATTTTAATCCGATCCGAGGTTTTCTGGGAGTTTGTCATCGATACCACGCTGAATTTAGCCGTCAATGTCGCCGACGGCAAATTTCCGGACAGTCCGAAAGACCGCGAGCGCTATTTCACCTTGATTGCCAAAGGCATGGGCGGTGTGCTGTCGCCGGGAAAATCATGGGCTGAAAAATAAATTCCGCATTTCTTTTCACACAAAAGATTCCCCATTGGTATAAGAAAAAACCGGTTTGCCTTCGTTCCGCCGTCTTCGCGGAGCTTGGATAAACCGGTTTTATTTCAGTTTTAAAGTCCCCTCTCGCTTACGCTTTCTTTAAGAACGCAACATAAGCGCGGTAAGCTTCATAGACGTCCGCTTTGGAAACGATTTCCCAAGGCGCATGCATGTTCTGCACGGCGATGCCGGCGTCGATGACTTCCATATTGTAATTAGCCAGAATGTAGGCGATGGTTCCGCCGCCGCCCTGATCGACGCGGCCCAGTTCAGCGGTCTGGAACATGACGTCTTCCTCATCCATGATCCGGCGCAGCTCGGCAATGAATTCCGGATTGGCGTCATTGCATCCGCTCTTGCCGCGGGATCCGGTATATTTGTTAAAGACGATTCCCTTGCCTAAAAACGCCGTATTCTTCATTTCATTGACCGACGGATAATTCGGATCGTAGCCGGCGCTGACGTCGCTGCTTAACATCTTACTGTTCTGCAGGGCGCGGCGAACTTTCAGCTCGCTGTAATCACCCATTGCATTCAGGATTTCCGCGACCGTGTTCTCAAAGAAATGCGAGTGCATGCCGCTGGCGCCATTGCTTCCGACTTCTTCTTTGTCAACTAACAGGCAGACGCTGGTGCGCTGCGGATTTTCCATGGCGAAGGTCGCCAGAGCCGAAGTATAGGCGCAGACGCGGTCGTCATGGCCATAGCCTAAAACCAAACTGCGGTCCAGACCGTAATCGCGCGCCTTCCCTGCCGGCACCACTTCGATTTCCGCGGACAGGAAATCATCTTCCTCAATGTTGTATTTTTCTTTTAACAGCGCCAGAATCGCTTTCTTGACCGGCTCTTTTTCTTCTTCGCCGCCCTCGGCCGGAATGCTTCCGACCAGCACATTCAAGTCTTCGCCTTCCACGACCTTCGCGCCGGTCTTCTGCATCTGATCGGCGGAAAGATGGACTAACAGATCGCTGATGCCGACAACCGGATCGTTTTCGTCCTCGCCGATGTTCAATTCAATCCGCGTGCCGTCCTTCTTGAAGACGACGCCGTGCAGCGCCATCGGATGAGCGACCCACTGATATTTTTTAATTCCACCGTAGTAATGCGTATCCAGCAGCGTCAGTCCCTGATCCTCATAGATCGGATGCTGCTTCAGATCGAGGCGCGGGGAATCAATGTGCGCCCCGACGATGTTCATGCCCGCTTCCAGCGGTTCGCTACCGATCACGAATAACGCGATATCCTTATCCTTATTGACGGCATACAATTTGTCGCCAGCCTGGATTTTGGCGTCGGCCGCCAGGACTTCATTCAGATCCCGGTAGCCATTTTCTTCAGCCAGCCGGACTGTTTCCCGCACGCATTCGCGTTCCGTTTTGCATACGGAAATAAAATGCTTATACGCTTCGTTGAAGGCAAACAAGGCTTCCCGCTGTTCGCCCTGCGTCTTATTCCATACAGTTTTCATAATACTTAAAACCCTCCTGTGTATTATTATAAACAAACTGCCGCAGGACACAAGCAGAAAACCTGGTTTTCTTACATTGACATTTGTCAATATTGCTGATAGGATATCGTTAGTAGAGATGAACTCAGAAAAATCACCGTTTTCTCCTTCGGAAAACTCGAAGATTCACCTCCGTTTTCATAGCTTCAAAGTTATAAAACAGCACATCAGGGAAAGGAACAGGGAAACTCAGTATGCAGCGGTTACATTTATATCAGCTTGGTCCGCGGGCTTACGCATTGTCGCGGAAAAAAGAAATTCTCAAACGAAAATTTCAAGACCAAATTCATCAGATTCACTTTGCCCAAACGCGCAGCGAAGCCTTACTGCCCATTGTTGTTAACCGGCATAATTCGCTGATCCGGCGAAAGCTGGGCGACGTCGATCAGCGGCTGCAGGAAAACAAGGCGGTCAATCTGTCCCTGGCCGCTCCCAAACTCACGCATTTACTGATCCGGCCGGGTGAAACCTTTTCGTTCTGGCATTGCGTTGGCGAATGCACAGCGGAAAAGGGATATCGGGAAGGTCTGACGATTTCCGGCAATCACCCTTCCTCCGGCATCGGCGGCGGTATGTGCCAGATGACCAATCTGATCCACTGGATGGTGCTGCACAGCTCCTTAACGATCACCGAGCATCACCACCACGGCCGGTTTGATCTGTTTCCTGATTTCGGCCGTCAGGTGCCGTTTGGAACGGGGACTTCTATCGTTTATAACTATCTGGATTACCGGGTGGAAAACCGCACGTCCGATACGTTTCAGCTTGTGATTGAAACGAATGAGCGTTATCTGTGCGGCGAGCTGCGCTGCGATCATCCGCAGCCGCTGAAATATCATATCTACGAACAGGACAGCGGCTTCACCTGGGAAAAGGACGGTGCTTACCGGCATAACATCGTGCGGCGCAAAGCGATCAACAAAGCCAGCGGGGAAGTGGCGTTTGATCAGGAACTGATTGTCAACCACGCCAGGGTGATGTACGATCCCAAACTGATTGATTCTGCTTTATTCCGCGAGTCCGGGTTTTGGAATCAAAAGCAATAAGTAAGTTAAAAGAACGAGTTTTCGAGAAATTCATTTTCTGTGGAATTTTTCTTTTTCCGCTTTCAAAAGTGAAACTTAACTTTTCAGTTGACCGTGATAAAAAACTTATAAGAAGTTTTGAAATAACTCAAGAATGGCCTATACTAAGGGTGTAGGGACGCTTGAGAAAGCGATACCCATCGTTCGCTTTCTCTTCATTGAAGGGAAGCGGTGGATAGATAAGTGCCGGTTATCCTTGCGACGGAATGCGGCACTTTTTTTGAGTTCTATAATTTTTAAGATGTAGTCCAGGCTGGTTGTCAGAAGCTGGGCAACCGCCAGAATGTCCCTTATCGTTAAAGAAGACAAAAGTTCCATGAAGAAATTCATAGAAAGCCCCTCCTTTCCAGAGCTGAGAAAACAAGCTCGAAAAACAAGTGAATCAAAAGAATGATCCATCCCGGACGGGCAGCCGCTTTGTCAAAGACCCTACTTCTTTAATATTGCGCAAAATTCAAAAAAGCCTCCTGAGAAAATGGAAAAAGTAAAATTACTTTGGAGTTTTAGTAAAACTCTGCAGAATCAGGCTCTGATTCCCGGATAATTTAAAACTGGGTATTCATTGGTAAAGTCGGTACTTTTTTGAGCCTCGGCAGACAATAAACTTAGGAAATTAGAAATTCTTAACTTGAATAATGCGCAGGTTGAATAAAAAAGAAAACCTCAGATTTTCCGGTTCTCCAGAATCTCCGAGGTCTTTTCTTTTTATTCGCTGAAGATCAGCGCTCTCATTCGTAATAACTTTCAGATCAATTAAGTTTATAGTTAAGTTTGTTTACAGATCCTCGCTCCGGCGCAGCGCTTCAGCCTTGAAGAACTGCATCTTCGCTTCCAGATCTTCCCGTAGGCAGCGCAGATCCTGACGGACCAGCTGCTTATGCTTCACCGTCTGCACGCCGTTGATCCAGACTGAATCCACATTGCCCGCATGAGCGCTGTAAACCAGAGCGGAGAATGGATCGTAGATCGGGAACATGTTGGCGGACTGCGTTTCCACCAGCACAAGATCCGCTTTTTTCCCCGGCGTTAACGAACCGATCTGATCGTCCAGATTTAATACCCGGGCTCCGTCGATCGTCGCCAGCGGCAGAATTTCCTTCGCCGGAAACAACGCTCGGTCATGATTCGCCGTCTTGTGCGCCTTGCCAATTAACGGCAGCTGCGCGAACAAATCCAGCGTGTTGCCGCTGGAAGCGCCGTCTGTTCCCAACCCAACCGGGATGTGATGGGCAACCATCTTCTTCAAGGGCGCAATCCCTTTGCCCGCTTTCATATTCGAACCGATGCAGTGCGCGATCCGACAGCCATATTTCGCCATCAGCGCCAGATCCTGATCGTTGACGTGAATGCAGTGCGCCGCAACCAGATGCGGGCTTAACAAACCGATCGACTCCAGATATTCGATCGGCGTCTGATTCCGCTCTTTGCGGAAGGTTTCCATCTCATAATCCATTTCCGCCGTATGCAGCGAAAGCAGCACGTCGCAGCGCTCCGCGATCGCCTGAGCTTGCTTTAAGACTTCAGCGCTGTTGGTATTGGTCGCATGCGGGCCGATCGCCGGCGTGATCAGCGGATGCCGGCCTTTCCATTCCTGAATAAACCGCTCACCGAGCGCCAGTCCGCCATACGAGGCGTCGCTGTCGCAGTTGGCAAAGTCGACGATCGTCTCCGCCAGCACCGCGCGCATGTTCATCTCGACCATCGCTTCCGCCAGCGCGTCCTCAAAATAATACATGTCGAACACCGTCGTCACGCCGCCCAGCATCATTTCCGCCGCCGCGTAGCGGGCCGAAGCCTGCGCCAGCTCGCGCGTCATCGCTGCGTTTTCCAACGGAAACAGAAACCGCCGCAGCCGATCCGGGCAATCATCGCCCAGAGAACGGAACGGGATCATCCCCAGATGACAATGCGTATTCACCATCCCGGGCAGAAGCAGGCCCCCCTGCCCGTCGATCACTTCATCCACATGCACGCTGAAATCATTCAGCGCCAAAATGGTATCGTCTTCCCAGACCAGACAGCCGTTTTCAAAAACACGATTGGTCTCATCTGTCGTGACCAGCGTCACATTCTCGATCCGGACTCTCATGCGTGTTCCTCTTTGATCAGCGGAATGAATTCCAGCGTTTTGCCGATCAACAATCCTTTATCCGTCAGCTTGACCTCCGGCGATACCGGCAAGGACAGCGTCGCAAACGACATCACTGCATTGTGATGAACATACCCCAGCTGATCCTCCATTGCCGCGCGCACCGCCTCGATCTGCCCGGCCAGTTCCGCCAGCGGCTGATCGGAAACAATGCCCCCGACCTGCAATGAAGCGCAGGCCGTGATCTTCTCATCGACACAGACACAGTAGCCGCCCTGGATCGCAAGCAGATGATTGGCCGCCGCAACCATGTCCGGAACATTGGAGCCCATGACAATCAGATTGTGATGATCATGCGCCCAGGAGGATGCAACCGCGCCGTTTTTCTGAATTCCCCCGGTCGTAAACGCCAGCGCGATCTGTCCGCCCTTGCCATAGCGCTCGATGCAGGCCATCAGCGCCAGCCCGCGGTTCTGCCACTGAACAACGCCGTTTTCCACCGGCAGCTCCGCAGTCGTCAGCCGCGTAAATGTTGCCCGCGGATTAATTTCGATGACCTGCGCAGTCACCGACTTCGCCGACGGGGAAACCCGGACGAGTAAATCGTCTTCCGTCAAGGGCCTATGATGCAGTGAATGGTAAAATTCCGGCGGGAAGGAAACCGGCTTTTCCGCAATCGCGTAGCCGCTTTGCGGTTCGCTGACCAGAACGCCGTTTTTATAGACCTGATGCACGGTCCAGTCTTCCAGACTGTCCAGCAGCACGAAATCCGCGATTTTCCCCGGAGCGATCACGCCGCGGTCGTCCAGATGCATCCGCCGGGCAGAGGTGAAGGTGCTGCAGTAAATGGCCTTTTCCATCGGCAGGCCACAGCGGACGGCGGAAAGCAAAACTTGGTTAAGATGGCCGTGCAGGAAATGATCCGGCATCACATCGTCGGTCACCAGACTGAAATATTCGTAGAATTGATGCTCCATCAATGTCCGGATCGTGTCTTCATGGATCGATTTGCCCTGCATTTCCAAGTACATGCCGTTGGTGATTTTCTCAACGATGCTTTCCGGAGTTTGCTGAGTATGATCGGCATTGACGCCGGATGCGATGAACTTCGCCAGATCCGCCCCGCTGATCTTCGGGCAATGCCCCTCTAACGGCAGCAGCGGCCGTTTCTTTTTGCACAGCGCAACGATCTGACGGATCAATGTGTCTTCCTCACTGACCAGCTCCTTGAAGTTCATGACTTCGCCCAGGCAGCGGATCTGCGGATTGTCCAGCAGCTTGTCCACTTCTTCTAAGCCGATCACGCCGCCGGTTGTTTCGCAATCCGGATTAGTCGACGGAACGGAAGAGGGAATTCCATAGAAAATATCCATGACCGGCTCGCTGGCCATGAACGCTTCGATGCCCGCCAGCCCGAACACGTTGGCGATCTCATGCGGATCGGCGACCACCGTCGTGACGCCGAAGGACAGCGCCTGCCGGGAAAATTCGGTCGGAATGGTCATCGAGCTTTCGACATGCATGTGGATGTCGATCAAGCCGGGAATCATCCAGCGCCCCCGGGCGTCGATTTCCTGATCCACGGGACGGCATTGTTCCTCTTCAGTTTCCTGCAGCTGCGCGAACTGTCCGTCGCGGATCAGCACGCTTTTTTCCTCAAATGTCTGCGTATAGCTGTTGAACACACGGGCGTTGCGGATTCTCATTGTACTCATGCGGTTTTCTCCTTTCACCTCTGATTTGAAACAGGGCAGGACCCGTGTTGGACCCTGCCTTGTCGTTGCTTCCTGAGCCTTCAGGAAGATTTCCAGATGTTAGTTGTTGATCGTGCGGTTCCACTGATCCGTCCACTGCGCCATCAGCGGGTTGACAAACGAATAGTCGATTGACTTCGCGCGTTCCGCTACGTCGCCGTAAGTCATGTTTGCGGACTGTTCCGGCGTCAGTTCCACGTTCTTATTAACCGGGCCTTCATTCAGCGTAACCGCGGTGACGGACTGCAGCTCCTGAGAAATCCGCCAGTTGATATACATGTAAGCCAGGTCTTTGTTTTTGGAGTTTTTGTTGATATCAATCGTATTGAAGTTGGCATAGGTGTATTCCGCCGGAACGACGAATTCCACATCCGGAGCCGCATTCTTGATGACCGGCACACCGAAGTCGCCGACGACCGCAACCGCGATTTCCCCGGCCGCAAACATATTTGCCAAATCGCTTGACTTGGAATAGGTTCTGACGATATTGGATTTCAGCTCGTTCAGCGCTTCAAACGCCGCTGCCCCGTCGTCCGTCGTGATATCGACGCCCTTGTAGTCGGAAGCCAGGTAAACCATCGCCGGGCCAAAGGTCGTCGACAGCTCTGGAATCGACAGCTTGCCTGCCAGTTCCGGCTTCCACAAATCCGCCCAGCTGGTAATTTCAAAGCCGACAGCTTCCTTATCATAAATGATGCCGATGCTGTTGAGCGTATAAGCTGGACCGTATCCCTGAGCGACCGTTGATTTCGCGCCTTCGATGATGTTGTCCAGATTCGGAATCTGGGTGGTGTCGATCTTTTCAAACAGGTCGGCAACATAGCCGTTGGCCGCCGCAGCCTGCGACAGCTCGATGACATCGACCGTGGAATCCGGGTTGGTGGACAACTTGGTATAACGGTTGGCCGTCGTATCGGTTTCCAGGATGACCTTACAGTTGCACAGTTCCTCAAACGGACCGTACACATCCTCAACGAGCACGTCTTCGCTTAACCCCCAGGTTGAAACGGTCAGCGTGCGCTGGCCTTCGGTCTGGCCTTCACCTTCCGGCTTGCTGGAACAGCCGCTCACAGCCGCAATCATGGCCAGAGCGCAGAGCGAAATCATCAGCTTTCTCATTTTCTTTCCTCCTTAAAATGTCAGCTTGTTCTTGTATGGAATCCTGAGCGGGAACCGATCACTTTCCCTTGGAGTTTCAGTGAAAAGACCGGTTTCTTCTCAGAAGCAGAGTGGTTTTTTAAACTGCGGCAAATTCCCTGCGAATCGGTTTAACCGGAATTAAACCAATACGATCTTCGCGGCCGGCAGCTGGATTGTGATCGTGTCGCCGGCTTTGTAAAGCGCGCCGGAGCCGTCGTTAACGACTAAGCGCCCGATCGGCGTGCTCAGCTCATATTGATAGCTCTTGCCTAAATAGGTACGGACTTCGATTTTAGCCGTGACAGTGTTGCCAGCGGCCTCCCCATTCGTGACGATTTGGATATCGTCCGGACGGATCGTGCCCAGGCATTCGTCCTTTCCGCAATCCATCTCGGCGGTGAAGAGGGAGCCGTCGTTAGCCCGATAGGTATTTTCTTGAGTCTTGCGCAGCTGGATGAAATTCTCAAAGCCGATGAACCGCGCGACAAACTCCGTTTTCGGCCGGGAGTAAATTTCCTCCGGCGTGCCGAACTGTTCGATCACGCCGCCGTTCATGACCGCGACTTTATCCGAGATCGAGAAGCATTCTTCCTGATCGTGAGTGACAAATACCGTCGTAATGCCCAGCTTCTTCTGCAGCCGCTTGATCTCGACGCGCATGTTCAGACGCAGCTTCGCGTCCAGGTTGGACAGCGGTTCGTCCAGCAGCAGTAAGCGCGGTTCAATGACCAGCGCCCGGGCCAGCGCGACGCGCTGACGCTGCCCGCCGGAGAGCTGCTTCGGAAAGCGCTGAGCGTACTCCGTCAGATCGCAGACCTCCAGGATCTCCTTGATCTTGCGGTCCATTTCCGCCTTTTCCATCTTTCTCAGCTTTAAGCCGAACGCAACGTTTTCATAGACGCTTAAATGTGGAAACAGCGCGTAGCTCTGGAAAACCAGACCGAAGTTGCGCTTGTGCACCGGCACTTTCGTCATTTCTTCCGTATCGACAAACAACTGACCGCTGCTGGGAATGATGAATCCGGCAATGACCCGCAGTGTCGTCGTCTTGCCGCAGCCGGAAGGTCCTAACAAGGACACCAGCTCGCCTTCGCCGATCTCTAAATTCAGGCCCTTGAGGATCTGGGTTTTGCCGTCATAGCTGACGTTGATATCGTTTAAGGTTACCTTTGACATGCTTTTCCTCCTACTTCGTCAGGGCCCCGATGCCCAGTGTCTTTTCGACCACAAACATGATCGCGATCGTCGCCGCCATCAGCAGCACGCTGACCGCCGAAACCGTCGGATCGTAGAAATATTCGATGTAATTCATCAGCGCCGTCGGCAGCGTCCGCACGCCCGGTCCGCTTAAGAACATGGAAACCGGAATGTTGTTGAAGGAATTGATGAACGCCAGCATAAACGCCGCGACAATCCCTGAAGAAATATTCGGCAGCACAACCTTGAAGAACGCCTGCGCCTTGCCGCAGCCCAGCGTCCAGGCCATTTCCTCAATCGAGAAATCAAATTGTTCCAGCGCGGAACCGACAACCCGGATGACGTAGGGCAGCACGACCAGGAAGTGACCGATCAGTAAGCCCTGCATGACCGGCAGCTTCAGCTTCAGAACGATGAACTGATATAACGAATAACCGACGACGATGCCCGGAATGATCGTCGGGGATAAGAAGAAGCTTTTCAGCAGTTTTTTGCCTTTGACGCTGTTGCGGCTGAGCGCATAAGCGGCCGGGACTCCGACCAGCAGCGCGATCAGCGTCGCCACGATCGCCAGCATGAAGCTGAGCTGGAAGCCGCTGAGGAAGGATTTCGTCGCGAAGACGTTGGCAAACCATTTGAAGGTAAAGCCGGAGATCGGGAAACTGATCGTCGGCGCCGTGTTGAACGCCGTCACCGCAATGATCGCCAGCGGCAGAAACAGAAAGCCGAACACCAGACAGGCATAGAAGGTCAGAAATTTATTTTTACGCATCAGTTTTCACCCCGCTTATCCAGCCGGCCGGCAATGGCATTGAGTCCCTTCATAACGATCAGCGTCGTCACGATCATGACTAACGCTACCACGCTCGCGCCGGTCCAGTCGTTGAGCGTCATCGCCCGCTGATAGATCAGCGTCGACAGCAGCATGTTTTTCGGACCGCCTAATAACTGCGGCGTCGTGTACGCCGTCATCGCGCCGGTAAACACCAGCACCGCCCCGGTGATGATACCCGGAATCGACATCGGCAGAATGACCTTGAAGAATGAAAGCAGCCGGCTGGCGCCCAGACTTTCCGCCGCTTCCATCATGTCGTTGTCAATGTTTTCCATGACGCCGACCAGCGTGATGATCATTAGCGGCAGAAACAGATAGATCGTACCGACGAGAACGGAGAATTCCGTATACAGCATCGACAGCGGCTGATCAACCAGATGCAGCGTGGAAAGAATCTGATTCACGATGCCGTTCTTGCCGAGAATGTTGATCCAGGCAAAGGCCCGGATAACCGAGTTTGTCAGCATCGGAAACAATGCGACGGACATCAGAATACCGCGCCATTTCTTTGAGACCCGGGAAATAAAATACGCCGTCGGAATCCCCAGAATCATGCAGACCAGCGTGCAGACTAACGCGATCCGCAGCGTCCGGACAAAGATTTTGATGTAATAAGGATCCTGGAAAAAGGCGATGTAGCGGCTTAACGTCACCGCTCCGCCTTCAAACACGGTCGGTAACAGAACCGCCAGAAGCGGAAGGATCAGCACGACCACAAGCAGGATCGTGATCGGCGCGATCAGCAGGATTGTTGACTGTTTTTTCATGAGTTCCCCTTCCTGATTTCAAATAAAAAACTTCTACCGGCACGATAGAAGTCACAGACAGAGTTGTCCCTTGAATTCTATCGTAGTCCAATATATAGCCATTGGGTAGAAACTCTTCACGCTGTTCCCTGTGAAGATATACGATAAGACTCAATGATTATAGCATAGAAATGTTTTTTGCAAAGTTGAAAATTTGCTTTCATTTGTTTTTTTTCGTTCTTTCCTTAAGAAAACGCCTTCATTGAGCGGGATTACCGTTTTTTCCCTCTTTAATAGTGTGGAATTTTCCAGGCTTCTCCATTCTCAATTTTAATTTCTTTACTTACTTATGTAAGGCAGGCATGGACCTGCCTTGTCGGCTTACGGATCGATCACCGTCGGAGTCCGCCCGATACCGACGACTTCCGCCGCGATGCGTTTCCAGGTCTGGCAGCCGGCAATGCCGTCCGCGCCTAAACCGTTATCGCGTTGATACTGAATCAGCGCCGTCCGGGTCGCGTTGCCGAATTTACCGTCCAGCCAACGCGTCGAATACCCCAGCGCGTTCAGCGCGTCCTGCAGCACCAGCGTGTAGCAGCCGACCGAGCCTTCGCGCAGCGTCGGGAATCCCGATGTGCCGCCGCAGGCGCCGCGGGCATACCGGCGGTCGAAGTGAACCCAGGTCGGCGTCATCGACAGCGGTTCGACATACCCCCAGACGCCGAGGTTATTCGCGGTCCGCCAGATCTGATTGCGCTGACTCTGCGACAGCCGCTGGCCGACGTCAAAGGAAACGCCGACATAGTGCTGCGACTGCAGGCCGTGGCCTCCCTCCCAGATTCGTTTAAACGCGTAACCGACCGGAATCGCCGCGCCGTAGGTGCGGCGGGGGGCGTTCCAGGCTTCCATCGCCGTGGTCGTCGTCCAGAAAACCGTGGACCGGCTGGAACCGCGGAACTCCCGGACTAGCAACGTCCGTCCGTAGGAATACGGCATCGGATCGTTTTCTGCCCGCCATTCTGTATAAATCTGATTGGTGTCCGGATCATAAACCATAATTTTTGCCATTGATCTCACCTCCTCATTCATGTCTATGCGGGAAAAGAAAAACGGCGTGGATAAACGCCGGTCTTCATGAAAGTTTAGGAGTATGAACAGCGCATCCGGGAGCGTCAGCCAACTCATTTATCTAAAAAGGAGAAATCGGCGTCAAACAAGGAAAGCAGCTCTTTCAGCGCGGATTCAGATAGCAGAGCTTCGCTCGTCAGCTGCACGGTGATCACACGGTTTTCCCGCTGCAGGAAAAAATAGGCGTCCTGTGTGCCAGGAATCTGCGCCTGCCGGATCTGTCGGATTGCCGCCTGCGGATCCTTGAGGATCTGGCCTTCGTCAAACGTCAGCGATGCAAGCCAAGTTTCGTCAATTTCTTCCGGCAGCCGCAGACAACCTGTTTTACAAGGCATCTGTGCATTTCGCTGTCCTTTCAGATAGCCGCGCAGATCCTGCTTCATCAAATTCATGAGCTGCGAAGGCCGTGCCGATTCGATCAGCGACACGCTTGCCGACAAAGGATTGCCGGTATCCTCACAGCGCAGCTGCACTGAGTAATTGAGTTCTCCCAGAGCATCGCGATGCGCATCCTGACCGCTGGCTGTGAAATGATCGCAGCCGAAAGGTTTCAGCGATAACAAGACCGGCGATACTCTTTCCTGGTGTTTGAAATATAGATAAGCGCCCAGGGCAACGACAAGTACACTCAGCAGACACCGGTTCCGCCATTTCCGGCGTTCCCGGCTGCGTTCCCATCCCTTTTTGAAATAATTCCTCAGCAATGTCATCGGATTTTCGTTTTTTAACATCGTCATTCATCCCCCGTGCAGAAACAATCTCAAGCTACTTTGATTATAACTGATTTCCCCTCCGAATACCGTTTTTTTATCTTGCTTATGCTATCAAAATCATACTGTTTTTGGCCTACCCGCTCATTTTGTAATTCAGCAGCGGCTCTCAACCTTATCCTTTTCGCAACCCTTCATTTAACTGGTAATTTTTTCCATCTTTTCCCCAGGCTCTCACCACAGACTCGCTTGTTATAATAGACTTGCCTTCCTTTCAAAACATCCCTCTTTTCTGTCACCGTGAGGCGTAAAAGTAGAAAATGAAGTTCCTTACCGGAATCGCTACAATGAAATCAGAAGGAGTACAGTTCATGAGTGAAATTATAAAACAAGAATATATTCATCTGCATTGCCCGGCCGCCACCAAGGCAGAAGTTCTGCAGACGGCGAGCCGCTGGGCCGCGGAAGCGGAGATCATCGCGGATGCAGCTTTGTTTCTCAAAGGCTTATGGGATCGGGAGGCGGAGTTTTCCACCGGGGTAGGCGACGGGATCGCAATTCCCCACTGCCGGCTGGAATCGATCCGCCAGCCGTCTGTTTTCTTTGCCCATCTTGAACAGCCAATCCGCTGGAGTTCAGAGGAGGAAGTCGATCTCATTTTGGTATTGGCCGTTCCGCAGTCCAATGCGGAAAACACGCATATCCGTTTATTATCCCAGCTTGCCCGCAAGCTGGTCGACGAAGTCTTTGTCAGTCAGCTCCGCGAGCTGGATCAACCCGCGGCGGTCTATGCTCTGTTCAACGATATTCAGCTGTGACGCAAGGAGGTGAGCTCCATGCTGAACGAAAAAATGTTTCAGCTGATCCAGCTGCTGAAGCGGGGACATTCCCCGCTGACCAGCGGCATGCTTGCCCAGCAGCTTAAGTTATCCGCCCGCACTTGCAAGCGTTACATTGCCGAGTTAATTCCGCTTTTGGAACAACACGGGGCCCGCATTTTATCCGATAAGACAGGTTACCGGCTGGAAATCATCGACGCCGTTTGTTTTGAAGCTTTTTTACAGGAAAAAACAAAGGTTTTTGAGTTCTCCGAAAACAATGGCGAGCTGCAATTCGAAATCTTGAAAAGTCTGCTTGTGAATCCGACAATTTCGCAGTCGGAAATGATCGATCAACTGTTCATTTCCCGTTCTACTTTGAATAAGCTGATGGTTGAAGTCAAAAAGACATTGAAAGAAAACGGGATTCTTTTAGCGAACCGGCCCTATTATGGATATTACATTGTCGGGGAAGAAGTTGATATCCGCAATTTCATGGTGAGAACTTTATTTGTGACCGCTTCCTTTCTCTCTGCCGAACCGGAATTGCTAGACCGCATGCCGTTTGTGCTCAGCCGTTCGGTCAGTCAAATCTGTCAGATTCTGAAAGCGGAAGGCATTCCGCCGGAAGAAGATCTTGTGCATTACTGTTTGAAATATCTGATGGTTAGTCTGTGTCGGATTCAGGGTGGAGCCCAATTGCGGCTTTCACTGCCCAGCTTAAGTGAAACGCTGCAGCCTGCTGTTCAACGGGCGGCGTCCGCGATCCTGGATCTCTTTTGCGGTCCGCTGACGATCAATGACGAAGAGCGATTGTATTTCGCGTCAATCATTGGTAACCGTACCCCGCTGCCGCCGGATGAAGCGCTGGCCTCCGCAGATTGGCTGCGGGAGCTGGTCGATGACATGCTCAACAACATTTTGAATCTCTGTAAGGTCGACTTCCGCAGTGATGCAAAACTGAGAAAAGCACTGATGACACACTTATATGCCTCTTTTTCGCGTTACTATCTGAAAGCCACGCTGCCCAATCCCCTGATGACGTTGATTAAATCACAATATGTCGAAGCTTACAATTATTCGTTGATCGGATGTGAAATGTTAAAGGAAAAACATCATCTGGCAATCAACGATGATGATATCGGCTACATCGCGCTGCATTTTGCGGCCGCCTTGGAAAAAGACAGAACCGCAATGTTATGCCGAACGGTGATCGTTTGCGGCAGTGGAATCGGAACTTCAGAGCTGATCCGGCTGCGCCTGAGCCGGAAGATTCCTCAGCTGATCATTCAGGACGTCCTCGCTTCCTACGAATTGCCTGACTTTTCCGCGATCGACGTCGATTTTATTATCACCACAGTCCCGCTGCCGGCAGGAAATAATCCGCTGCCGTCAATTTTAATCAGTCCGATGGTAACCAGCGAGGATATTCATAAGATTGAATTCATGATCCACAATTATTCATCGCTGCAGTATCTGCGTTCTTTGTTCCGGCGGGAGCTTTTCTTCCCGGCGGTGGACGGAAAGACCAAAGCGGAGGCGTTAGATTCTCTGACGGCTTCAATGGTAGAAACGGGCTTGATCAGCGAAGCGTTTGCGACAGCGATCAAAGAGCGGGAAGCGATGTCTTCGACAGAAATCACAGAAATGGTTGCGATCCCGCATTGTTTCCTTTCCGTTCCCATCGACACGATGCTGGCAATCGGAATTCTGAAAGAACCGATAATGTGGGGAAGATCCCGCGTACAATTATTATTTATCGGAATTATCAATCCCGCCGTCAAAAAAAATAAATGTGTATTTCCTATGATTTACCGATTGATTCAAGATCCGGAGAAAGTCCAGCGGTTAATCCGGCAGACAGAGGCCGACGCCTTCTTGCGCATCTTATTTGAAAGTATTGAAACAGAATAATCTAACCTCACGTCCTGGAAAGCGCTCAAGGAATCATACGTTTTTCCAGAACGTGTTTTTTTCCTTTATCCGCCGTTATACTCCTTTTATTTGAATCGAAACTGACGAAGTCCTGTTTTATTTTTTAACACCGATACCCGTTGATGACAGCTCGGTTGGAAATTCAAAGGCATGGGAAAAGTGCTTCCTTTCAATCCCATTCCTTTACATAATCCATTTTCTGATAAAAAAAGACTGTTGGCTGGATCCCGCTCGTCAGGCGTTTTCCCGGCTCAACCGTCTTTTCCCGTGCTTGATTCAATATTTCTGAAACCGTTCCTTCTTAATCAATGGATTGTGGTCTGGCTGGCAGGATCAGAATTCGCCATGAAGCGAGCGTTTCCTGAATTTCAATGAGCTTTTGCGTTATCAGCACAAACTAATTCCGAACTCAAGACTTAAAGCTTCTCAGTATATTGATGCGTCTGGAAGTAAGGTTTTTCATTCTGCGCGATCGGCAGCGTCAAATCGACACCTTTGGCCTGAGCCAGACACCAGCTCAGCACCTGAATTGCACAGGGAAATTCCAGCGCCGGGAAGCAGGATTGCGGTGTAAACGCCAGATCGGATTCGTCAATCGGATTCGCACCGATCAAAAAGCCGTTGCCGAACTCGCATTTCGCAAACCGGGCCAGTCCTCGGGCGCGGTCGTTTTCCCGGCCGCCGTCGTTCATGACCAGTACGCACAGTTGCGGATGAAAGCCCAGCGTCGGACCGTGCATGCCTTCCTCCAGCTCATAGCCAATTGACATGACCTTGCCGATTTCAATCAATTTTAGAGCCCCTTCCAGCGCCGCACCCCACAGACCGTCGATTCCGTACACCGCGAACATTGCCGAATTCAGCAGCTGCGTTTCATTTCGTTTATACCAGGTCATCGCCTGAGTCTCAATCTGCGGCCAGTTTGTCAGCGCGGCTTCTATCTGCGCAATCAGTTTCTGTTCTTCCTCCGCGGTGATCGTATGACGACGCAGACCGATTTCCATCGCGATCAACAGCTGGACCACCATTCCGGAAACATAGCCGACCGTGCGCATCTTGTATTCCTCATCGGCGCACATCATATCGACGTGCACGCCGCATTCCTGCGACATATACTGGTTCGGGTTCTGCGTGACAGCGACGTTTGGCAGCCCTTGCCGCTGCGCGGACTGCAGCGCCTTGCGCGTTGTGACGGAGGTTCCGGATTGGGAAGGAAAGATTGTCAGAGCGTTGGGATTGCGGACAGTCCGGTCATAAAGATATTCATTGGGAGTCATCACGGATACCTTGAGCTTTGTGATCCGTTCAATCCAGCCCTTCACACTCATAACAGAATTATAAGAACTGCCGGAACCGACATAGACCAGCTCGTTCAGATCATCCAGCCGGTCGGCCAGATATTCAGCGAGCGGCCGCAGGTTTTCTTTGCGGGTCGCGATTAACAGACGGCCTTTTTCAGGCACACGTTCGATCCATTGAATTAACGGTAGCATATTTTGCCTCCTAACGTCTGACCGACGTTGCCATCCGGCGATAGGTATGCCGGCGGCCGCGGATCGCCATGGAATAATGGAAAATGTTGAGCGGATCCGGAACTTGTTCGTTATAACCGGAATCGCCTAAGTCATGAATGTCCGCGCCGGCCATTTTGGCATACAGTGCGATCTGTTCCACCGTCTGCGGGAAAGCGCCTTCTTGGGAAGTATGCACGCCCAGCGAAGCCAATGCGCCCTGTTCGTGAATCAGGTCAACATAGTGTTTGCATTTTGCCAGATCCCAGCCCGGCAGTGAACCCGGCGCGGGAATCCCAACAATATTGACCCCAGCCTGAATGAAGGACACAATCTCCTCCTCCGTGATCAACTCTTTAAACCCAGCTTTCTGATTCAGGATGCCGGGGCCGTGCGGACGGTTGAACTGCAGGATCAGATCATCTCCCAATTCCTGACGTACCGCGGTAAACAGTTCGGTAAAGGATTCCAGACGAGCCCAGCCGGAGACGCAGATATGCTTGACACCTAAGCGCCGGGCGGCGATCATCCGCGTGGCTGTGGCGACGATTCCTTTTCCATAGACCTGTTCTGTCCGTTCAACGTCTTCCGGATTGCACGCAAACATCAGGATTGATAACGGGCGGCCCACGATCTCGCTGATTTCCTGGAATGTATACCCCTGACCAAGCGGAATCTGAACGCTCTGTTCCGTTTCCTCGTCCCGTGCCGGATCTTTACTTGCCCAGCCGGGGATGTAGGGATTGAACGGATCGTAGGTGTCGATATTCACAATATCGGCGCCAAAAGCAGCGACCAGTTCGGCATTGGTGACATGATCGACCAGATTAGCCCCGCGGATCCGGGCTGCAGCGCGGATAATCCGTCCTTCAGACATCCGGATCGCGCTTAATAATTCAGTCGGGCTCATCGCCGTTAACTCGCTTGGCGTTGCGGATAAAAATCGTTTTTGTGTCATATTAAGCCTCCTTCTGTTTCATTGCTTTTTGAGCCAGACGCATCCTCCGCAGCAGAACCAGCACCGCAACGGTCAGTGCGCCGATCAAGATTGAAAGCATATATAAGAACGGCTTTTCCATTAACGGTACCCCGAGGATGCCGCCCGGCACGGTTTTCGGCATGTGAACGCCAAACAGATAAGCGGACGCCGCGGCCAGACCGCCGCCCAGGCAGTTGATCGGAATCATGAACAGCAAGTCGGACAACAACAACGGCAGGCCGCCTTCCGCAACGCACAGCAGGCCCAGGATTAACGCCGGCGTGCCGCTGGCCTGTAAATCCTCATCAAACAAATGTTTGCGAACGACAAACTTATCCAGCAACGTTGCCAGACCGAAACCGATTGCCGGAACGACAGAACCGATCGACAGCGGTCCTTTGGAGAAGCCGGCATCTGCCAGCTGCAGCGTAATCGCCATGAACCCTTTGGAAACCGGGCCGCCGATATCAAAGGAATTCCCCGCGGCCAGGATAAAACTGACAGCCACACCGCCTAGATTTCCAATCACACCGATCAGCGATACAATGCTTTGCGTGATCCAGTTGCCAAGCGGATTGATCACAAAGTAACAGGCTAAGAAAACCGCCAGGGTGCCGATCAGCGGATAGACGACCATGTTCATCACCGGCAGATAGGTACGGCTGACCTTAATGCGTTTTTTCAAAGCGTTCATGAGATAGCCGCCCAGGAAACCCGTGATCACCGCGCCGAAGAAGCCGGCGCCGGACAGGACGGAAAGCAGACCACCGAAGAAGCCGACGATCAGGCCGGTGCGGTTGGCAATGGAATAGGAAATATAGGCTGCCAGCACCGGATACATCAAATCACGGCATTGCGGACCAGCGACTTGCTGCATCCAGGCAAGACAGCGTGTCAGAGCGTCGACACTGACCAGTGCTTCCGCCGATTTAATATCCAGTCCTAACATCGAAGCCGCAACCTGGGCTACGCCCATGACGATTCCCGGCGCGACGATCACTGGGATCATATAACCAATTCCGGTCATCAGATGTTTCTGGAATGTAGTAAAGCCTTGTTTCATTGTGGTGCTGCTCATCGATCATCCCTCCTTTTCAAAAAAACGTTCGATCACTTCATGAGCGTGGTGGAGTATTTCGTGCATACTGGAATGAACCGTTTTTGCTTCGTAGCCTTCAAAGCGTTCCTCACCGCTGATCGCGATGTCGTTCGCCAGAATAATCAGACTGGCTTCGTTGAGATCTTCCCGCGTCAGCTCGTTTTCAATCCCGGCAAACCCCTGCGTTTCGACTTTGGCTTCGTAGCCCATCCGCTTTGCTTCGCCTTCCAGCTTGTCTGCGACGATGTAGGTGTGGGCAATCCCTGCGGGACAAGCACACAGCCCGACAATTTTCTTTTTCATTGCGGTTCCCCCTTTCTTTACTTTCATTGTAAACAGGAACCACTGGGACTTCATCGCTTATCCGCGCCGCTTTCAGGACAGGATATGGACGCATATTTTTTCCCATGAGCGGGTCAGATTTAAGCTCGAGATTCACTTTCCTACTATAAGAAAAACGACCGGTGCCTTCCAGTCGTTTTGTAACCTTGTTTCTATTTTATATGGGACAGCCGACTCCCATTACCCGCACTCATGAAACGCACAGACATGATGGAAGTTCCGCTGGGCTAAGTCCTGCTTGCGGATATAGAAATACAGACTGCCGGCGTCCAGCCAATATTGTTCATAATCGGAGCTGAGCAGAAAGCCTGTCTGGAATAAGTTAATCCAATCCTGAGGCTGTGTTTCTTCCTCATCGGGACTCAGTGACTTATGCATAAAAACAGCTGAGCTCAACACCTCATTCTGAATGATATCCCCGTAGCCCAGAAATTTGAAAACGCGATCATCATAATCGGAGCGAGGCGGATACCCAGCCAGCGCCGCGTCCTCCTCATAACGTTCGTCCCATTCCTCGTATTTCTTTTCCACATCATAAAACTGTCTGTATTCTTGATTGCCCGGGTGATCGATCAGCGTGTGATAAGTCATGTTGAATTCCGGAATCCGTTCTTCCCCTGTTAATTCTTCCGGCAGCGGGCGCGGCTTAAGCAGCGTTAAATCGCCGTCATAGTAAAATACGTTACGGTCCCATTGTTCGTTTTCTTCATATTCTACTAAATCGAAAAAGAAATAGAGAATTCCGCTCGTTGGCAAAAGATGATCCAAATCATACGGAATCAGGTCCTCTAACAGAATCTGTGCGATGAATGACAGCGGGTGAGGTGTGGAAGATTCCCATCCGCGAGCATTCTCAAAATACGGCCAGACAAAATCCGGCGGCAAATCCGGGATTCCGCCGATCTTGGAATGCAGCTGCGCACAGGGGTGAGCGGCGCGGCCGGTAGCGGCGATGATCGCGTTTTTCTCCAGACTTTTCAGATGTTGAATCCAGGCTTGTTTTTCCATTGACTTTCCATCCTTTCTTTATTTCATTTCTCCGCCGCTTGTGCGGGAAAAAGAAAGTCCTATGTTTTTAATATTCTTGAATAAACGATAGATCTGCGGTGAATAAGCTAAGCAAGGCCTCGATTTCTTCTTCTGTTAATTGCATTTGTTGACTTAACTGCACAGCCATAACGCGTTCATTTTGTCTGATAAAGAAAAAGGATCTTTCTAAACCAGGAAACTGGAAAGCGTTCAATTCCGCAGCCGAGCCATTCTGCATCTGTTCCAGATTCTCCGGTGAATTTGTTATGGAATCCAATGTGGCTGTATCCACCGAATCAGGCAAGCGCAAACATCCCTGATCACAGGCACTTTGACTTTCTTTATCCCATTCCGCTGCCGTTTTGAATTCTGTTAACATCTGATTTTGGAGCCATTTTTCATCTTCGGCGACCCATAAAACAGCGTCTGCAACCAGACTTGTTTTTTCAGCTTCTTGACATGACATTCCAATCCGATAGGTCTGCCTTCCTTTGGGATCTTGATCAGCCTCTTTCCTGGATACGATGTAATTCTTACATCCAAAGACTTCCATCGAGAGCAGCTGCGGCGTGATTCTTTCCTGTTTTTGATTGTACAGGAAAAGGAAAAGAGCGGTCATCGCGAGCAGAATATACTTTCCGTTGTTACGAAGCAAACCTTCTTTCAATATGCGTTTAATTTCATCCATGTCGTCTTTAAACATAAATTATCCCTTTCAACCGGCCTCTATGCTTTCATTGTAATCTTTTTTATGGCTTTTGCCTATCAACTTCATTTATTTGTAAAAATTAAAAAACACGGAACTTCCTAGGAAATCCCGTGTCGTAAAACTTATCTTTTCAATCCCGCCTGAAACTGGAAGCAGGAAACCTGACGGCCGTTGATGATCGAAGGCTGCGGTTTGGCTTTGGCACATTCCTCGGTCGCATACGGACAGCGGGTGCGGAAAGCACAGCCTGACGGCGGATCCAGCGGACTCGGCAGCTCGCCCTGCAGGACGATCCGCTTCTTGGACTTGCCAATTTCCGGATCTGGAATTGGAACAGCCGATAACAGCGCTTTGGTGTAAGGATGCATCGGGTTGTGATACAGATCGCTGCTTTCGCCGATCTCCACCATATTGCCCAGATACATGACGCCGATCCGATCAGAAATATGTTTGACCATGCTCAGATCGTGAGCTACGAACAAATAGGAAATACCCAATTCCTTCTGGATGTTCTTCAACAGGTTAATAATCTGTGCCTGAATGGAAACGTCCAGCGCGGAAATCGGTTCGTCACAGATAATGAAATCCGGATTCAATGCCAGCGTTCTGGCAATCGAAATTCGCTGCCGCTGACCGCCGGAGAATTCATGCGGATAACGGCGGATATGATCTGGTTTCAATCCAACGATTTTCAACAATTCCACGACCCGGTCTTCGCGTTCTTTTGAACTGTTGTAAATGTTGTGGATATCCATCGGTTCCCGGATGATTTCGCCAACTGTCATCCGCGGATTCAGCGATGCGTAAGGATCCTGGAAAATCATCTGAACTGATTTCCGGAATTCTTTTAATTCTTTGCCTTTCAGTTTGGTGATGTCCTGACCTTTGTATTCGATCGTTCCGGCTGTCGGCTCGTATAATTTAACGATGGTGCGTCCGAGTGTGGATTTTCCACAGCCGGATTCGCCGACTAATCCGAAGGTTTCACCTTTATGAATTTCAAAGCTGACGCCATCGACCGCTTTTACGATCTGCTTTTTCGCAAACATGCCCTTGGTGACGTCGAAATGAGTCTTCAGGTCGGTAACTTTTAAAATGACTTCGCTGTTCATTTTTTACCCTCCCTTTTCTTCAACTCGTTAAGCCAGCAGGCACATTCATGTGTTTTGGAAAAAGCGGTAGCGGAAGGCATCTGTTCCTTACAGATCCGCATGGCCTTTTCACAGCGGTCGACAAAGGGGCAGCCCTTCGGCGGATTTAATAAATCCGGCGGTGAGCCCGGGATCGGCTGAAGGTCTTTGTCATCATCCTCCGGGTTGTTGATACAGTTCAGCAGCCCCTGAGTATAGGGATGCTTCGGTTCATAGAAAATTTCTTTGTCCGTGCCGATTTCAACAATCTTGCCGCCATACATAATCGCAATCCGGTTGCACAGACTGGCCACGACGCCCAGATCGTGGGTAATCATGATAACGGAGGAACCGAGCTTCTCCTTCATATCCTGGATCAGTTCCAGCACCTGCGCCTGGATCGTTACGTCCAATGCGGTTGTCGGTTCGTCCGCAATGATCAGCTTCGGATTGCAGGCCAGCGCCATTGCGATGATAATTCGCTGCCGCATGCCGCCGGAAAACTCGTAAGGATATTGGTTCATCCGCTTTTCCGGAGACGGAATGCCGACCTGGCGCATCAGATCGATCGCCTTTTGTTCGCATTCTTTCTTCGACATCTTCGTATGATTCTGCAGCGGTTCGATCAGCTGCGTCCCGATTTTCAGAACCGGATTCAAAAACGTCATCGGATCCTGGAAAATCATCGCCATGTCGTTGCCGCGGATATGCTGCATCGTCTTTTCATATTCCGTATGATTCTTAAACGCGGATTCATGGATTTTCTTGCCGTCAAACAAAATATCCTCCGCGGTGATCTTACCGTTATCCGCAAGTAAGCCCATGACGGAATACATCGTCTGGCTCTTGCCGGAACCGGATTCGCCGACGATACCGAGCACCTCCTGCGGATAAACGCAGAACGAGACGTCGCGGACCGCGTGAACGGTGCCCTGATCGGTGGAGAAATCCACAGTCAGATGATCAACTTTTAACAGTTCATTCATGGTGTTCTCCTCCTTATCTCTTCTTCGGATCCAGCGCTTCGCCGAAGCCGTCGCCGATGAAGTTCAGCGACAGCATCGTCAGACAGATCGCGGCGACCGGCCAGATAATCTGGACCGGATAGCTCTGAACCAATCCGCGGGCTTCCGAAGCCAAAGTGCCCCAGCTGGCCTGCGGCGCGCTGATGCCGATACCGATAAAGCTCAGAAACGATTCGGTAAAGATCGCGTTCGGCACCATCAGCGTGGCGGAAACAATGATTGGTCCCATACAGTTGATGATCAGATGTTTAAACAGAATCCGCTTCTTACTGGCGCCGATAACAAACGCCGCCATGGAAAATTCCTGCTGCTTCAGCGTCTGGATCTGCGAGCGAACCTGCCGGGCCATACCGACCCAGGAGGAAATGGAAATGCCCAGCAAAACCGAAAACATATTCGAACCGAAAATCATCATGATCAGGATGACATACAGCATTGACGGAATCGCATAGATGCAGTCGACAATCCGCATCATAATCATATCGACCTTGCCGCCGACAAAACCGCTGATCCCGCCGTAAATAACGCCGATAATCAGATTCAAAAACGCGGCGACAAAACCAATCGTGAGGGAAATCCGTGCGCCGTACATGACGCGCACCATGATATCACGGCCCAGCTTGTCCGTGCCCATCAGATGCACCATGTTCGGCAGAGCGTTGCGGTTGGCCAGATCCTGGCCGTCGTAAGTGAAGGGGGAAACCATCGGAATGATGATCGCCGCCAGCGTGATTAAGATCAAAAAGATCAATCCGAACAGAGCCAGCTTATTCTTTTTAAAACGCCGCCAGGCATCCTGAAGATAGGTTTTGCTTTCAACGGCGATAAACTCGTTGTTTTTCTCGCTGCTGTCCAGCGGCTCAAACATGCTGTCATCCAGCATCAGTTCTTTTTCTTCCATCGCTAGCTCCCTTCTAGCTGTCCAGCTTGATCCGCGGATCAACGACAGCGTTTAAAATATCGGTGATGATGTTGGCGATGATGATGAAGGCCCCGAAGAAAATCGTCAGCCCCATAATCATCGTATAGTCACGGTTGGAAATACTCGTAACATATTCCGCGCCGATACCCGGAACCGAGAACAGACTTTCAATGACGAATGAACCTGTCATCAGCGTGGCGATCAGCGGTCCGGCGTAGGTAATCACTGGAATCATCGCATTTTTCAGACCGTGCTTGATGATGACCTTCAGCTGTGAAGATCCCTTGGAGCGGGCTAAGACCATATAATCCTGACGCATAACTTCCATCATGCTGGAACGGGTCAGACGCGCGATCATCGCGATCGGTGAGAGCGCCAGGGAAACTGCCGGCAGCACATAATGCTTCCAGCTCGATAATCCCACAATCGGGAACATGTGCAGCCAGACGCCAAACACAATCATTAAGAGGAGCGCCAGCAAAAAGCCTGGAATACTGACACCGGCCGTCGCGATGGCAATGACCAGGTTATCAACCCACTTATGTTTGGTAAACGCTGCGACGGTACCCAGCGTGATTCCCACGACCATCGCAATGACAAACGAAACAAAGCCCAGCTTCGCCGTTACCGGCATGCCAATCGCGATGATCTCGTTAACACTGCGGCCTTTACGGAAGGTCGAAACGCCGAAATCTCCCTGAACCGCGCTTTTCATATAAATCACATATTGTTCCAGCACCGGTTTGTCCAGGTTGTACTTCGCCATCAGTTTTTCCTGAACAGAAGCCGGAATTTTTGTGTTTTCACCGGCAAATGGCGAACCTGGTATAATCTTCATCAAAAAAAAGGTCACGGTCGCCAGAATAAATAACGTTAGAATTCCAACGCCGATTCGTTTTAATACATACTTAAACATAAAAAAGCCCCCTTTCCTGCAAAAACTGTCGATTCAAGCATGACCGGACAGATTGAATCCAAAGTTTTTGTAATAGTTTTATTCTATCTTCTTTTAAGTCACTTGTCAATTTGTTTCATATTGTTTTCTGAAACATTTTCCATTCTTTTCTTTCCTTTGTTTTCTTCCCCCACAGGGGAAGAGGTCTGGACAGCCAGACCTCTGAAGAGTCATTACTTTTCGATCGTGCAGTAGCCGTAGAATGGCGTCGCCCCGACATGTGTCGTATTTTTAACATAGGTTTTCTTTAACATTGGATCGCCATAGTTAAACAGCGGAATGAGGTAAACCTGATCCTGAACCAGATAATGTTCAATGTTATGGAGCGCTTCCATGTATTCTGTATAATCGACAATATAGGTCGCGGCATCCATCATCTTGTCATATTCCGGATCATCGACCGCCGGCGTCTGCTGCTGGGTTGTTGTCCACAACGTTAAGAACTGAGATGGATCATCGCTGGATGTGTAACCGTAACGGGCAATTTCAAAGTCGCCGTTGAAGATCTGATTGTAATAAACGCCGGATTCGACAACTTCCAGTTCGCAGTCGACGCCGATCGCTTTCCACATTCCCTGCAGCACTGCCGCCACGTCCGCGTGCAGCGTCGTCTGAGAATACTTATACGTGATCTTTAACGGATTCGATTCATCGTAGCCTGCTTCTTTTAACAGGTTCTTCGCTTCTTCCGGATCATATTCCAGGAACTTCTCTTTTTCATCGCTTTCCGTCCGGAAATCCTTTTCTGCGCCTTTCAAGCCATTCGGCACATATCCGTTTAACGGTACATAATAAGAAGGATCGCCAACCGCGGTAACCATCGCTTCTTTATCGATCGCCAAGGCCAGCGCACGGCGAACGCGCACATCCTGCATCCACTCCGGACCTGTCGGCCCGCTGTTGATGACTAAGAAATAGTTGGACGGACTTTCAACCTTCCACAATTCTTCTTTGTTTTCATAAGTCAGCGGCAAAGAGGAATTCACACGCAGCGCAATGTCGATATCGTTATTTTTAAACGCCAGCGCCTGAGCATCCATATCCGTCATAACCTGGAAGGTAATCTTATCCAGTGTGATTTCGTCAGCGCGGTAATAGTTTTCATTCTTGGTGACGATAATCTTATCGTTTTCATTGCATTCTTCTAAAATATAAGGACCGACGCTCGGATAGCCTGGAGCGAACGACCAGGTGGAATCATGCTGCGGCGCGAAATCAGCGCGGACTGGCATGAAAGCGTAGGAATTCATCAAGGCTTTAAAGAAAGCACAGGGTTTGGTCAGCTGGAATACAAGCGTCGTGTCATCAACCGCCTGAACCCCCGGAATCTGCAGACTTTCCGCGTCCTGGGTATCGTCGCTTTCATAAGCGGCGGCGCCGTCCAGATACGTGACCAGATTGTAAATCGACCATGCGTTTTCAGCGCCATAGGTCAGCGCACGGACAATTCCATAACGGAAATGCTCCGCCGTTAACGGAACACCGTCGCTCCACTGGATTCCCTCTTTTAATTTAACGGTATAAGTCAGGCCGTCGTCGCTGATTTCACAGCTTTCCGCCAGATCCGGAATCAGATTGTTATCCTCATCCTTAGTAAACAAAGTGCCGTAAGTATGCTGCATAACATACCCGTTGATGATTTCGGAATTTAACGCCGGATCCAAGGTCGTAAACTGTGCCCCGACCGCGACGGTCAGTTCATTTGTTTTTACCGGATCCTGTGTCGACGTCTGGCCGGAACCAGCCGTTCCTTCTTCTTTTGTACTGCAGCCCGCAAATAGAAGCATACAGGAACAAACTAAGGCTATCCACTTTTTCATATAGAATCCCCCATTCTCTTTCTGGATTGTTCTTAATTTTACACCCATGAGAATAATTGTCAACACTTTCATGAAATATTATTTTATTTTTCATGAAAATATTTTCATGAGCTTCTGTATGATTTGAATATTCCTTCTATTTAATCCTCTAATTTAACACTGAGTTTTAGCACTGCCTTCCCTGCCGGAAAACTTTGCAAACCCATTGCCGATCTGAATTTGGCAGGGTCATCCGCAAGTCAGGTTTTAATTGCAACTAGACTTTGAGCCTTTGTAAAAAAGAAGAAGGATGGTGTTATCCATCCTTGCTTCGTTTCGGATTACTCAGCCGCAGCCTCGACAGTAACGCTGCCGAAGAACGGGTTCAGTCCCCACATCTGGACACCCTTGACATTGGTTTTTAACAAACATGGCGTATTGTAATTGAACAGCGGAATAACATAGACCATTTCCTGAACCAGATACCGTTCAGCCGCGTGCAGCGCGTTCATGTATTCTGTGTGATCAACCAGATATCCCGCTTCATCGACCATCTTATCATAAGCTGGATCGTCCACCGCGGCAACAACCTGCTGGCCGGTTGTCCATAAGCTCAGATACTGTGACGGATCATCGCCCGCACTGTAGCCATAGCGGCAGATTTCGAAGTCGCCGTTATCGATCTGATCATAGAAGACGCCGGATTCAACCACGGTCAGTTCGCAGTCAATGCCTACATTTTGCCACATCTGCTGCAGAATCTGCGCAACATCGGCATGCAGCTGGGTCTGCGAATATTTGTAAGTCAGCTTCAGCGGATTGCTTTCATCATATCCTGCTTTGGCCAACAGGGCTTTCGCTTCTTCCGGATCATATTCCAAATATTTTTCCTTTGCGTCTTCCTCCAAACGGAAGTCGCCTTCTGCTCCGGCTAAGCCTTCCGGGATGTAGCCGTTAAGAACCTTGTAATATTCGGAACTGCCTACCGCGGTGACCAGCGCATCCTTATCAATAGCCAGAGCTAACGCGCGGCGGACATCGACATTCTGCATTGTTTCCGGACCTGTGGAACCGGAATTGATGGCCAGGAAGTAGTTGGAAACATCCGGTTTATTCCAGATTTCACCCGGATTGGAATAAGTTTCAGCTAATGTCGGAGTGATCGACAGCGCAATATCAATTTCGTTGTTCTTAAACGCCAGAGCCTGGGCATCTGTATCGCTCATGACCAAGAATGTAATCTGCGGCATCGTAACGGAATCCGCGTCATAATATTTATCATTTTTCACAACGATTGCTTTTTCATTTTCATTGCATTCTTTCAATACATAAGCGCCCACTGACGGATAGCCCGGTTTCAGCGCCCACAAGGAATCATGCTGCGTAGCGAAATCAGCGCGCAGCGGCTTCCAGACGTTGTTGGTCAGCATCTGCGGGAACCAGGCGCAAGGTTTCTTCAAATTCAGAACCAGAGTCTGATCATCCGGTGTTTCAATTCCCTCAATCGTGTCGTTTTCCGGATCAAATGTGTCGTCAGCCAGAATTTCTTCCGCGCCTTTCAAATAAGAGCTTGGGTAGTAAACAGCCCATGAATTTTCCGCGCCGTAAGTCAAATTTCGCAGAATCGCATATTCAAAATCTTTAGACGACAGCGGCTGATCATCGCTCCAGATAACACCTTCTTTTAATTTAAAGGTGTAGGTCAGGCCGTCGTCAGAAACGGTGTAGCTTTCGCACAGATCGTTGACAATGTTGTTTTCCTCATCCTGACGGAACAGACCGGCTGTGGTATGCCGCAAAACATAGTTGTTGACGGTTTCTGTGCTTAACCCTGGATCTAAGGTTGTAATCTGTCCGCCGATCGCGACTTTCAGATTTTCCGGATCCGTTCCGGTTGTCGTTGCAGCTGAACCGCCTCCATTGCCGCTGGAGCATGCGCTGACCAGCATGAGCATTGCCGCGCAGAGAATCATTCCTAGCTTCTTCATTTTCTTTCCCTTCCTTTACTTGTTTGACCGCGGAGATGAAACTCCGCAGGCGTAGGGTATGCCGATAACAGCCGCAATAGACTAAGTCCGCAGTAATAAAAAAATCGTTTCTAACATTCTAGAAACGATTGATCGCGGTACCATTCTAGTTGCTGACAGTTAATGCCAACCCCCTCAATCCTTAACGCGGAAACACGTGAATTCCTATTTTGTTCAGAATTCCATCTCCCAGATGCGCTTCATCATGCCTTGGCCGCGAACCTTACACCCTCGTTCGCTCGCTTTCGACCGCTTTCATGATTACTCTTCTGTTCATCGATTTTGATTAATCCCAGTTTACAGCGCAGAGTGGGGGTTGTCAAGCAAAAAATAAAACTTTTTCATAAATTGTAAATTTTTCATTTTCGAGATATGAAAGCAAATAAAAAAAACATCGGATCCTTACAGACCAGTCTCGAAGTCGGATGTGCTTTGCGATAGTAAATCCGGCTGGATTCTGTTTCTAAGTTGCTTTTCAAAAATTTTTGAGGTCTTAAAACTGTTCGCGTTCCCAGTGAGCTTTCAGTTGGAAAGAAAGCCGGATAGCCGCAAACAAAAAAACAGGAAGAGCCAGCCGGCATCATGAATATCTTTTGGAAGTTGACAATGCCTGATCGCCCCTTCTTCCGGGTCGGCATGGTTTATCAGGAATGACCGCAATCCTTTTCAGTCTCCTTTGTATTGACAAAGTGATCACCGCCAACCGGCGACTCATGAATTAACGAAATCGGAACAAAGATGACTGCGCCGACGCCGCGGTGATGATCTATCAATTGGTCAGCTTTACGATAAGGTTAAAATCCTTTTCGTTAACCTGTGAAATCGGATATGCTTGCTATACGCCAACCTGAAATGCTGCGAAACTTGTTTCCGATCCATCCCCTTGCATCACTGAAATCCGCTGACCGCTTGATTCTCTTGTCCGCCCGCGTGATTATTTCGGAACGTCTTGTCGAAGCTGGAATACACTGATACTGAACAAGGGAGGATTAGCCTATGGAACAACTTAACATCAAGGTACACCAGCGAAAGGAAAGAGTACAGCCGCGAATTTTGTTTGACGACGACGGCTGGGACACGCCTGAAGACCAGATCCAGGCAGAGAATGAAGTCGTATATCATTGCTGCGAAGATGACTGCGACGACGGCTGCCGCTGCGACAATGGCAACTGCGGCGGAAATCAAGGCTGTGGTTGCGGAGGAAATAACTGCGGATGCGGATGTGATACAGGCTGTACCGGCGGTGAAACTGGCGGCGAAACCGGCGGCAGCGGATGTGACTGCGATTGCGATTGCAGCTGTGATTGTGATTGCAATTGTGACTGTGATTTAGATTGTGATTGCGATAATGACTGCGACTGCGAGTGTGACTGTGACTGCAATGAAGACAACTGCCCGGATGATTGCGATCCTGCCTGCCGTCCGCGAACCGTTATTTTTCAAAAACACAAAGAGTGTATTGAACGGACACAGCCGACCGGATGCAATGATGAAACTGGTTCCTATCGGAAATGTTCCGTAACGATTAAGATTATTAAACGCTATTAAAAGCGAGCTGGGCTCGCTTTTAATTTGTTTTGACTGCAACGAAGCTCTGTCTTACCAAAACTTTACCGCTGCGATTATTCGTCCGCCCCGCCTTCCAGATTTTTAATCGCCAGCGCAGATTTACCCGTCAGCTGCGCAAACCAGTCAAGATACGGCCGCCATAGCGGAGTATCGAAAGTCTGCGGGTCTTGCGGGTCCGCAAATTTAATCCGGTACTGATCTTTCAAACGACAATCAATGAGGGCGGCTCGCAGGATTTTAAACGAAAATTCATTTATTCCCGCTTTTTCACCCTGGAGCGTATAAAGCAATTCTCCAGGTTCTTTCAGAGGATCCGTATACCATCGATGTCCGGCTTCCAGGATTTGATCGTCTTCATCCAGCTTATCAAAAACAGGTTCATCGTTAATCAGGCCTTCATATTGGCTTGCCCACATCATCGGCAAAATCAGACTGTCGCCCTGTCTTTGCAGCGGAATTTCGTAATTCCCGCCCGCCGCGTATTTTTCCCGCACCGGCAGCGCCCCCTGATTAAAAATCGCTTTTGCCTCTACGTTGATCAGCGCTGTATCCGGTTTGCATGCCCAGTTAATAACGGCGGCGCATTCGTTAACATAATGATATTGAATACCGGCTTCAATTCCTTCTCCCGCAAAATACGTGTGATCCGTTTTTGGGCTGACCAATGTCAGCATTTCCTGATAGCTTCTCTGTTCTTCACCCTGACTGACCGCGAACATGACCGCGCCGTTAAATTCCAGCTGTTCTTCCGTTGTTTGCTGAAATTGCCGAGAGATCGTGCCAATTTCCAGACATAATTCGTTATTGTCAGGATCGTTGTCCAGTTCGTAATCAACCCTGGCGCGCAGAATGCCCGTCTGTGAATTCAGTTCAAATGGAATTCTAACTGTTTGTTCCGGCAATGCCGGCAGTGTTTGTTCAAGAATAACCTCATCCTGCAGCCAGACAGTGACCGTCTGTTGCTTTTGCGGATTGCAGCCCTCGCACACCGCGCGAAGCGATGCGTATTCTGTTTCGCCAGGATGGGCCGCGGGCGCTAACAGCTGACCGGCAGCCGCATCGCCTTCGTTGAGTTGGTAATAGCCGGAGATGGACGTTCCTTCATTGCCTGCACGGTCGAGGGTCTCAACGACAATCTGGCATTTTCCCGCCATCGTCAGTTCAATTGCCTGCGGACTGTCATGATCAAACCAGGCGGATGTTTTAATGAAGGACTGGCCTTCGTCATAGGTAACTCGATAACGCCAGCGCTTTATCCCGCTTAAATCGTCCTGCGGCGTAATCCATACAGTGATGGCCCTTTCGTCAGTTTCCCCTTCCGAGGGATCAAAGACTGCCCATGGCGGCTGCTTATCAATATTGCCGACCGGGATGTCAACCGTCGAGATATTTCCCGCATGGTCTTGTGACAAAACGGAATAATTTCCATTCTCACTGACCGTAAACTGCGCGGCAGCGCCTTCCACCTGTTTTTGCGGAGTCGTTACATTCTTAACCCCGCTCAATTCATCCTCAGCCCGGACCTGAACTAAAACCTCTGTATTCGTCCAGTCTTCCGGCGTACATGTCCAGCTGATGAGCGGGCCATGCCGATCAGCGCGCCACTCCAATGTCGCCAGAGCAGCGCAGTTTTGCGCGTGATCGCAGGCCGTCAGCGTCAACGTCTGCCGGCCTTCCTTATCGTTGATCAGGGGCGCCGACCAGACTCCATCCTGTTCATTCAAGGTCATTTCACCTTGCGGTGCATCCGCTGTTACAGAATCAACGCCGCTGTTAAATACAGCCGGCTGATCTTTAACTTGGCCTGTATGGACGCTCAGCCGAGCCTCTCCATTAACCCAATTCGTAAATACCTGCCCGTCCTCGGCCAGAATTTTTCCCGACTCGTCTTCAATCCAGCTGCGTTCGCTCTGCGGCGGCAGACGATCAATTTTGTACAGATCAGAAAGCGTTATGCCGCGGTTGCCTGCCTGGTCTTCTGTTTCCACTTTGATCCTGTTCAAGCCGTTCTGATCCAACGTCAGCACGGTTGACTGCGCCGGCAGCCACTCGCTGTAGCGGCCATAATGCAGACCGCCGTCGAGGGATAAAGCCCAGCGCCAGCGTTTTACACCGGAGTGTTCGTCAAATGCGGTAACTTTGACCGAAGCCGGCTGATTCAGCCAGTTTTCCCCGCCTTGCGGATCAAAAGAAGCAGTCGGCGGCGTATTGTCAATGAAAAAGATCTCCGAGGTCACAGCCGCCGTATTCCCCGCTTCATCTTGCAGCCGCGCTTCGATCTGCCACAGTCCGGACTGGTCCAGCGAATAAATAAACGGAGATCCGTCGGATTGCCCCAAATCATCGCGCTGACCCGTTACGGTGTTCAGCAGCGTATATCCGGTCTCCGTGATCCAATGCTCTTGCGGATCGTACAGATTTTTATAGGTGACGACAGTGACATCGTATGAATTCAAGCGCGAATTGGAGCTATGTCCTTCATACTTATAACAAGGCGTACTGCGGCTGCCTGTTGTATGCTGACACCAGCCGGCATCCTCGCTCGACCAGATCTGATTCGGCAGATTTCTCTGTTGAGACCAGTAAATTGGATTCGCTGTGTACTGCACACCCCAGCCAGGACTGGTCTCAATCCAGGGCCAGGCTTTTCCTTTCGACCCATAAGAATAATAGCGGTATCGGAAACCGCCGCCTTGTTCCTCCGTGTACCAGCCGCTGATTTGATTGGAATAGCTGTCCAGACCTTTAATCACCTCTGGATTCGCATACGCCGGGATCGATCCGCCGCGGCCGTAATCATAGAAATCAGATTGATTCTGAATTTCCGCTTCCTGCTGAACAAACAGCGAAGTCGACGGCGTGAACACGCCGGCACTTTCCTTTTTCCATACGCCCTGCGTACCGTCAGGATCGTAGGTTCCCCCATCCAGACAAACCGTAACCTGCCGGATATCCGTATCCTCAATTTTTTCCGGTGTCCAGCGCACATGCTCCTTCACTGCGTAATCCGGGATTTGAAAATAGCTTAATTCATAGTGACACTGGGGGCCGCTTTCCTCAAAAACCACATAAAGATTGCTTACTTCACGATCATCCAGTTGTAAAGTAATCCGCTTCTCTTTTGTACTCAGCACCTTTTCCCCGGCCGTCAGCTCCGCCCGGCCGTCTACCCAGTTCATTTCAGCGTTGATCCAAACCGACTTCTCAAGCACTTCCCCTGCCCCGTTCCAGCCCTGAGCCTCAAGCTGTAAGTTCCTGATTTTTATCGGTTTGCCAAAATGTGCAGAGATAAAATTAGGATCGTCCGGATTTTCATTTCCGCTGACGGTAAGTGTTTTTAAACCCGCCAGCACTTCCCAGCTTGTACGCTTCGGATAAGAAAAAGTCCCCAACGCGTTAAACTGCGCCGTGATCTGCTGGGAATTGATCATCATCTGCTGATCAGCAGTGAATTCGCTATCCCAAAAATCCTGATGACCGACCCATTCCTTGACTGAATAAAACAACATTACCGTACAATCCGCCCGGATCGCGGTCATGCTCAAAATCAGGTTGAATAGAATCAACAAAATTAAACTTCTCCGCGTTTTCAATAGATCACCCGCTTCGTTGTTTTCGAAGCCTTCAGTTCGGTTTTCAAGCCGATCAACGCAATTTCAATCTGCAGCTTTCCCGTCACCTTATAGGTACACCGCTGATCCTGAAGCTGTCTTTCTGTTTCTACCGTCACTTCCGGAGCTCGTTGTTTCCAGGCTTCAATTTCCTGTCTGGCTGGCTCCGTCAGCCCATCGTGAACTTCGATGATTTCCACCAGCGAGCTTGTCAGTTCATTGATCGTTTTATAACCGACCGCGAAGGCCAGCATCTGCGGGATCAGCAGCACACAGAAGGTAAACACAAATAAGCCGCCGAAAATTTCTACACCCTTACCCATTCTTCTCCTCC
Organism: Holdemania filiformis; assembly: GCF_003459085.1. NCBI lineage: Bacteria > Bacillati > Bacillota > Erysipelotrichia > Erysipelotrichales > Erysipelotrichaceae > Holdemania > Holdemania filiformis. The sequence continues at coordinate 62,850 of NZ_QRUP01000004.1, read as the reverse complement.
TTTTTTCAGAAAAAACGGATTGAAGCAATCATATTCAAAATTACAAAGCCAAGCCATAGAAACAAAACGTAGGGAATCATATTTTGTTTTTCAATCCGGCGCTGCAGCTCGATCCGGCGGGCGCCCTGAATCTTTTCATTCGCAATTTTAGAAAACGCTGTTAAGATCAGCTCACGGTTTTCCGAAGTGATCGACAAGCTGAACAACGTCCGCATAATCCTCCCGATATCGTCGATTTGCGAAAAACGCTGAGCAAACTTCAAATAAGGCCGCAGATCTGAGCCCTGCGTATGAATTTCATGCGCTAAAACCCGCAGGTCTTCCTGAAAAATTGCCGGTGCTTGCCGGATCGACTTCTCAATCGCATTGGGAACCGGATTGTTTTGAATCAAAATCGCAAGATGATTCAGATAGTAGGGAAATTCTTTTTTAGCCTGACTCAGCAGCTGGATATAAATCATCTTCAAACGAAGCCGATCGCCAAGATAAACTGCGGCAGACGTCAAGACCGCGCTGACCAGCGAAAACATATCCAGCGTTCCTTTCTTTATCGCCAGAATAACCAGGCCGGCGGTGAAGGCGTAGAGAATTCGTTTAAGCATGCGCTCTCGCGGTGATCCCTTCCCCGTTTTTTCACAGTAAAACGCGTAATCTGATTCCATCCAGCGGTCTAACAGCGCCGCCGTTTCTGAAACAAACGGGCCCGCCTGATAGCACCACATTCCCCATAAGCTCAATGCACTCAGCTGCATCAGCGCTAACATCAATCCCATAAATTCACCTCTATTCCAGCTTGTCGTTGCGGCTGCACCAGGATTCATACAGGAACAGCGTCGCCGCGTTCAGCAAATAAAACAGAAAGATACAGAAGCGGAATGTCTCCGTCGTCAGATTAACATACATGGAAGAATGGAACATTTTTTTCATTACGAGCGCTGCCAGCAGGTTTAAAATCATCATAAAGTAAAATACCGAACGGCCGGCAGCCTTCTTCTGCCGGTAATCGTTGATCAGCAGTTCACTCTTCTCCGTATTGTCAAACAGATAATCCACAAGCTGTTCGTTGCGTCCGCCTTCGATTTTTTTACCTTTCAATAACAAATGAAGATTACGGACCTGCGAATATTCGTATTTCTTTTCTAAATCATCCAGTGCCTGAGCAAAATCGGAATTGGCTTCAATCTGCCCCACGCAAAGCTCAAGATCTTTCTTCAGCGGAGCCTCCACCAGCGCCGCGCAGTCTTTCAAAATCCGCAGACTGTTTTTATCTTCCCGAATGTAAAGAATCGCCGTCGATACATACGTCAGCATTTCCTTTTCTTCTTTCTCCTGAGCCAAGCGTTTCAGATTCATATAGAAAAAGGAGGGCAGAAAGAAGACCGCCAGGGAGGCGATGACGGCTGAATAAAACCAATGCTCGGTCGTTGCATAACACAATAAACCGCAGAGTGTTCCCAAAATCGCCGCCTGGCTTGCATACTGACCGGCAGGATAATGTCCGCCCAGAATTTCAATTCTGCGAATCAATCCAAAATATGAGATTTCTTTCAGTTTCCGCATGGCTCGGGTTTCTAGAAACCGTTGTCCGTCACTTCGATCCAGTTTGAACACGACGGCGCTGTAACAAAAGCCCAGCACCAGAAACAAGATTTTCATTCCGCGCATGATTTCTTCTCCTTGGTTTCCGTCATGCCTAACCGGCGCTGCAGCTCTGGCGAACAGCGGTTCAGCCGTCCGGTGCGGGCCCGATACAGAACATGCTGCGTACATTGACGGCTTTTCGGATCGTAGAGATATTCGATAATTTCATCGACACTGCGGACAATACCCTGTTTCCCGGTTTCTTTTTTCAGATGTACTACCAGATCGACCAGAGAGTAAACGCGCATCTCAAGCGAGCTCATCGACTCCGCGTCGTTTTTCATCATCTGCTTAATCCGGGTCGTGACGGTATCGGCACCGCGGGTATGCATGGTCGTCAGCACGGTATGTCCGGTCGACATCGCATCCAGCAAATCATCAACTTCTTTTCCGCGGGCTTCCTGAAGCAGAATCCAGTTCACGTTCTGACGCAGCGCCATCGCGATGATCGCCGAATAATCAAATCCCGGACGCACCCGGAACGCACTGCACGAAGCTTCAGGATGAATTTCCTTAATATTGAATTCCAACGAATCTTCGATCGTCACGATTCTCTGATCGACAGGAATATAGGTCGCCAGAAATTTTAAGAATTCCGTTTTACCGCTTCCGGTTTCACCGACAAAGATCATATTGCAGCGGTATCGAATGCAGCGAATCAGAAACTGCAGCGCCGGGCGTGTGATGAATCCGCTTTCCACTAAATAATCCTCGCTTAACATACTGGCGCGGGAAACCTTACGCAGCGCCAACGTCACGCCGCTGACGGAAAGCTCCTCATGAATCGCACTGACGCGTAAATCAAGATCGGCATCATGGATATCCCCTTCCAGACAAGGACTGCCGGGGTTGAATTCCTTTTCCATCTTGTTGGCAACCTGGTTGGCGATGCGATTGATTTCCGTTTCCTGAATCGACCGGTCCGTCAGGCGATAATGTCCATGATGATTGGAAGTCACCCAGATTTCATTGTGATTCAGACAGTTGATATCGCGGATATCTTCCTGGACCAGCAAATCGCTGAGGACGCCGAAATCAATTTTGTCAAATATCCGCGTTTCACTCATCTTCCAGCGCCTCTTTAACCAGACTGACGTCGATTGTTTTCTGATAAAGCAGCTCGCGCATTTTCGCGATATCATAGAAATCTTCAGCCTGACTTTCCGGATTCAGCGAACCATAAGTTACCATCGGCAGCACCGTGCCGAAGAATTTTGCCCGCTGAACCAGATCCGCATCTTCATAGGCAAGCGCGACGACGATGACGCTGGTCGCCTTATCCGACTGTGCGTCGATGTTCTTTCCCGTGCTGTCGCGGACCGCGATCACCCGTGCCTGCGACACCAGCTGCCCGTACAACACCCGTTTTTCAGATTCATCGGCTTGGGTCGCATAGCCCTGAAAATACAAATCAATCTGATGACCCGGCAAAATGGAATTGGCATAGGACGTCTTGATATCGGCATCAATCGTCACCGCCGCTTCATTTTCCAGCAACGGAAAAGCAGAAACATCGTGAAGCTCCTCCTTGGGAATCAATAGCGCTTCATAAAACAGAGATCCTTCCGCAATGGCATTGTAGGTGTCGACCGCCTGCCCCAGAAGCAACTCCGGATCTTTTTCAACCCCTTCCAGCACAACCGGCCGCGGAACTTCGATCATTTGAATATCTTCCCGCTGAATCACCGTACCGGATTTTAAATAGCGTGCCGCAACGGGAATCAGCACGGGATCGATGGCTGCCTGCACCGTCGTTTCATACACCTTATAACCGCACAAGCCTACAACCAACGTCAGTATCAGCGTTAGAAGCAGCCGATACCGCTGAATAAAAGAACTGGAAAGCTTCAATTTCTTCATTCTGCCCCCTCGTTTCTTTCGATAATGACGACATTATCATACTGCGAATCCATTTCTGCGGTCATCGCCGCTTTTCCAGACTCACGCACGGACACGGCGATCGCCGCCGGATCCTCATGGATATCGACAAACCGCACTTCCAGCTGTGACAACGTGCTGTGATTCTCCGCGATTTTCTCATTCCACAGCCGCATCACTCTGTTTTTATTGACCGTCAGATGATGATTGACAATCAGATCTCCGCGGTTCAGCGATTCGTCCATAACCGATAACTGCGTCGTCCGCACGCTTTCAAATAACGAATCCTCCATGATCAACTTGCGGTCGAAATCCAGAAATAATAACAGACATACGCAGGCCAGAAAAATCAGCCCATAAATCTTGACGGATTGGCTCATTGTTATTCCTCCTTCTTTTTAGTGAAAAGAAAGGAAAGCACCGCGCTTTCCTTCTGTGGGTTACGATATCGACGGTGTGTAATGCTGTCCTAAATCCAGCAAGTTCCCAACGGTCTTACTGATCCCGCTGGTCAGCTGCGCCGCAAATCCAGTATCAGCCATTGTGATGTAAGCTATCAACAGGCCGACCAGAATTACCGCGATGATTAATCCTCCGTATTCTTGAAATATCTCTTTCATAAACACTCTCCTTTCGCTTACACTACTAATATTGCGGTAATTTTAAAAAAGCCTTGCGAAAAATCAAAATATTTTTACTTTTTTCCGTTTTTTTTATAAAATTTATGAAAATTTCTGTTTTTTTTTCATAAAATGACCCTTTTTTCTATTTTTCGGCCTTACTATGTGAGAAATGAATATAATCTCACATTTCAATTTTTATCCAGATTTTCCTCTTTTCACAAATTTTTTTTGATTTTTTAAAATTCAGGACTTCATTTTTTTTAAATTATGCTATAATAAGTAAGCACTTGGGAATAAGTTGAATGCGGGTGTAGTTCAATGGCAGAACACAACCTTCCCAAGGTTGCTACGGGAGTTCGATTCTCCTCACCCGCTCCAGTATTTACGCAGATGTAGTTCAATGGTAGAACGCGACCTTGCCAAGGTCGACACGGCGGTTCAATTCCGCTCATCTGCTCCATGACGATTTAAGCCCTTAGTAAAGGGCTTTTTTGTTGCGTGGCACGATTGTGGCATGATATTTCTAACCTTATTATATATAGGCATAATAAAAAGCCCCGGCCTCCTGATAGAAGTCGGGGTATTTGCTATTTAAAGGCCATGCTCCAGATCTGTGATCCGCTGCTCATGATCGTCAAGCTTGTCGTGGATCCGGCGATGACTGTCAGAGTTTTTAACAGCCAGGTCGCTGACCTCCTCATGAGCTCGCTTTTTGAGATCATCATAATCCTTTTGTAACCGATCGACGGTTACCGTTAGTTTCGTGATACTGGTATTGAGGTTGATCACCGGCTTGCCGACTGTAAAAAACAAGCCAACAACGGCGATGATAACCCCGACTACTCCCCACTCTGTCATGGGGCTTACTCCTTGCTCGACAGCTGCTTAATCGTCTGATTGAGACCGGTAGACGCCCAGCCGGAGATCGCGCCGATCATAATGATTTCCGCTGACCAATTGCCGGTGATCAGTGGAGCCAGCACCGCGCCGATGAGCAGCATAGTAGCTGGGATGTACTTATCTGGATAATGCTCCGTAGACTTGAGCGCTGCGCCGATCGCATAACAACCGGCGAGCACCAGCGGCATTAAAAACTGAGTGATGATTTCTGTGATTTCCATAATTTATTCCTCCTCTAAATACTCATAACTCTCATAATATCAGACGGTTCATGACCATCCCACTTTGGAGCTGTTGGCAGTTCTTGAACATCAAACATATCCCAATATGGATCTAAATCATAATGATACGAATATTGCCCCTCCGGTGTATCAATTCCGACGATGAACATTTTATCGAACATCGTCCCGTCGCTATGTTTTTTAGCCTTCCACGCAATCTCAGGATGGTCTTTACAGATTCTTGCAAACAAGACAGCCCGATGATGATATAGTTCGTTAAATGTGTGGTATCCATCTGATGTATTTCCATCAATGATTACGGATCCTGTTTCGGTTTTTATTTCCTGCATTGATTTAGTCCTCCTCTTTAATCCAATAACAACGCGAGTCATACTGGCAGTACCCACGGATCCCGTTATACTCCGCCTCTACCCACTGGTAGCCGTCTGGCTTGATCCCAGGTAAAAATCGGATCAGCTTTGCAGTACCACCGATCGGGATCGTTGCCAGGATCTCGCCAGACGCTCTGCCGTTGGTAAAGGACAGCGTTTTGCGTACCCTCAGGCCCACAGAGTCCACCACAACGGACAGCCCGTCAGCAGGCTCTGGCGTTGGCTCTGGTTGCGGATCGGGCTCTGCCTGTGCCTCGGTCTTGTAAAACGTCAGCACATTAGGCAATGCCCGACCCGTATAGACTTTTTTAGTACCGTCCACAATCATCTGAGAGCTGCCACCGCTGTCCAGCATTGCGCAGTAAGTCATCCCATAGGCTTTAGCAAACTGGCGGCAGGCGATGCCGTTGAGCTTACCAGAGACAACTGCAAAGACGTCAACGCCATCAGCGTCTCGCATGTGTAACGTCTGAGTATTGGCGGTGCTGTACTTGCTCTGTCCGGAGCCGCTGGAGACCCTCGTCACATCCTTACCCTCCAACATCAGGATCACTGCCGGACTATAACCTACCTTGACCTCATCTCCCGGGTATTCCCAACTAGCCAGATCGCCAGCGATCAGCTTGTTATCTTTAGTCACGACCACATCCAACCACTCGCTCTGATCCGGCCGACCATCAGCTGTAAAGCCCTGGTGCCGACCGCAGACGGTGCCACGCTCTGAGCCAGACATGACAAAGTAGCTACAGTTGACCTTGCAATGATGGATGTGATCATCGTCGATTTTGTCAATAGTCTTAAGCACCTTATCCCCGCCGGCAGACATCAAGCCGATATCTTGATCATCCCTACGCTTATAGACATGGATCGTCTGACCTTGCCAGGCAATACTCTGATACCCTGGTTTTAAATACATTTTAGATCCCTCCTCGTAAATTAAAAAAGGACACCTGAGCCAGTGTGTCCATGTGCCGCGGTACATCGCCACGGACTTGTTGATAAATTGTGACTTGACGACGCAGCCACCGATAGAACCCCAGCGTTTGGCTGTCGCCTCGATGACCTGCCCGCCGCCGATGTAGATCCCGATGTGACCCGGCTGCCAGACCAGCAGCCCTGGGATGTCTGGGATCGTGCTGATCGAGCCTTTGTCCGTCGCTCTAGCGTACATCTGATCGGCATTGATATCCGGTGCTGTCTTGCCGTAGTAGCTGGTATTGCCCGGACCGTAATCGTGCCATAAAAAGCACTTGATTAAGCCCACGCAATCAAATACCCGGCGGCCCGATGAGTCGTAGCGTCCAATCCCGCCGAGCTGGTAGATGGTCTTACGACTGAGCTGTTGCTCTGCCCATGAGCAGAGGTCAGCAGGTGAGGTGTAGTCCATGTTATCCCTCCAATCTTTATACTTCGACCCTGACACTTATCCCGCAATCAAGCTGAACAAAATTGTTATCTCCAAAATGTAATACAGCTTTGATCTGCCGAACCTTAAACGATGGATCAAGGTTTGTGAAACTTTTAGAGATGGTACAATCGCGGTTTGTGCGATATAGGCTCTGGGTAAATTGCTGCACCCATGTATCACCGATCAGAAAATAAACTGTTAGCGTCTGAGTATCACCAGCAGTCGCCCCGCCATTGTAAATCCGTGATCTAAAATCATAAGTAATCGGTATGGCCTTCGGAAACTCCGGAGATAAAAACGTACGCGTGCCTCCTCCAACAGTGCTGCCGGTTGAGCTAAAAGTAGCTGCTACACGGGTTGGCTTAATCTTGGTGATCAGCTGCTTAAAACTAGCGGTAGCAATAATGTTACGACTGAAATTAGGCATTATTTGCACCGCCCTTCGGCTCCAACCACTTAACAACCGTTATTGACCTGTTATACAACCCATACAGATTATCATCGAAGCTTACTTGGGTAATATTTAAAAAATCTTCAAACATCATCTCAAGGTCGTAAACACCGTTTACCGGACCCGAATACATTCCACTGCCAGAATATCCAACGTTATAAATTTGCACGCTGCCGAGATTGGTTGTTATCATGGGTCGTGAGGCTACCGTCCCATTTCCTGTTGTTCCTGTAACCTTTACCGAAAGAGGAATGCAACCTTTGAGCATAGCTGCTGTGATTGTAGCGGATCCAGTACACAGTGTCCCTTTCTTCAATTCATATCCAGCGGGATAAGGTGACTTGTTTCCAGCCGGTAGGATATTACGACTAAATCCCATTACCAGCCACCTCTTTTCAGAGCGCAGAGGTGCAAAAAAGCCTTTAAATAAAGGGGATTTCTTACCCCCCCCCCAACTCTTCTGAGTCCTTCTGCAGAAAAAGAATTGAAGTGCGGATCACGACTGTTCGGCGAGAAATAAAGGCTAAAAGAAGTTTTATTTTTCAGCGCTTCTGGTGTTTCAAACAGAGAGATATCCAAAATCAAATTCATTACTGTATATCCTGGACTCTGCTCATACCTCCCAGCATACATCGCGCCAATCTGATGTCCTTTACCAGTCGAATCTCGATAATATATGCCTTCATTGGAATTATCAAACTGCTGGTAGGAATAAGATATTTTAAACTGATAGTATCCTTTTGGAAAAGTTACTACAACACCACTATTTCTGTTATTCTGAACGGTGCAAGCTGCTTCTTCAATTTTTAAAGGATTTTTCCCTGTTGGTAATAAATTTCTGCAAAAGTTCATTTTCCTCATCCTTTCTTGCACTTAAATGCGGTAAGTGCAGTCCCGTTTTTGTTGCTGTCGGCATAGATCCGCAGCTTGTTGGCTGTGACTTTGATGTATGGTCCGATGCCCTCGATATTTGCCGGCCACATCGGCTCAATGATGTCATCTGCACCACAGGTATACGCCACATCGGTATACCATGGATAGCTGAGCGCCGGATCCACTGCTTGGTAATCTGGATCCAGACTAGCCACGTTATCTGCTGTCAGCTGCGTCCAGGTCGCTGTTGAGGGGATGGTAAAGCCATCAACGAGTTTGGCGCCAGCATTATCCACAAGCCGCTTAAGCTCCTTGCCCTGTGCTGCAGATAACGAATCTGTGGTGCTGTCGCTGGTCAAGTTATTAACGATACCACGCCAAGTGTTGGTGTCTGGAGGCACTGCCCATGCCCCATCACCTCTCAAGTAACTCGCTTGTTTACCAGCAGCCGGAGCTGGCACCAGCCCAGCACTTCCAGCGGCCGAAGCTGTGGCAGCCTTAAATGCAGCATATGTCGTGTTAGTGTCCAGATCCCCGACCAACTGATAGGCAGAGCCATCATAAACAAATTCCAACGTCCGATTTGCTGCCAGGTAACCAGCACTGATCGCGGATCCACGGTACTGGATTGCCTTTGCACCGCTGCCATTGACATTAAGCGTTGGATTGGCTACGGTATTGGTTATCGTAAACTTGACGATGATCCGCGCACCAGTGACCAGCTTAAAGCCTGTGCAAGCCACCACTTTGGCTGCTGTTGCTGCTGCAGTGCTGCAGGTCCCAAAATGCGCAATCGCTGATGTGCCGTTAAAATCAACGCCATCAATTGTGCGAGCTGTCTGCAGCTTAGTCGCTGAGTTTGCTGCGCCACCTGCAGAACTGCTGCCGGCATAGTCGTGCGTATGATCTGTATTGGACTTCCCCGCTAGAGCAGCCTTGATTTTTCCCCACAGATAAATTAAGCTATTTTTATCTAAATAGTTATTTGCCACTTAAAATCACCGCCTTACTAAGCGGTGATTGTGTCAATTTCGGCATTGGTGATCGCAACCATATCTGTCTTTTTAAGATATCCGGACAAGTCAATGTCTGTGTTGCCGATTTTTTCAAATTTGCTGGATGTTGGCAGCCAGATATACTCATCATAGCTGTCCCCTGTTCCGTGACTGTGTGCCATCAAATAGATCGTGCCCTTGACGCCTGTCGCCGGCAGCGCAGAAACGATCTGAAAGTCAATCCCCGTGATCCCGCTGAGGGCTTCATTGATCGCTGCTTGTACCTCAGCAGCCTTTTGATACCCAGCGCCATTGGCCAGACTTGCATTATCCGTCGGTACGGTGATATCGACCTCTTTGGTTTTAATGTCCTGCACAACGCCGTTGACTTTGATCGTCTCAATCTTATTGACCTGAGCTCCTGCTGCAACATTTCCAAGCTTCGACTTCTCATCATCTGTGTAATCATTTGAGGATAAAACTTTGCCAGATTCTTTATCCACTTTTGTGGCTGCAGCATTGGACACCTGAGCCTTAATTAACCCCCAAAGGTAAAGCAAACCATCATTATCAAGATATTTAATAGCCATTTGAATTTTGTCCTCCTATCAGATTAAAAATATCTGTATTTGTCATTCGTTCCATTCCTAGCTCGTCGAAGTCTTTATCCCCTGCCAGCTCCACACCAGAGATGCGTGGTTTGTTGTAAAGCGTTTCGTAATCTTTACTCCCCATTCCAGCACCACTGTAAGGATCCATTTTCATAACGATCACTTTCTCTTGTTTTCTGAATTCCATCTTAGCGGCCATCACAGTACCTCCTTTGAAATTGATTCATAGACAGCTTCCCGGATAATTCCCGTTCCCACTACTGTACCATCTTTAAACTTGATCCTGGCCTGGCACGCAACTACATGATCCAGCTTAAAGGTATCCAGCTGCGTCAGGCCAACGATGAACTGCCCAAGTTCGCGATCAAATTTCGCGTCTTCGGGGTATGTTTTTCTTACCGGCCCGAAAACAAATTCAACTCTGTCCACCAGATCAATATCTATTACGGATCCTGTGTCATCCTGCAGCTCAATGGCCAGGGAGTAAGTATTCCCCTGCCTCATACTGCGTTCCTCTTGCGTTTCGTGTACTGGTAAGCCCGCAGCTGGGTGCCGGTCATATCTGCATTGCAGTAAATCCGCAGCTTGTTGGTGGTTACCTTGATGCAGGGACCAAGGCAGCCGAGTTCCGCGGTGTCCGCGTCCCACTCCGGATAGATTTCATCATCCTCACTGCAGCTGAAGGATATATCAGTAAACCATGGATATTTTAGGTTAGGATCAGGGCCTGCCTTGTACTGTGGATCCAGAGTGGCTGCATTGTCCGCTGTCAGCTGCGTCCAGGTGGCCGTTGTGGGGACGATGATCACAGTGTTATGATCTGTGATCATCCTTGATTCAAGATCATTGATCAGGTTTAACAGATTGCCTGCCTCATCCTGCCCTAAAATCCCCTTGATCGTATAGAACCAAGTTTTAAAAATAACCTCGTTACGATTCAACGCAGCCTGAAACTGCGTGTAGTAGTTGCTGGCATCGATTACCGTATTTGGCGTACCAATAATACCGCACAGTGATGCGTTAAGCCTTGTATCTGTGATACGGTCTTGAGCGATCGTTGTTGTATTTTTGGAGATGAACACGTCGGCAATGCCCAGCTCATAAATATCCCCTGACTCGCCGCTGACCGGCCGGGTCAGCGCAGGAGCTGCGGGTACACTTGCAGGCGTGCCTTTGAGCACATAAAGATCAATCTTGCGTTCTGCGTCATCCAACCGGATGACAACTCGGTCAATCCGATCCATACTGTCAGCCGCTTGGATCGCCAGAGTACGCCGCTCATCCTCGATGCCGTAAGCACCCTCAATACAGCAGGATCCCGGATCTACGACGACCGTCATGCCGGTGCCAGCGTTAACTTTAAAGTTGCTCTGACCATTGTTATCTGCATGGACTCCATTGGTATAAAACAGTTTGGTGAGCTGCCGTTGAGTTAAGGCGTCTATCGCGCGATCAAAGATCGGCATCCCGTCACTGTCGTAACCGGTGATATTGGCATTGTAAGGAAAGCTGATCATACGTTTCCTCCTTTCTCATCAAAAAGGCTGCGGAGAAACACACTCCACAGACCTTCTTTTAACATTCGTTTAGGGCAATTCGCCCCTGTCCAGTCGTAATGCCTCACGACATGATCTGGAGCGATCTGCAGCTGATCCATGAGCTGCTTGACAAGCACTATTGTGTTGGCCATAGCCTGATAATACAGATTCCCCGGCGCCTCAGAGCGGCATATCTCAATCGAGATAGACTCTCTGTTGCCTGAACCATCACGATCGCCACATGCCTGGGCACAACGATCCAAGGGGATGATCTGGATAGCCTGGCATTCATCAACGTAAATGTGAGCCGCGCTGGGATCCAATGATCGTGCCGCATACTTCGCGCAAGCTTCCGCGTCTTGCCAGGTATTCATTTCATGGATGGTGATGTACCGCGGAATGATCGATACCGGACACTTTCGAGGCCAATGCTCTTGTTTGATTAAGCGCTGCTCTATTTCAATCATAAACCAGCCCTCCGGATCAGTGACGTAATCGTTACCGTGTCCTCACCGAACTTCGGCAGAATCTCTACATTTCCGTCTTCGAAAACTTCCTTTACTTCTACAATTCGTTTATCGGTCAGTTTTCCAATTTGCTGATTAATACAGGTACAGAGGTCGCCCAGGTTGTAATCAACGCGATACTGCAGATTCTTGCTGTTTGCAGTGCCGTTCAGCACCTCGGCCACCTGTTTATCCTTAAGCTTCTCTAGTCCTTCCTGGCGCAGCTTCTCCCGATATTGTACATCGGTCATTGCGCTGCCATCATCATTTTTACGTGACGTGGATCCATGGACATACAGCTCCCGGCGGCGAGCACCGTGGGTTTGATCAATCTCAACGGTAATCTCATCGCCTACGACATAGGCAAAATTACAGTGATCCGTGATATCCCGTTCGTATCCAAAATCCGTGATCGTTTCCATATTATCTGAAAAGATCGCCCACTCGTTTGCGATCTGGTTCTGCGTCCTGTCAAGTCCCTGCCACACCTCATAAATCAATGTGTTGTTGAGGTAATCGAACCGGATCCGCTGCGACAGCTCTGCCTCTCTAAGCAGCTCATAACAAGCCTCGCCAACCTTGTCACCCTTGTACTGCCTGGATATGCTCTCCGTCAGCGAAGGAATCGTACCGATCTGAAGACTTGCGAATTGCCGGCCTGCCGTATCCACAAAATACTTTTTGACGATCTGACGAGCGATCTCAGCCACCGTGCCCGTATAATTGGACTCCGTATCGATTACCCGATCATCCAGCAGCGACTCAATCAATCGCCCGGTGATCTGCAGTTGTTGCTTACCACTATCACTGACTTTATACAAGACATCCTCAACCCAGGCCAACTGACCGGAATCCGGCCGATAAAGATAAACCGCAGACATAAACAGATCAAAAGCGGAGACGTCTAAAATCAGTTTGTAGCTGCCGACGTCATAGTACCTGGAAATCCATTGCAAACTCTCAAAATCATCTACCCGGCCAAGCTCATCGAAAGCACTGTCAAGTAATAATAACTCCATGATCACACCCCCAGATACTTAGATTGATAATACAGATAAACGTCCAGATTGGTATAGTTCTCATCGGCATCATACTGAATGATATTGTCAGGGCCATCAATGGAGAAATAAGTACTTAGCTTATCCAGTCTGCGGGAAATCATCTCACCATTAAGTTTGACGCCTTTACGTCCCTTGTTGGTATCAATGATGAGGATGTCTCCTTTTTGCATATCAACGATAACCCGTAAGTATTCACCTGTGGACAACTTGGTAATTTTCGGATTTTTAACAGCTCCACGGGCGGCCGTAAACTGGATCACAATCCCAGTTGGCACATCCCCTTTATTCGGCAGATTGACCTCATTTTTGAAAGTTTTAAATCCATAGATCTTCCCCGCCTCATGATGGGTACTTTTTAGGGCTGCGAAGCTGACCGGCCAAGCCCATTGAGCGGTGATCGCTGCGATGTTTTTTCCGAAGTTGTCAAGATCTGACCAGTAAGGATAAGGGCAAAGCAGATCCAGCTTTCCCTCCAAGATTCCCCACATGCTTTCAATCTCGGAGAATTTGAAGCCTTGCAGCTCACAGCCGATCTGCACCTGCTTATAGCACCAGTTTAACCGCAGCGTGTAGGACTTTGTCGGATTAAAAAAGCTGACGATCTGAGCCCGGTACAATTCCCGGTTTTGCCAGTCATCCACACCAAAGGTAACGCTGATCTCGCGCTCCTCAACTTTTTTGCCGGTAACATAGCTGCCAGGCTCCACAGCGCTGGAGGCAGTATGGACGGAGTAAGCCGGGCTCTCTATCCCACTTACCTTTACAACTTTAAGCGGACAGCCGCAGCCCATCTGCAGCTGACGGCCGTCATTACGGACAAAGGTCAGCAGTAAATATGTCGTGTCCATCCTTACCCTCCTTTCAAGATCTTCCCTAATTCTCGATTGACCTCAGCGATCTTATCTGCAGTCTTGCTTGGCCGCTCAACTGGCAAATTAAAATGATTGACTTGATTCACCTCTACCTTTTGATCAATACCTGCAGCTGCAGGATATTTGACCTGATCCAGTTTAACGGCCCGCGACTGCACCGCGTTGGATAATCCGGCCATTGCCGATCGTGCCCGATCAGACATGCTGATCAAACCTCCGCTAAAGGCAGATAAGACACTCTGCCCCGTTTGCGTGTCATCATACGACGCCCCTCCGCCGCCGGTCACGCCAGCAATGCTGTTCATCAGCTGATAGTACACCGGGATAATGACCGCTGGCGGGCGTGTACCAGCAGCGATAGCCACAATCTCATTGGATGCCTGTGTTGCGTCTGCCCGAGCTTGATCAATCTGTTGTGATCCGGCAGTTTCAAATCCTGGTATTATACCTGCCAGCCAATTCTCGCCTGATATCGTGCCATATTCGGAATAATCAACGGCTGTCTGTTCCATATACGTCTGCTTGGCTTCATCCAATTCTTCTTGTGCGGTTTGAATTTGCTCCGCCAAAGATTCAAGAAAGCTCTCATCGATTGGCTCGCCTTTATCTTTCATTTCCTGGATTGTATCCCGCATTTTTTCAAGATTGGTCACTTGATTTTCCAAATTCGTAACTTGTTCTTTTCCCTTATCAGGATCGAAAGTTTCGATAGAGCCGAGACCACTCATGATTTCTTTTGCTTTGTCCCAATCCGAATTGCTGATTGCTTCCTGCATTGATTCAAAGTTACTTGTTAAATCAGTATAGCCTTTCAGCGTTTCAGCTCCTGTTTCATAGCTTTTGGTCAGTTCATCCAACTCTTGCTTAAATTCAAGCATACTGTTGATGCCGTTATCATCCAAGAATTTATTCAGTAAATTGTTATACTCTTCACTCCCGTAATCATATTCAGTCAGAGCATCATGAGCGAGTTTTGAGTATTCGTTGTAAATCGCCTGTTTCTCATTGATTTCTTGATACAGCTCGGCTTGCTTCTTCATCAATTCGTTTTTATTTTGAATCGCTTCAGCATAATCATCCTGATACGCATCAAGATAGGCTTGAGATCGCTGCGCTTCGATCAGGTTGTTGATTGAATCAGTAAACGTGATTACCTCATTATTAGCGTCCAACACCTTCTCACCCATTTCGTCAAAATGGATTCCGGCATTAGGCAGTAATTGATTAAGCTGATCGATCAAGAAGTTCACACGCTCCTGACTTCCTGTCACTTTCCCATTGGCGTCTACCTGAGAGAGCAGCTCCTTGTTATACCGTTCCGCCAGTTCAACCTGCGCGGACGATTCAGCAAAAGCCTCTCTTGACGCCTTCGCCATATCGTCAAAGGCTGTTTGCTGCTCATATATTGCTTTAGTATAGGCCTTCGCTGCTTCCAGGGATTCATTTTGTTTTTTATTAAGCAGGACATATCCCGCAGTTAAAGCAGCAATACCTCCGACTATCAATCCGATGCCTGCCGGTGTCATTACTGCTTTCCATGCAGCCGAAGCGATAGTTGCCAGTTTTACTTTTCCTGTAAGCACACCTACAATCATCTCATTCTTTTTTAACCCGCCATAAGTTGCCAACAAAGATAATCTGTTCGCCTTTTCATGAGCGGTAATGGAGTTTGATGCCAGCTTCCAGGCTTGTCGCAGCTTCTGGATATTGGTAATTGCAGCAGGGATTAGATTCTTCCCTGCCAAAGCTCCAGCGATTGTACCTCCGGCAACAGCGATCTTTCCAGCGTTGTTGATGATCCACGCCAAGGAGTCAACCGCAACCGGCAGCGCTTGGGTACCGAGTTTAATAACGGTGGATGTCATATCCGCAAAGCCCGTAGCTAAGGTATCGACACTCTGTCCCAACTTCCCGCTGCCCAGCTCCTCATTGAGCTGTGACACAGAATCAATGCCTGTGTCCAAAGCATCCTTGAATGGCGTTTTAAATTTTTCAAATGCTGTGATGCCGGTTTCCGTCAGTGTATTCTTTAACAGCTGCATTTTGGATTCCGTTGTTTCATATCGCTGAGCAGCTTCTTTTGTCAAGGCTGTATTTTCTTCCCACGCAGCATTGGCGATATCCATCGATTTATTAAAAACGTCCGATGCCCCTGAAGCTCTTAGCAGTGCGTCACGCATTCTGATCTCAGTGATATCCATATCTGTTAGCACCTTGATCGCAGAATCGCCAGTTTCGCTTACTTTGCCTAATCCAGTAATAAACGCGGTAATTGCTCCTGCTGCATCATCTTTAAATGCTTTTTTAAAGTCTGCAGTAGTCATACCTGCAACATTAGCAAAAGATTCTAGCTGACCTGTACCAGTCTCAACTGCCAGCTGCATCTTGGCCATCAAGGTCGAAAACGCTGTACCGCCAGCCTCTGCCTCAATGCCTACAGAAGATAAAGCTCCCGCCATGCCCATGATCTGAGATTCAGACAGGCCGATCTGCGCACCAGCGCCAGCCAATCGCAGCGACATTGCCACAATCTCAGATTCAGTCGTTGCTAAATTGTTACCCAGATCAACGATCGTACTGCCTAACCGGTCAAAATTGTCCTGGCTCATCCCTACGATGTTGGCAAAACGCGCAAGGGATGTTGCCGCCTCATCACTGGTCATATTCGTGGCCACACCGAGGTCTGCCATTGTACGTGTAAAGGCAAGCAGATTCTCGCTTTGGATCCCTAGCTGACCTGCTGCCTCAGCGATACCTGCAATCTCAGTCACCGCCAACGGAATTGTTTTGGACATCTCCAAGATGCCCTGTCTAAATTGCTCCAGTTCCTGATCTGTAGCGTTAACCGTCTTCCTCACGCCGGCAAAAGCAGATTCAAAATCTACTCCAACCGCCAGCACAGCCGCCCCCATCCCGGCAACCGTAGCGCCGACCGCCGCAAGAGCTGCTGTGGCAGTCTTGGCCAAATTCTTAACCTTATTATCAAAGTCAGTCTGATTGGCTCGTATATCAATAACAACTGCGCCATCACTGTACATCCAATCAGCCTCCTCTCATCATCTGATCCGCAAGTCCAGCATTATAGCTGAGCGGATCCTCGTCTTTCTTAATCCGATATTTTTTCTGTAACGCTAGTAAACGTAACTTCTGATCATTACTCATGTCGTTAGTTAGTTCCGCAGTCCGGATCTGCATTAGATTAACCAGCGCCGGCATCCCATCGTTCAGATCCGCAAACAGCGCCATAAACTTAAACCAATGCAGCTCGACCTCTGTAAGATCAATACCATAAACTTGAAAAAAAGCGGAAAAGATTGGGTCTGAATCAATCTCGAAATCAAACGCTATCTTCCCAGCCTCCTTTACCTTTTCCTCTTTTTTGTAACACCGAATAAACTCCATCATGGCCTCAAAAGCTGCGGCTTCATCCTCGGGCATTGCCTTATAAAACAAAAAAAGCGCCATTTGTCTGCGCTCCTCATCATAAAAGGTTGTGTCCTCCAGGATAAGCAGGATCCGGATGATGGTTCTATGATCTGGATTGATCGGATAATCAATACCTTTGATCTCCACGCTGTCCGGCAGCGGGTCTATCAAAAGATTGAAGCTCATGATCTCCCCATCATTCGGTTAATCCGCGCGGTCTTGGCTGCTGTGATCTCCTGCAGGATATACTGGCAGACATCCGACAAATAGGCAACGTCATCCACACGATCCGACATCAGCTCCTCATACCCGACAAGACCAAGGATCGAGATTAAAAAGTCTTTACAGATGGCTGCCATATCATCCACTTGCTCAAGCAGTTGTACGCTGTTGTTTGCATCTATTTTACGATCAACGAGCTCAGCAGACCGTTTGGTAATAACTTGAACAGCAGTCATGACCGTTTTACTGATGCCATCGATCACAAATTGATGCCCATCGATATCCAATGGAATCTGCGTGTTTGATTTAAACGATGCCATATTACGCCCTCCTCTTAAGCCGCTGATTTCTCAGTAAACGTTTTTGTACTTGGATTAAACTCGCCCTGAACCGGATCGCCGTCGTAAGTAAACGTGCCGGTTAACGCCAGAGCACTGCCTGCCTCGCCAGATCCAGGGTTGTCGATGGAAATAACGACATCCTGCTTCCGAGCCGCTTTGGTCCCAGACGTAGTGCCATTTTTCCAGGTATCCACGATGACAATATCAGTATGCGCTTTAACACCGATATCGAAAGTATCGGCGATTTCCTGTAGATAAAGAGATACAGGATCCGTGTCATCCATCTCTGACACAAATGCCATTGCCGGCGCATACCCAGACAAGCCGCCGGTTGCATTCTGTTCATGTACCCAGTGTTTTTCTTCGGTCTTCGCATTTCCGGAGACGTTTAATGCGGTAAATCCTTCGCCAATCAGTTCATAGCCTTCGGCGCATTTTAAATAAACGAGCCGCTGATGTCTTTGTAAACCTGCCATAATTCATTCCTCCTATTCATAGTCACTTTTGTGTTTGTAAACCAGCACGCATTGCGCCTGGTAGTGCGCTTTCCCGCCAGATTCCTCAGTGTCAAAAAGGTAAGGGTTGGTTTCCATCCGGATATCCAGACAGACGTCCCGATCACCTAAATCCGGCAGCGCGTTTTGTTGTTTCCGCTGTTCAAAAAAAGCGCCGAGTTTTCCCAGCACTGCAACAGCATTGATTCTTTTCAAGGTAAACCGTTCTGCAATCTTCAGATTGATCGTAAACGGTAACTCTGCAGTGTATCCGCCAACGACATTGAAGGCTTTGGAGCCGCCGGTCATTGTCCCCAGGCACATTGCCGGAGCTTTTTCCGACAGCGTATCCAGGTAGACCTCACACGGCAGCCCTGGACACTGATTGGCCAGCTGCACAAGAGCGGTGAGAATCTGCGCCTGCTCTTTACCGGTAAACACTGGTTTCTCCGTCATCGTTTACGCACCTCTGTTTCTAAGATTTTAAGCCACTTTTGGATTCGCCCTGGCTTGCGCCGCTCAAACCAATAAGGGCCGGCCTGCGGACGCAGCTTGCGATATTTTAAATCTGTATTCGTCGCCACTTTGCGCTCGTACTTTTTAGCCCAGGCGCTGTGTGAGGAGACCCCCAGCATCAACTTGCCGTAATATAAAAAACGAGCGTAAATGATATCCCAGACCAGGTAAGGATCGTCCTTGCCAATACTGCGATTGACGCTCTTTTCAAGATAGCCATTTTCGAATGGCAAATAAGAACTACAGTCCCGGGCAATCTCACTTTTAAGCATCATTCTGCCTTTCCGGACGCGCTGATCCATCTGAGCGCTGATCCGCTTGCTGTCAATCTCTGTCTTGATTACCTTTGACATAAGATCTCCACCAGCTGCGCATCGTTGCCAAACGGACGGATGATACGGTAACCCTTGATCGTGTATGTTTCTCCGGCATGGATCAAAAAATCGCCATCAGCATGCGCCGTCCAGCCAACCGGGTTCTTGTCCCAGGCTTCTGGTTCCTTAAATGATTGATCACAATCCGTACAGTCCACAACACAGACAAACTCATCGCTGTTACGAGTGTCCATCTGTGTGTGCCGGCTCTTTGCGGTTCCCGCAAAACTAACACGATTTAAAGGTGTGATGATGACCTCTGGGCTTTCCATTGGTATCTCTGGCAAAGCGTTGTGGATTTCCACGCTGTGGGGCCTTAGCATTCGCGGCGTAAGCATTGATTCACCTTCAAGGATAAATACCCTTGCTTTCTTAATTCACTTAGTGTGAGGCTGCGCGCTATCGGTGACAGCGGCATTCCATTAAAGTCCGATTCATTCTGCTTCCGATCGGAGTAACTAAACTCAAAGTTCTCCGTTTTTAAGGTTTTCAGATCCGTTTGGTTCTGACCTCCGAAAGCAGCATCAACACCACCGATAGTATGCAAAAAATCAATCTCAGCGCATAACGCTTTACGATAGTCACCCTGCAGCTCAGATAATGGCACTAAATCAACATCAGATAAATATGCCTGCGCAAAAGACTCTACAATCATTTCAGCCAGAGAAGCGAGCTGCGGATATTCTTCATATGTCACGGTTCCCATCCAGATTTCTCTATAGTATTTTAGATCAAGCTGCATGTTATCACTCCTTAGATGAAGAAAGGCAGGACTGAGCCTGCCTTATGCCTCCGATAAAACAATTGTTTTGGACACATCTGCTTCAGCCACCATGACAATGTCGTTGATGGTTTTGTGACCTGCTTTCTTGATCTTGATTGGGTAATCCCCTTTGCGCAAGTTAAATACAGCTACGCCTGAATCGTTGGTTTTCAGGATCGAACCGTTAACATCCACCGATGCGCCTTTGACCGCCTTTGCGGATTCATTAGAGCCGTCTTTCACGGTAATTGTAACAGTCTGAGTTGTTACAGGGGTCGCTGGTTCCAGATAAGCGAATGCGCAGCCTGTGCGGTCTTCATTCAGTCTTGTTGCCGGATTCGGTAATGCCCAGCCAGCGCGGAAGACAACACGGATCGCGATCATGTCCTGCTGCGCCAAGTTGTACTGAATTGCTTTTGTCACTGGGTCCTGGATCACACCCTGATCCAAAATCTTTACCGTGATATCCTGACGAATTGCCCAAACCAACTGACGGAAGTCGCCCACGATCATCTGTGCAATGGTTTTGTCAAAGGAGCCGTTTTCCGGGAAGTACATCGGCGCGCCATCCAGCGCATACGGTGTTGTTCCTTGCATATCTGACTTGAAGATAGGCAGACCATCATTTGTCCGTAAGCCTCTCAGCTTAGCCCGCATCCCTAACGCCGCAATCGCTCCGTTAACTGCGTAGCCGTCTTCTTCCACCTTGTTCAGCAGACCGCCTTCTGACATGATTTTGTCATACAGATCCTTTTCTGCCGTATCCGCGACATTGTTACCGGCTTGTCTTGCTACGGTGATGATGTCGTTCTGCCAGGCGGCAGGACGATTTTCACCGAACAGGATTGCCGCGTCAAACCGCTTACCGATAGATTCGTTAATTCGCGGCGTAATTTCGCCGATCAGATCTGTGTCGGCATCGGCGACAACTGCTTCTGGAATTGGCACGATGACCGCCAACTCGCCGGCGTTGATGTAAACATTATCCCACGCCTGCATGGAAGTCTGTTTAAACCCAGTATCGCCGTCCACCCAGTAAGCGGTTGGTAAGGTATCCAATACACGCATACGGGTCTGATTGCTGGTCATGTTTGGCAGCCGACGGCCGAGCTGCATGACGATGGAACTTTTTGGAGCGTCCTGGACGATGGAGTCAATAATCTGCTGCCGGATTAGTGCCTCAGCAGCTTCTCTGTTTGTAATATTAGGCATTCTTTATGCCTCCTTTCCTGTGATAAGCATTCTCAGAGCCTCGTTAGCCTGAGCTTTTTTGTCATCCGGATTCGGCTTCCCTGCTCCGGAAGTGGATGCTACTACATAAGGCGGCTTAGCGGATTCAAACAGATAATCATTATCTTTTTTCACTGCTTCCAGCGCTGCCTTAATGTCAGCCTCCTGATTTTTGCTTGCTTTCAGTGTCTTCGTGTCGCCGATCAGCGCGGTGATCGCTTTTGCATTGCGACCGCCCGCAGCTTTGATGGCACTTTCGAGGGCAGAATTAAATTCGATGTCTGATAGCTTTTCTGCGATCTCATTTTCCTTCGCTGATAAATCTGTCTGTAACTTCGTGATCTGTCCGCGCAGATCTTCCACATTGACGCCATCGAACTTTTTAAGTTCAGCTTTGGTTGTATCCAGCTGGGTCTTATAGGTATCTCGCTGTGCCTTGATGGTGTTGATATCTTTGCCATGCTCGTTGATGATCTTGTCGACCAGATCGGATGCAATACCTAAATCCTCTAAAAATTTTCTTTCCATAATTTCCTCCTACTACGCTTTTTTAACACGGGTTGCCTCCGCTTGCTCGCCTGCCTTTTTACGCCTTGCGCCAGGGCATAATTGATAATTATTAAGATCTTAACAATTTGCTTTTTATTGAAATTCGTGGTATATAATAGTTGTGAGTACCATTCGTTTGCCCGTTATTGGCGAGCGGAGCTGGGCTCACTTTTTTATATACTGAATTACTTCTAAAAGCACATCATCTTTTTTGACCAGTACGTGCAGAGTGCCTTTAGCACTTCTTTTTATTCGGTCATTGACACGATGAAGTAGATCCGGTAATTCTATGTCTTCTGATTTTAAATCAAGTATGATACCACCAGGATTAGAGCTTATTTGCTTTAATCCTTTTCTAATTGCTGAATCAGCCGCGGCGTTTGTGCTGATTTCTTTCAAATCCCAAAACTTACCATCCCAATCATAATCTGGAGTTTTCACACCCTGCTTCTTAGATTCTGAAAGCAAACGTATATCGCCGCCAAAATTTTCTAAAAGCCATTCAGCTACCTTAATTTCACTTTTGTGTATGCTGCGGTTATAGTCATCTGGAAAAAATATATTTCCTTTTTTAGGCGTTGCTGCCTCTAAGAATTCTTCAAGTACGGTCTTACCCCTTTTTGCAAAAGCAACTTTACTGTTTGCATAATTCTTCTTCAGCACGTCCGGATTAGCCTTGATCAGACTATCATTTCGCTTCTTCCATTCTTTGACTTTCTCACGTTCTTTGTTCGCATCATAACATCCGGCTTCCAGCGTTTTCTGCCGGCGTGTCCATTCCCGGATCATCCGCTCATTGTAGCGCTGCTCCTGCTCCAACTCGTAGACCCGATCAGTTTCTTGCGTGTTTAGGGGTTCGTAGGCCCGTTCAGACAATCCTTCAAAAAATGGATAAAAGCTATGCCGACAATTCCATCCACCAAGTCCGGCTCCAGTGCCATACCCTGTAGAGCTGATAAAATCAGGATAAGAAGTCTTCTTTTGTTGCCCAGGCTTCGTCCATTCATAAACCTTGCCTTGCCACTCCGCATGGCTTGGCCGGGCACCATAATGGTCCGTAACCTCGACCAATTGGGCTTCCATCGCAAAAAAGTTTGCCTCTTGAGCTTTAAGCGCTGACTGATTAGTGCCGGTCCTTACGGCTCGTCTTACGATCACATCGGCGTGTTCGCGGCGTCCGCTTGGCGTTATCGCTGAGGTGATCCCCTGCCGTGCTAGCTGCTCGATCGCTGTCTGTGAGGCTTGCTGAGCTGTGTAAAAGCCATTGGTCACCTGCAGATAGGCTTGATCAATAGCGTGCTCGTAAGCCCTGCTGGCATCTGCTGCATACGTCCTGGCAAAATTACGCAGCTCACCGTTGGTTGATTTAACGCCATCGGCGATAAACTTTGATATCAACTCTGATGTATCTGCCACCGATTCAAGCAAGCCCGCCTCTGCCGCAGCTTTAAAGATCAGATTATCCGTATCAACCGCGGTATGCACCGACTCACCGATGATACGCTTAACTTGATTTTCTGATAACTTCAATGTGCGGCTAAGCTGCCTAACAATGTAATCGTATTGCACACCGATTTCTTCCAGCTTTCGCTTATTCCAGGCTGCAGTGGAGGGGAAAGCGTAATCGTTTTTAACGATCCGCTGCGCCATGTCAGCCAGCAGCTCATCTTCAAGCTCCTGCCAGATTTTTTCGATGTCGTCAGTCAGATGGCCGAGTTCCTGCGGACTAAGCATTAAAATTCAATCCTTCATCCTCGGATTCCTTCGCTGCTGCAATCGCAGCTTTCGCCTGCTCCTCAGTTTCACCGTACCATTTAGCGCGGAACTCCCATTTCTGCATGATGCCGTCGCGAACCTCCTGCAGATCCTGTTGGCGCTCTTTTTCAGCGTCCATTACAATGCTGTCATCCCACTTGTATGACACTTGATAACTGCCTGCTGGCGCTAATTTGTACAACGTAGCATAAAAGTCCATCGCGTCGATTAAATCATCCAGCGCAGTCTGCAGCGCCATCTGAGCGTCGCTGACGAAGGCGTAGGATCGCTGCTTACTGGCTTTGATCTCCTCGGCAGTTTTATCCACACTTTGTGGATCCGACAACGTACCATAGGCCAGATTACAGCTGAACTCGATGGATCGTAGCTGGCTGTTCAGACCGTTAAGATAGGACTGCTCGCGAATATCCGGGCTGTAAGTATCCAGCAGTGGCTTGTCCCGGGCTCCTGTCTCGTATTTCAGTTTCCGGTACAGACGCTCCTTGCCTTTCGGCATAGCGCTGGTCCCGTCAGGATTGTCCTGCAGCATAGCTTCCGACACATGCACTGCTGTTTCTTTTGCTTCGTACTCCCAGTTTAATTGGCTATAACGCCGATCTGCTTCGCGAATCTTAGAGATCGCCCTGGAGTACACCGAGGCGCCGATCGGACTGTTGCTGTCAATGTTGTTGGCCAGCGGTACTCGGAAATAGCCGATCGGCAGCTTGTTGACATCACCAAACACGACGGATTCTGCGAGTCCTGCCCACTGGTCGATCGCAGCCAGAGGAATCTCAGCGCCCAGCTGCTCTGCCACTCGGCTGTGATAAGCCTTGTTTTTGATTTCTAGCTGTCCTTTACGCAGCGTATGCACCTCAAGTCGGGTGTAGTAATCAGCACCGCGGAATACCTGCTCTGCAAACACACATTGGATCAGGCGCCCTGTATCATCATACGAAGCAGGGAAAAAGCAATCAGCCTGTACGGTCTGAACCACAATCCCGCTCGCTGAAACATAGGGCTTAAAAACGATCCCGCCTTTTGCACATCCCATTTCGACCGGCTGGCGAATGTGGGATAGTACTTTTTGATAGGCATCATTGAGATACTTAGCCCGCCCGCTGCCATCAATTTCTGATTTCAGCTCCAGCGTGATCAGCCTGGCCATTTCGGAGGCGATCGCTGGAGCCAACCCCATGCTTTGAGTAATCGCGTTTAGCCAAGGTGCATCATCTTCAAAGAGCGCTGTCCACAATTCAATGCTCTGCGCCATCTTCGAGGTCAAACACATGTCCCCCACGAGCACGCCATCACTTTTCAGCGCTGTGCGGATCTGCTCCGCTGCTTTTGTAAATCGCATTTCATCACCTCCTACTCATACCGGATGAACCGGCTGATTGATCTTTCGACCGTGTACTCAAAAGCATCCAGACTGTCGATATCGCTTGTACCATCATCCAGACGCTCGTTTTCTGTCAAATTTTTGGGATTCCAGACTGCTGACCGGAAAGCTCCTGCCAGCGTATCGCAATAACCTTCCATCAGCTGCAGGCGTCCCATAGCCATCAGTCGGGTTGTTAAGTTGATCCGGTCATTAATCGTTGTTTTTAGCGCGTCAGTAATTCGCAGCCAGGATAAACCTGACTTCCGCGCCGAGGTTCTCAAGCCTGCAATCAATGTCTGCTCGGCGTTATCGCAATAAACGTTGGTAATGTAACCAAACTGGTTTATGATCGCCAGGCAAAAATCGATAAACAGCTTGCCAAGCTGATCCGGATCAATGTCTCTGTTTTTGCAATCAATCCGCTGCGATGATAGAACAACCGCTTTCTGGTATCCGCGGGTGATCGCCGTCGCGACGAAAGCATGGGCTGATCCACCGCCGCCGAAGTCAACGCCAACGTTGATCTCCATAATGTCCTTGGGTTTATCCTGAGTAAAGAAAAAGCCGTCCTTGCGCTCGCAGGATTCGGCGAACTGTCGATAGATCAATCCCTCTGCCACCATGCGTCGGCCGAGAATATCCCGCATGTACCAGATACTCTGGGGATCATATTGGCTCTTGATCTCAGCTTTTCGCTGATCGCTGATTGTTACGTTGTCGTCAATCGTAAAATGCTCGTAGTTGCAGCCTCCAAGCAGCTCCCCTATTTCCGCTCGCTGCCTATACCGGTCAATATATTCGGTGTAGATCGGAGCATTTGGGTTGTCAGGGTTGAGATCCCAGAACACCTTACGCCGCTGAGCTGCAAGCTGGCGGTTAAAAGCCTCGCAAATTGTATCCGGATGATGCAGGTTGATTTCCGTTGCGATCCACATGCCATAGGAATTACCACGGATTTTTTTGTAACTATCCGCTTTCGCGCCACCAGAGAACAAGACAATCCGCAGCTGCTGACTGGTAGAAGGACCTTTGATAAACAACGCCTCATTGTCCTTGTACTTACCCCAGTGACACTGCCCTCGGAAGATATACTCTAAACCAAAGCCGTTGGCGTCACCGATATTCAGTTTCGCATTGGCCATCGTGCTGCCCGTTGCCAGATGGATCTTGTCTGGCGTCGTTTTCAGCTCATGCGCGAAAGCAAAGACGTTGTCGACGGTCTTTCCGGCACGCACAGCGCCTTCCGCAAAGTTAAAAGTATTTTCGGCGCATCGCCGGATATATGCCTTGTGCTTCTCACCAAAGCAAAAGGCGATCTTTTTACTTTTCCGCGCCATAGACCTCTGCCTCTGCTTCGCTCAGATCTTCAATCTCTTGGTCTGTGCCGGTTAGCTTATTTACCTGAGCCCGCAGCAACTCGATCCGCGCCCGCTGCTCTTGATTAGCCATGCCAGACTCCACCATCGCGTCATATTGCTTGATCATGTTAGTCAACGTCTGCATCGCCCTAGACTGTGCTGACAGAAAGGTTGCTTGCTTATCCCAAGCCTGCTGCACTTCCCAGCGTTCTCCGATGACGCTGCCGTCTTTTACCTCGATCTTCTCGACAGTCTTATCTGCTTGACCTTTGACAAACATAATCTGCTGAGCTCGCAAGATAGCAGCGTACTGGATCTGGATATTCTGCCATAAAACATCGAGCGGATCCAATATCTGCAGGTCTTCAACCAGTTCTAGCGTCTCCGCCGGAAGCACCTTACAAAAAAAGCCGTGTTTGACGGCATGCTGGTTTCCCGGCGGTCCTGTTGCATTCTTGTTTCCAGGCTGTCCGCCGCGATGCCGTTTGGTTGCAACTTTTTCTGCAACTTCGGTTGCAACTTTTTGCTTTTTTGGTTGCAACTTTTCCGCCCGCCAGTACCTGGTTGCCCAGGACTTGACTGCGGACAGGGACACGCCCACCTCGTCGGCAATCTCCTGATATTTTTTGCCCTGCAGATAAAGCTCCCGGGCAAGCTCGCGTTTTGGGTCTACTATCACGTCATATCACCACCTCCAGATTTATGTCAACGCGTCAAATGTAAATTAAAACCCCGCAAGGCGATACGCGGGGCTGTGAGTTTGCAGGAAAGTTAGAAAGCAGAGGGGAAAAGAACATCCTGCCGCATCTAGCTATCGAGCTGGAAACCAAAGAAAAAGCACCCCGCTAAGAGTGCTTTTCTGAATCATCTTTCTTGTTACGATCTCCTAGAAACAATTTTATGATAGTTCCTACACCAGTTATCAAGGCTACTAGGCCACCAACATCTTTGTTATTTAGCAGCAAAATTGTTCCCACTACTAAGGTCACGATGACTGTCAAAAATGAGAATATAGCTCCTAAAAGACTATCTCTACCCTGGAACTTCAAAACTTTTTCTCTGTGTTCAAATGCTTTCTGCTGGTCCTTTTCGGCCATCGCTACGATTCTTGAAGCCAGACCTTTTTCAATATCTTCATAGCCTTGAAGCATTTGCGGCGGAGGGAGCGGTCCCTGATATTCAACCGCTTGCAGTGTCATAATCGCTTTTTTCTGTTCTGGATCCAGCTGATCTACAACGTTCTGCGCTTTTTCAATTGTTTCTTGAGCTGCCTGGACAGATTCAGGTTCAAGGACTAAATCATTTGTCTTTTCTTCTGAAGGATTTCCCATAATCATCTAAAGCCTTTCTTATGCGCTCTCCTGTATTGATCCACGCTTCATTTACAGACTGTTGTCTAATAGCCTTCACGTAATTGATAGACTCCGAACTGCGCTTAGGGTACTTCATGCCTTCGCGAAAAGACTTGCTTACTCTAATCGTCATACCATATCATCCTCCACTTTTATTATACACATTTTCGCACAGTTCGTAACGCTCTACAACTGAAAGTTTTATTACAAATCATAAAATATGTCTTTTTTTTGGTGTTTTTCAACAAAAAAGCACCCATCGCTGAGTGCCTTGCGCAGATGGGTTCACTTAGAATTCATCCACCGCTATCCCTAATTCAATCCTGTGACTTACTCCCACCTGGGAGCCCAGCGTTACTCCGTGCCCGGCGCAAAGGCTTCTCATCACAGGCTCAGGCGCTGGCAGCCTATAGGATGCGTCCATCCGTCTGCACTGGCCATAATTACCGATCTCGCGCCGATCCCGTATCGTGGGGACGCTACTATCGACAAAATTTCACACTATCATTATATCACGTCAACCCCCGACCAATGGGGCAACTTTGATTTTCTGATAGCTTTTTTTATCTCTCGATTTACTTTTCTTCGCAGTGTAGATCTATCCATACCCAGATTTTCAGCCATACTTGATTGAGAACTCCCCAAGACCAGAAGACTGAATATCGCATCCTTGATAGAGATGCCATTGATCTTTTCATCGCTCATATGATCAAACACTCTGTCAATAGCTTCTATTCTTGTTTCAACAGCTACTAATTCGCGGATTTTCTTTTTTCCTGCTTCCCAGATATCAATTTTTTCATCATGTTTGGGATCTCTCGCATTTTCGTAAATCACCTCTCTCATTCGAGGTGATTTAATACCCAATCTGTCGTATATACTTTGAGCCTCGTCGTCCAGGATCGGCCTTATTTTCTGCAGATAGATGTAATCCCTCGCTTCTCGTTTGAAATGTTCACACTCATCTTTGATGGTTATCATCTAATCCTCCTATTCAGTTTTTTCCTCATCCGCTGGCTGCATCATAAACGCAAGCAGCTTATCAGGATTGGAGCAGATACCCAGCAGCTCGCAGCCATCACATCCAAGCTCAGGACGATAGAGGCAGCAAGGATCGATGCGGGTAAACTGCTTGCACAAGGCCGTGGCGTACTTATCCAGATTGCGCATTACCGATCTCCTCCCTCAATCATCAGCTGACCGTTGTTAAATAGCTCATACACCGATTGGCCCGACCGATTAATAAAGTATGGTAATAAAACTTGATCGATGGTGACCATCTCAGTTTCCAAAATTGCGAGCTGGGCGTCCAACCAGTCACGCAGTATGCGCCAAGACACACGCTCAGCCTGATCATAGGTCGCAATGACTTTACTGTTTGTT
Source organism: Holdemania filiformis (assembly GCF_003459085.1). NCBI lineage: Bacteria > Bacillati > Bacillota > Erysipelotrichia > Erysipelotrichales > Erysipelotrichaceae > Holdemania > Holdemania filiformis. The sequence goes on along the minus strand of NZ_QRUP01000004.1, from coordinate 33,733 downwards.
TTCTTCTGCCTTCTCAGGACCTCCAGAGTGGCATCAACATTAGATGGTAGTCTTACTGCCTGAATCCCGCCGGGTGTACTAATTGTAAAGCTGACCGACACGACCCGCTGGTCTGGGCCATACTCGATCATCAAACGTTGAGCGCCTCTGCGAGCCAGCATAGCTTGGATTTCTCCCACTGACTCGAAAGCGTCTTTGGTTGTTGTATAGTTTTTAATTGGCATTACCAATCACCTCCCATCCGATCAATCAGCAGCACCGCAACCACAAATACGACGGCGAGCAGCGCGGGGATCATTGGTCATCTCTCCAATCCAACGCCTGACCGCAATGCCTGCAATACAAGTCCCCATCAAACGGGTGTACTCTTCCTCCGCATTTAGGACAGCGGTATATCATGACTGTTGTTGGACGATCGTCTATAAATTTAGCGGTTGCCGTTTCTTCATTGATCTTCACCGGCGTCGCTCTGTCAATAAGCTCCTGTAGCACGGATTTATTTGCGTTAAGTGTTTCTTCGTCTAAAGGGTAATAATCTCCGCAATCATATTCTTCGCAATCAAAGTCCTTGATGTACTCCATCGCATGATTACACAGGAAATCCAGCGATTCTTGATATTTATTCATTCAATCCACCTGCTTTCTACCTAAAGTCTTTTGTCAAAACAACGAGCGCAATGATAGCACATCCTCTTTCTACATCACTGCCAAAAACAGCAAGCAAAAACAAACTCAACGCCATAGTCACATCGCACACAAATATGACATTTTTCATTTAGTCAACCCACGCATCGCTCTTGTATCGCGCTTCTTCCTTTCTTTTTAAGTTTTCGACTTGCTGTCGTAATCCGAGATTTTCACGATCCAACTTTTTGATTCTTCCCTTCAATTCAGCAATGATTTCGCACTTCTGGAAATTATCATCCTCTAACGCTCTGTTTTCGCGTCTTAACAATTCAATCTCTCTTTTTTCGTCTGTCATAACTTTTCCCTTCCTCCTGCCTTTTTAGGGCTCCGAATGTTGTAAATCGTCGTTTTGCTAAAGTAATGTGAGTTGCCCATCTTCCGGTTGCATTTTTTTGATCTGCTTTTTTGTCTGGCTACTGAATTCTTCAAACCGTTTAATCCGATTCGCTCTTTTCCCTTTTTTCACAGCCATATAATTTTCATCTACCTCTGGCGGCGTAGGCAGATAATACTCCAGTGGCAGTTTTGCTCCTGTTGCTTCGCAGCATTCTGCGATTTCGCGCTTGTAAGAAATTATATGATTACGTATAAGATTCATATTTGCGCCATCCGGCCAGAAGGGATCGCTGCATCCATGTTCAAGGATATAATTCCATTGATTGATTTCCCGCACTATCTGCGCAGCATATTCCTCGATTGGATTCAGTTCTTTTTTCATAAATCCAGCCTCACATCAGGGTCATAATTCATCCACAAGACTTCTTTTCGTTTTACTCCGCCTTCTGCCAGCGTCGACTTTGTTTCTTTACGCCATCCCTTGAGTGTTTGGTTGTAGAGATCATTGTCGTACCCCGATATCAACACCTTGCCCGGATGACGCTTAAGCGCAGTCAGCATATCCACGTGATCCTGATCCGTCATCTCATGCTTGTACAGGTTACTCTTACGAGTGCTGCGTAGATAAGGCGGATCAGCATAAATAAATACGTCTAAGGTATTGTATCGGCTGATTATCTCTAGTGCTTTTAAATGCTCAATCTGGACTTGTTTTAACCTCTTGGCAGCTACCCTCATCACATCAGGTAATGTATCCCAGGTGTGAGCTGGACTAGGACTGGTAGAGGATTGGCCAGATCGAAATCCGTTGTGATAAAGGTTACCGCAGCCAATCGCCATCCAGCAGCGCACAGCGAAGCGTCGAGCCCGCTCTATATTACTGACGACCTGCGCTCTTGAAAAATCATCAACACTGCCCCAAGACGCCTCGTACTCAGTGCGACCGTAAGCTGTAAGCTCGATCAACCGGATCAGCTCATCAGGACAATCTCGCAGAACCTTAAAGTAGTTGTAGACATCATCATTGAGATCGTTGATAGTTTCAATTCGGCACGGTTGTTTGTTAAAAAACACCGCACCGCTGCCGAAGAAAGGCTCTAGGTATACCTTGTGATCAGGAATGAATGAGCAGATCCAGGGTGCCAAACGAGTCTTAGCTCCGGGATATTTCAAGACTTGTTTCATCTGTTACCCCCCCTAGCTAAAATGGCAGGTCATCCGAGCTTATTTCCAGCACTGGCTCACCACTCATATAGTCATTAAGCGGGTTGGCATCTACCGTATTGCCTTGTCTTTCGGATTTATTTCCATACCCCGATATCAGCTTAACGTTGTCGCACTGCACTGTCGTTTTGTATGCTTTATTTCCATTTTTGTCATCATAAGAATCAATTTGCAATCGCCCTTCAACCCCGACAATCGCTCCCTTTTTTGCGTAGCTGCAAATAAAGTCAGCTGATTGTCTCCAAGCTACACAATTAATAAAATCTGTTTCTTTGTCTTTTCCTTTATCACCAGAGAACCGCCGATCACAAGCGAGAGTGAAATTCGCAACAGAAAGTCCGCTTTGGGTTTTTCTGATATCCGGATCACGGGTTAAACGCCCGACAAGAACAACTCTGTTTATCATCTTTAATCACTCCTTAAAATGGCAATGGATTGTTTTGATATGGGTTTAAATTCCACCCATCCCTAACAATTAATTGTAGAACTTTTTTATGACCATAGGGGAAGTCCCCTAACATGGATGCACATCCAACAATTCTTACTAAAGCGATACTGTCCATGTTTTCTACTATAGCTAAATCAGCGATTTCGCAACCTGGCTTATAGACATATTGCATGTCATCAGGCAGTCGCCAATATAGATATTTAAACGGATTATTGATGTGTTCACCAATGATGTATCTTTTAATTGTCATCGCCATGCCTCCTCTCCGATGTTCGCGTCATCAGACTGGCAAACATATTTTTTGATAGATCTCAGCTTCCCTCTCAGTTCTTCAGCGCTTAAATCATCAATCGTTTTTGGATTGTGATCGAATTGAGCGTGGTAGAATGCTGTGCAGTTTGGAATGATGTAAAACGGCAGCTCACCGAATACGATTTTGTTTGTAGCCTCCACTGGCCGAATGAAACTTTTTGCTGGAGCTTGGATGCCAAGTGAACGGTATAATTTGATCAAGTTCTCATGCCGGGAAACGATCAGTAAATCATCTTCCGCGACAAAATAAGATTGTGTTGCGCTTTTATAAAGTGACACTCCATCAGATTTTCTGACGGCGATAAAGCTATCGCTATCTTTTTTACCATCGAAGTTAAGTGTGTAAACGGTTTTTCCGTTGTCATAACTGATCTTTGCTTCTTCGTATGTTGTTTCACGGATTCCGTCGATATCTCCATTAATTTTGATAAAACTCATATTTTCATTTCTCCTTTAATTTGATAATTGTTTTCACGCCATCTCCATCTTCAATAAATTCGCAATCAAGGCCGAATGCTTGAAGTATTTCAATGACTTTCTTCGATCCGCCAAGCCATTTGACGTGCTTGGGGTTAATGTACACGTTGCCAAACCCAGTTAGATGTTTGATGAGATAGTTTTTCACAAAATCATCTTCCCGACTTTGTTTTGCCGGAATTTGTGATGCGATATTAACATCAAACAAAATGTCCAACTGTGTAGCTTCTTTGATTTTTTTCCAGGTATTAATCGTGCCTCGGAACTGCCCGGCAAGAACTGGCTGTATTGTGGAATTGTTTACTTCACAAAATCTCGCAAAATCTCGATTGTACATATCTCTTTTTGAGATGTACTCTCTTACCAGCGGAAGGTTGTACTGGTATTGATCCTCCGAAATTGTAAATATTCTATTGCCCATCACACAGCTCCGAATATTCCTCTAACTTGAGATTTCTCATCATTTCCGAATTTTTTTCATCTTCTTCATTTGCCTGGGCAATAAACTTCAAGGCATATCCGAACGCGAATTTTGCCCCGCAACTTGAACAGTAATTTGGAATTTTCATTCTTCGTTTGAGCAGATCGCTCTCTTTCGTTCTCGAAATAAGGCTAATCTTTCTGAACGATATAACTTCTTCGCCACATTGAGGGCAAACAAGAATTTTGTACTTTTGAGTAAAAATTTTCCCTGCCGGCTTTCCGTTTAGAACTCCGTCAGCAAAACACCCACTTTCTTTTTCTTCAACAACGGGCATTACTTCCATCATTTCTCTCCTTTCTTTGAAGACTCTTTGGAAACTCTCTTAGCATATTTTCTTCACCGATAATTGGTATAAGAGAGTTCTTCATGAATACCGGAACATTATTTTCTCGGCAGTTTTTAACAATTTTATCAATCCATTCTTTTTTCGGAATTACTTTGCTTTTTCTGCGCCCTGTTTCGGCTCCGATAATTACCCACTTTGGCATTCCTTCAAACTCTGAATCAGGAATGTCATTAAGTAAGGGTTCAACCGATATAAAGGTGTTAACTGCTTCAGCTCTCGGCAAATCTTTAAACTTTCCGGTTTTTCCTGTAACTGTTGTTCCAAGCCAAGCGTTTTCTGGTAATCTGAATCCCATCAAAATATCCCAGTATCTTTCTGGATTTTTAGTAAGAAAAAGATAATTGTGCTGCTGATTCTGTTCGCACTTATCAAGCACTTTCTCAATCCATTCATCAGGAATAAAATCACCGAAAAGATCCCCCATGCTGCATACAAAGATGTTACGACCTTTACAGTTATCAAATTGATTTAATCTGTCTTTGTAAAACATTGGTTCAAACCCATTTGGATAAACAGCAGGGAATCTTTTTGCCATCGCTCTGGCGTAGCAATATTCACAACCGTGCAGACAACCTGTCACCGGATTCCATGTGCTATCGCACCACTCAATTTTTGTTTTCTTCATTTCTCCTCCCACGGGATCATCCCGATCACTTCAATCTCTGTTTCTTGGATCTTCAATGCTCTACTCACCAGCCGCAATCCTTCCACTGCATTGCTGCACACGATGTAAGACGGCGCCAAATGTGGGTAACGGCGTAAACAGTAAACCATTAGCATGACTTATCCTCAATTTCTTTTACAGAGTCTTTCTGAGCTGAGATCAGCCGTTTAACGCTAGACGGAAGCATTGCTACTTGTTCCAGCTGCTCCTGCCGGCGACGGAAGCCTTTGAGGAAGTTTGACTGTACAACGGTGTTGATGTCCTCGGTGTCCATCTTCGCCCAATCCCGGATATCGGACACACTACATACCCGCTTCACTTCCTCCGGCAGTTTCGCATATTCTTCCTCCGCCCCATAGATTCCGTTGCGCATTGCGATCTTTACCGCTTGCCATGCATCAGCTTCAGAAAGGCGATCCGGATGCATGATAAGCCGCATTTTCTCTTTAATCTGTCCTGGCGTTGGTGGATATCCAGAAGCGTCAGAAACAATGAACGATTTAAGCGCCGCGCCAACGATCACCGCATCGTCATCCTCGAACAAGCTTTGCCACAAGGTGACCGATTTTTTTATGTCATCCTCACTCTGTCGGTAATAGAACGCCGGGTAGGTTTGTTTTATGACTGCGAGGATCTTGGCGGTTTCTTGCTTATTCATCAAATTCACCTCTTTCCAGCATTTCCAGGAATGGATTCATGCTTTCTTGTTTTTTCGGCATTGTGGGTTGATTGCCCCGACTTTGGTTCTGCGCCTTAGACAGCCAGTTGTTGATAAATCGATTAATTCCAGATTTTGTTTTCCTTCTTGCCGGGTTGCTAATCAACCAGCCTTTCATGTTTCTCAACTCCTGCATGATATCAACAGCGGGATAAAGATCAGCGAATTGGTCAACTTGTTTTTGCGTCACCTGATGTTCCTCGCCGCCTGTCAGAGGTAGTGCGATAGCAACTGGCTCTGGACAAGTATTTAAAAGAATCTTTTCTTCTTTCTTCTTTACTTCTTTACTTCTTACTTTCTTATATTCTTCTATTGTTGTCGTTTGGCTGTCGTTTGACTGACATTTGACTGACGCGTTGTCTGACCTATATCCTGTCGTTTGACTGACTTCTTGATTGTCATTTTGACTGTCATTTTGACTGTCGTTGTCTTGGTAGAGATCGTAATTTAACACCTCTATTACGCTGAATTTTGAGTATGTTGTGACTGCTATCGTGCCTGACTTTTTGAGGTGCTCAATGGCTGTCCTTATTTGACGCTCTGTAAGGCTTAGTGCCTGACTTAACTTAGACAGACTTGTGACCAAGTTCCCGCGCGGTATTTCAACACCCTTGAACATCCCATTTTTCCAATTCGCCGACAACAGAAGGTGGAGAAAAACGCGCATTGTATTAGTGTCACCGTACCATTCCCATTCAAGTAATTTGCGATGTATTTTAATATATCCGGCCACACATTCACCTCCGGTTTTATTCGCTATAAAACGTCAAACTCACCTCTACACGAGGGCTGTGCGAATAGAATTTATAGACTTCCAAACGCGTTATCTGACTATCGTCTTTATAAGCAATTCCATTCAAACTGTCTAAAATAATTTTCGCAATATTGTCTAAATCCGGCTTTTTTAATGGCCGAATATCTCCTCGTTCCATCCCTCCAAGCTTCTTCTTGCTTGTCGATTTAGGGATGGAAAAATAAGCAGTAACCAACGCTTTTAATTCGCAGTCAAGCGGAACATGATCTGGAAAGTTTGTTTGGAAAGCCAGCTTTACTAAGTTTTCATAATTGACAGTCTCTTTAGGGGTGAAGGCGATCCCAGAGCGTGTTACTCTGGGTCTCGCCTTTGCTTTTGGTTCTCCGGGTATGGTAAACACGAATCCTTTACTCATCGCGTTTCTCACTGCCAGAAACCGTTCAATTTCCAACGTTTTCTGCATCATTGTGCTTCTTCTTCCGTTTTGACAGAATCGCTCTCAGAAGGCTTGTCAGAAGCTTCTGAGAATGTGATGTTGACTTCCTTCGCAGGAGGTTCTTCACCTCCGAACAAATCAGCTTGTCCAGGTGCTTCGGATTTTACCTCCGTCATTTTATATTCGATCAGACGGCCAACATCGTCGATTGATCGAGTGATATCCATCCGGTCCTTCACGATCTCTTTCTTAACAATTTTTGAATTTGTGCTGGCAGAGATAGCGATTGTTTCTTTATTCGATGTCGCTGAAATCTCGAATTCAATGATAATTTTTCTAGGCTTTGTTGGGTTGGTTCGCGGATCGTCGATGTTCTGCAGAACGGTTGCGAGTTCATCGCAAAATCCATCCACTAATTCCGGATCTGAAAGAATCGTTTCGGCTCCGTTGTTTTTTAATACTTCTCTATCTGTAACAATCATATTTTTCTCCCTTCATTACAGCAGGCTCGGCTGATCTGCTACTTTCTCCTTCACTTCCCCAGTTGCTGGATCTACTGAATATTCATTTTCAACTTCGGCTTCATAGATTTCATTTTCGTTTGGAACTAAAGTCATATCATCGGAAATTGTAGATTTAATAGTTTCATCCGTTTCAATCTGACGAACAAATTCAGTTTTAATAGGCGCATATTTCAACGCCTTCTTAAGTACAGTCTTTTTAGCCATTTCTTCAAAGTTTGTTTGCCACGGTCCATCGCTGTATGATTTTGAATACTTTTTAGCATGAGCTTTAACATCTTCCACGCTCATAACTTCAAAGCCTTCACCACCATTTACTGTCTTAAAGACTGCATAGAACCATACTGGGTTGCCTCGATTAGACTTCGCAGGGATGTGATGTAATTTCGGCAATAAACCGAATTCAAAATCAAATTCATCATTTTCATAAACTGTCTGAGCCATAATCGTTTTAACCTCACCACTTCGATAGGCGAGGTCAATTAAGCCTTTATACCCTAATTGAAAAGTGCATGAATTTTTATACGGGATTAAATACGCTTGTCCAAGTGGCGTATTAGGCTCTAGCCCGAGCTGCGCAGCATTCATCATGGCCGCTAAGAATGATTGTGGCGTACATTCCGATAATTTTTTATTAGATGAAATTGCTGATAATGCGATGCGTGTAAATCTTTCAGGCGTCATTACTTTAGGCAATGCCTTGGCAATTTCGCTCTGCATGGAAACGACATAATCTTTTAAAGTGACATTGCCTTTCTTTTTACCTTCCACAGCACTTCCGGCCGCTTTGGTGATAGATGTTGCCTTGTTGTTTACTGTCTGACCATTCATTGTTCGTAATCCTCCTCTTTTATTTCAAATTTCCTGAACGAAATTTCTTTTTGACACTCCGAGTAAATATCTGGATATTTTTTCTTCAGTTGCTCAGCGTCAATTCTATTTTGCTTTGCGTTTTTCCAAGAAACTTTGTATTTATCGGTCTGTCCAAATTCATGATTTCCAAGTTCTTTTTTAAGCTCGTTCTTGAGCTTGTCCATTTGCTTTTCTATACTTTTCTTCGACTTTTCGAGATTCTTAATTAAAGCAATAAGATCTTCTCTACCAAATAGATCTATTGCTCCGTATCCTTCTGGATAACGTTTTTGAAGCGTGTTTGAAGTTGATTCTGAACCATCAATAGGCGGTTCTTCGTCATTCACAACATAATCCCAGAATGTCTTTTCTGCTGATATCAAAGCGTTAATAGCTTCTTCGTCTCGTTCAACAACATACCAGTAAAAACCAATGCCAAGAACGAGTATCGCTATATACACCCGATCAACACCCGTAGTTGCCATGTAATGAATACATTGAGCGTAATAGTTATCCGGAATCTCACCTTTTTTGTATTGAATCCTTGTTAAAGCGGATGCGGTCTTACACTCTAAAATCGCATTTTCACCCACCACAACCCTGTCAACATTAGCGAGCATGAACGGGTAGTCTTTTCTTTGATAACTAAAGTTAGATTTTCTAACTTTCTTCCCCGTTTCTTCGGCAAAGCGGTAGGCTACATACTCTTCTAAATCACGCCCCTGCCGCATTGCTTCGTTGTCTACATCGTTAGCTATCTTCCCTGTCTTTTCACACCACAGCGTGTATGCAGATTTCCAGGGATTTAACCCAAGCACAGCACCGGCATCGCTTCCACCAATACCTTTGATTCTGTCTTTCAACCATTCTTCTCTTGATCTTGGTATTCTGAGCTTGATAACATTAGAATTTCTTTTTTTATACATCACCTAAAATCCCTTCTTCATACATAATTCCAAGTTCTTCTTGTGTAAATTTTGCTTGAATTATTTGTGAGCACTTTTTGCTCAGATTTTCTACAAATTTTGAATAGCAATCAGGGCACAACGATTCACCATTCACTTTGTGTTCATCCCCAGCTTCGCAGGAATGACCGCAATCGCATTCATAAGTCAGATCGAATTCCGATTCCATCTGACAGCCTGCACCGTAAAGGAAGTCTTGCTCTCTCTGCCAGAGCTGTTCTTCAACTCTTGTCATTGTTTAATATCTTTCTTCTTTTTTATTAACACTAACGTTGATAGTCGTTCTATATGTCGAATCAATGCTATCAACAACTCCGCTTAAAAACGCTTTATAGAAACTATCAATAGTTGCCTTCTTCGACATTTCCCGCTTTATCATGCCGCGAATGTCTTCACGCTTTTCTTCCATTACCTCCTTAATTACGTTTACCGCTTCGTCTTTAATCATTTGTTTGACGTAATATTCTAGTAATGTATATTTGTTGTAACTGCTGTAAGATGACACTTTCCCTTCATCGTCAACCTTCATACTTAGAACTTGGTTTACAATAGATGAAGCGATATTGTTCTTTTCGTCTAATGCCTGTACAATTCCTGCGTTTACCATCTGCTTAATCACACCAGTAATTGCTTCTTGATCAATTTTCAAATCTAAACCAAACAGGCTGCTTTCATTTGCCATGAATTTATCTCCCTTCCGCCAGCTGCTCCATGAGCTGGACTATTGTGTCCGTATCATCTGACTCTGACCATAAGTTGCGCTGTTGCGCTACCGTGGTCAGGCCGTTGCCGTAGTAGTCAGCCATGATCTCAAACATGCGCCGAAGACCATCTGTGGCCGTGCCGTACTTGCAGTACCGATCACCGCACCGGATACCCGCAGGGTTGTGTTTGGTCAACCATGCCGATGAGCTGCCCCAGCCGGTCTCAAGGACAAACACTGCAGCAGCGTAAACCGGACTGATGTTGTACTCCTCTGCGAGATCAAGCAGCGCGACTGGTACGACTCCCGCCGCTTTGCCGGTTGGCTGCCACTCGTGCCAGCTGACCACCATTTCCGCAGTGTAAGCCGGTGGAGTATCAGGCTGATGGAGCTCGATCACAGTCACCGGCTGTGCCGCTGGTGTAGGCATCTCTGCTTCGGCGGCCGGTAGGTTGAGCGTCACGCCGGCGGTGATCACAGCTGTGAGGATCACCAGCACCGGGCGTTTAAGCCGTCTCATCGCCCTTGTACCTCGCTTTAATGGACTTTAACTCAGTTTCTGCATCTTTAAGCTGACGCTTTAAAGTATTAATATGTATTTCTAGCTCGCACATGTGATCTGCTGCAGAGGTCAACTCTTTAAATATTCCAAAACCACCTAAACACCAGAGAATTATGATGCTCTGCTTGGATAAATCTGCCGGATGATACATATAAACGTGATTTACCAGATTATACTGATCGACAGATACCTGCCGATTAATCATTGTTTCAAACTCTTCTTTCAGCATTCGACGGCCTCCTCGATTTGCTGGTACGCATTATCCATGCTTTCTAGTGCTTCCTGCAGCAGATCGCAAACTTCATCTGCCCGTTGGTACCGATCACTCTCTTGGAGATTTTCTGGCATGTTATCACGATACTCCTCTTCTTCATCTTTCAAAGCCTCTAAGTCTTGACCTAAACTTTCCAATTTACTTTGGATCTCTCTTAGAGATTTTCTGCGTTCTTTATTCATTTATTTCTCCTTCCTTCACAAGCTCGATAGCTTGTGATAAAATAGAGATGATCCTATAGCGATAGAATCATCTTGAACTCTCGGTTGCCGCCAAGCTCGCCGAGGGTTCCTTTTTTTGTTCTTCCAGCTGGCACTGCCGAACTAGGAAGTTGTAGTCGATTTTCAGGCACCTCAGCACTTTTTTCAGTGCTACCTTGTTGTCATGCGCTCGAAACTCTCCCAGTTCCTGATTCTCCATTTCACTAACCATCTCGTAGATCTTCTTGGCCTTCTTATGGGACATCTGCAGAAGCTTCTGGATGTCTGTTTGCGTTACATAATACTGAGAGAGTATTTCCAAACGGGTCACTTTCTCACCTCGCTTTCTAGCGGTCTTGGTAACTTACTTATTTCAGTCTGTTTAAATAATCTTCCACAATAGAATTGCAAAAACTACAATGAACAGTAGTTTTAAAATTAGGACTACTATCATTACGCTACATTGGATTTCATTTTCATGATCTATCCACCATAAAGTGAAATCCCTTTTTCTTTTATTCATTTTCCGCCTCGCTCTACTGTTTCTGGATATGCTTACTTCCCAAACGATATATATAGTTCTGAAGTTCTGAAAAAATTTCAGATTTTGAGAATTCATACCAATCGTCGTCATGCACGTCAAACGAAATTGTCCGATATCCAGCATTAATAAATTTTGTTATTTGTACTGATCTTAAATCGCTTTCCACCTTTCTCGTTCACCCTCCTTTCATTTAAGTTGTCAAAAACTACTCCATAGCCAACGCCACACATTCACTCATCTTGCTGTATAATCAAATACAGAAAGGAGGTGAAAATTATGGAAAGTGCATCACCTAAATTGCGTATTGCAAACGACAGAGATAAGCTCTTCTTTTCTGAGGATATAGCTGCTCAAGCTCAAGTGTTATCAAATCTTGCTTCTAATGCTTTAAAGGTTCAGCAAATCGCTATTCTCAAGCTTATTCGGCGTTTAGCCTTCACCGCTTTAAAAACTTGGGAAGCTTTGTCTGCTGAGCAGCTTCTTTATCAACATTTTGAATTTCAAGAATTACTTCGCACAAGTAAACTTGAAACCTTATGCAAATCTCTGCCGAACGCACCGCCACACATTACCTTGAATAATTACGCAAATGTTACAATCAACTACTTTTACCAAGCTAATGGAGCAAAGAAAGAATCTTCACATTTCATTTCTTTAGACCGACTCATTAGCTTATTGGCTTTAGTTCCTGATTGGATTCCTTACATCGTTGCTTTTATTCAACTCTTAGGAAGTCTTATTTAGACTTCCTTTTTTGTGTGGCGTTGGCTATGGAATTAATTGCTAATCAGTCAGTCTTGAATAAATCATTTGGTGTTACGCTATCTAATAGAAATAAATAGGATGAACAGCAATGAAGATCCGATCAGGACAGATACTTCGAATAATACCGAATTGTCATTAGGCTCTGGCCACATGAGGTTTTTGTTAAAAATCAGAAGTAGCCAACTTGAGAACATAAGAAATCCGGTTAATCCGATTAATAAATCGATCATACTCCCTCCCATACGACACTAATGGCCATCAACCATAGCAACACAATCAACAATTTGAACCCATTTGGAAGGCTCTTGAGGAATCCTTCAAATGGTGGAAGCGCAAAGATCACGGTCACCACTGGAAGCATTATCACTAAAAGTGCAGCAGAGCTTTTAAGAAGTTGCATTTAACAGAATATCCTCCCATCCCACAAGCCACATCCTGAAAATGAGATTAGAATGAAACAAATAATTACAATAACGGCTGCTATCTTGGTAAAAAGCATCAAGCTTTTAAACGTTACACTTTCCCTATCCCAGTCCCAACAAACTAATAAGCCTGGTGTTATAAAGATCATAAGCGATAGTGCTAGAGGGAAACTTAGCATAGCGATACAGTCAAGAAGAAAATCCATGCCCTTACGCTAGCCTCTTTTCATGTGAAGCGAATTCATCAGAACGTATGCTGTAGATTTCATTAGGTGAGGTTCCCATAGCATTACAGATAATTTCTAGCTCATCAGCGCTTATACTTCTTTTATCATTTAGCATTTGGCTCATTTGGTTCTCTGAGAAACCAGATTTCTCTGCAATAACCTTTTGTTTTAACCCACTTTTGTCGATATACAACTTTAATCTATCACAGACTTTCATAATATCTTTCCTTTCTAGTACAGTATTTCTGTACATAAAAACATTATCACAGATATTCTGTGCAGTCAATGAAAAATACAGAATTTTTGTGATTAAAATATTTCAATCCAGTTATTTTTGTGATATTATCCAATTAGGAGGTGATTTTGTGTCACTGGCAAGCAATTTAAAAGAAGCTCGAATAAAAAAAGGATTTAAGCAAGAAGAACTCGCTACTTTAATTGGTAAAAGTAAGAATGTAGTTTCAAACTGGGAACGCGGTGATAACAAACCCGATGCAGATACACTTTTTGAATTATGTGATCTGCTAGATGTAGATGCCAATTATTTATTAGGCTGGGAAAGCAATAAACAAATTTCGCTATCTATTTCAGAGCAGGAACACATAAAAAAACTCCGCGCACTTGATGCGTACGGAAAGAAAGCGGTCAACTCTGTTCTAGATATAGAATATGAACGCTGCAATTATGAAACCGAAATTGCCGAGGAACCTATGGCTTATATTCCAAGAGTCTACTACTCTCAAGGTGCATCAGCAGGGTACGGTGAATACTTAATTGATGGAATGGACGCATCCGAAATCATGCTTCCAGATACACCTAAAAACCGTAAATCAGATTACGTGATAAACGTTGATGGTGATTCAATGGAGCCGACATTCTCCGATGGTGACAAGCTGCTTGTTCAACACACAGATTGCGTCAATGTCGGCGAAATTGGTATTTTCATTATTGATGGCCAGTCCTATGTTAAGGAATACGGGGAAGATCGATTAATATCGCATAACAAAAAATATCCAGATATCATCCCGTCAGAATACAGCGATTTCCGATGTGCTGGAAAAGTTATCGGAGTAATGAAGTAATTAAGGTATTTATACTTTTTAAAGTGTAATGTGTTTGTAGGAGGATATTATGCTAAAAAAATTAGGAATTTTAATTTTTACGCTTTTCCTACTTGTTGGTTGTTCGTTTAAAAACAACGTTTCATCCCCAAAGAAGGAAAGAACGCCTCAAGAAATTATGCAAATCTTTAAAGATAACGGATATTTGTTATATGAAAGTGAGTATATCGTTTTACTTGATTTAAACCGTCCTAATATTTCTTTCGTGTATATTGACGAATACAATGGCCTGTTCATCCCACAGAGATCAATGAATTCGTATAACTGGATATACGACATAGCACAAATAGGTAAGTGCGGTTATTACGTCGATGAAAAAAAAGTGCAATCTGGAGAATGTTCAAAGTCTGACATATCAGAAGCAATAAATACAAAAAAATTTTACCTTGAAGAACTCAATGCTATGTCATTAACTGAAGAAGAAGTAAACGCGCTTTTTAAAGATATAATTGATAAGAAGGACAGCTATAAATTTGACGGAATCGCTAAACTGGACAATCAAATGGGGAACGTCACAGAAAGCAAGTCAGAAGTTATTCCTGCAGAAGATACAATAAAGTTAAAAGAACCGTTAATTTTAGAAATAAATACAAACATTGAAAAGCCCGAATATGCAATCTCAGATTCAGATTATGAAAAATACAACTATATTATGGATTATCTTAATAAGCATTTAGACAAATCCGAAGATGTTCTGTTTGATGAGTTGTCAGATGTTTATAAAGAGAGTGCAGAAAGTTTAAAAGAATTCATGAACAGTGTTATGCAAGATGCCGTTGACAGAGATATGGGAAAAACTAAAAATACTGTTGAAGTAAAACATTCTGATTTAGAGAATATTACGACAAAATTTTTTGTTACTAATGTTGTTGATGAGAGTTTATTCAAATTAGAAAAATTCGACAGTTCAGAAATAAACGCTTTAAATGCTATTGTAAAAGGAACATTATCATACGACGGTATAGAACATTCATTTATTTTAAAATTTAAGGTTGGAGCGAATTTACAAAATGCTTATATTTTCCAACTTAAAATTGATGAAAAAAACATCGAATTGAAATAATAAAAAATCCCGGAGCTGGTAACTACGAGAAATAGTGAGCTGGTGCTGGTAACACCGCTCAGCATAGTAAAAATGACTTGGGGGTCATGCCTTTTACTATGCGCTCATTATATCAAAATAGGAGGGCAAAAACAATGAGCGTCCACAAAGATAAAGACCGCGGTACTTGGTTTGCGCAGGTGCAGCTGCGCGATCCGCTGACTGGCAAGCTGATCACAAAGAAAAAGCGAGGATTCGAGCTGAAAAGAGAAGCTCAAGCATGGGAAGCAGAAATCCGTGCAAACAATCAGGAAGTGAAGTCCTCCGCCACCTTTGGCGTTATGATGGAGGAATATTTGAAAAGCAGAACATCCGCCAACGAAGAAACCAAGCGAAGCAAGCACCATCTTGCAAATACATACGCGGCTGCTTTTATGGATATGCCTTTAAACCAGATTAAACCGAAAGACGTTTTAAAGTGGAGAAACGAACTAGCGGAAAAAAAGTTAGCTACTCGCACAAAAAACAATGTCATTTCCTTTGTCCGGTCTGTGTCTGCTTTCGGATATAAATATTATGACACACCAGACTTTGCAAAGATCATTGAGCCTTTCCGCGCGACAGCGGCAGATAAAAAAGAGATGAAAACCTGGACAATCGAAGAATTCAATCTCTTTTCGTCTTACATCAAGAATTATACAATTCGTGCTTACTTTACATTTTTGTTTTATACTGGCTGCCGCCGATCAGAAGGCAAGGCAGTCTTGAAATCAGATATTAAAGATGGATGGGTGACGATCGACAAAACTATTAAGCATAACAAGCAGGGTGTGAGAGCTCCTAAGACAGCGTCTAGCGTGCGAAAGATCAAGCTGGATAAATATACCCTTGAGATATTAAAACCGCTCATGGCTAAAGATGGACCTTATTTATTCGGAGATTTTGAACCATTAGGAATTACTACGATACAGCGTGCCTTTGATAATGCCATTGCTGCAGCCAATGCTGACGGACATACGCTTAAAAAAATTCGCATCCACGATCTCCGTCATAGCCACGCTACAATTCTGATTAATAACGGTGTTAACATCGTCGCCGTATCCAAAAGACTCGGCCACAGTGACATCAATATGACACTAAAAGTTTATACACATTTACTTGAAAAAAATGCGGACGAATTAGTGGATAAACTAGAAGAATTAAAAGAATCCGTGGCATGATCCGTGGCATGATTTTTCAAAATCCATATTTATGCCATGTATCAAAAAGCCTTTAAACAAAGGGTTTTCCATTGATTCAAAACTCAAAAATAGCGATCAAACGTTTCCGCTCATCTGCTCCAATGAAAACAAAGCTCCGGATTCCGGGGCTTTTTATTTTTTCCAATTTCAGATCCACACAACACAACTTTATGACCTCAATTTTTGAACACAGTATAAATTTTCCCATCCTATTCTCATAACTCCTTCTCTTACCGGGCTCCTTATTCCCGCTATCTGTCAAACATGACATCAAAAATGATTGCTTTTTCATAAACTAATGGAAATTTTCATTTTAATTTCTGGAAATTCTCTAAAATCGCTTGACTTTCCGCGAATAACAGATAGACTAATAACATACAACAGAAACATGTAGAGGTAGCGGTGCAGATGAGTAGGAATGAGAAGCCGGCAGGCGATGACTCTTTCAGAAAGGCAACCACCGCCGAATAACAGACTTTGGCAGAAGTCTGTTATGGGGCTGCAGGAAATACCCGCAGCACTCCTTCATTCAATGAAGAGGCGCTATTGCATAGAAAACGGTGAATCAGCCGCGTATGTAATAGTACGCGGTTTTTGTTTGTCAGATTCATTTCTGAGGAGGAAAAAATGATGAAGAAAATGCTTACCCTTCTGTGCGCTGTCATGCTTTTATTCACAACGGCCTGTTCGTCACAAAACGCTGCGCAGGGAAACCGGGATCCGAAAGACGGACTGACCGTCGCCATCGGCGGCCAGATCACAACCTTAGATCCAGGCTTAACTCAGGAAACCGTCAACGATTACGTCCTGCGTCATCTGACAGCCGGACTGTTCCGGGCGGATGAGAACAATCAGATTGTTCATGATTTGTGTCAGGACTACACGGTGTCCGACGATGGATTGACCTATACCTTCACCCTTCGCGAAGGTGTTGTCTGGAGTGATGGTCAGCCGCTGACATCCGGTGATTTCAAATATGGTATCCTGCGCAATCTGACTTATGGCGCAGACAATTCCTGGTCGATCTACTATCCGATGACTTATCTGGCCGGCGCTGAAGCAATTGCCGGCAATCTGGATCTCGATCCGACCCAGATTGAAATTGAAGGCGTCAGCACTCCGGATGATAACACTTTAGTTCTCACGCTGATCAAGCCGTGCGCCTGGTTCCCGCAGATGCTGACCAACTACGTCTGGCGGCCTTTGCGCGCGGATATCGCCGATGCCCACGAATCGTCATGGGCCTTCAAGCCAGGGTATCCGACAGTCGGTCCCTACACGCTGGAAGAATGCAATGAAAACGAAAAAGCGGTCGTCGTAAAAAACGACAACTACTATGACGCCGAAAGCATCACGATGCCGCGGATCACATTCTTAGTGATGGCAGATTCCGACGCGCAGTCCCTGGCGTTCAAAAACAAGGAAATTGATATGGCGCTCAACATTACCGCCACCATTGCCGAAGGTTATCCAAATCCTGAAGAAATTTGGAAAATCCCGCAAATTTCCAGTTATTTCATCGCTTTAAATTCAGGCTCTACGGGTCCGGATTATCTGAAAAATGTTGACGTTCGCCGGGCTTTAGCCCTTTCCATCGACAAGGACGCTCTTGTCAGCGCTGTCGGAAGTGAAGAATACTACCGCGTCTTACACGGTTATGTCCCGGTGGGCTTAGCTGGAGCAGAAAGCGATTTCCGAAAGGAACAAGATGCTAAAGAAAAATATCTGGAGTACAATCCGGAAGAAGCGAAAGCGTTATTAGCCAAAGCAGGATATGATGAAAGCAATCCGCTGAAGATTGTTTACAAGTATTCGCAAAGCCAGCTGCATGCGGATGTCGCGCAGATTCTGCAGCAAATGTGGCAAAAGGTAGGAATTAATTGCGAACTGACGGTCGTCGAATCCGGCGTCTTCTACAATCAGGTCGATAATGGGGATTATGAAGTTTCCCGCTACGGCTACAGCGCCGGCGACGATCCTTCCCAATTCCTCAATTTATGGACAACCGGGCAGCAGATCGTTGCTTCCGTGGATGACCCGACTTACGATAAGATGGTCGATGAAGCGGGATATCTGGTCGATCATACAGAATACATGAACGCGCTGCATGCCGCGGAACGTTATCTGATCGAAGAAAACGTCTATCTGATCCCGTTATTCAACTACAACACGCCGGGCTTAAAGAGCACTGCAGTCCAGGGTGTTGAAATGTGGGGACTGACACCGTTCTATGGTCACTGCACTATCCAGTCAGATGCTGCGTAGAACTAACAAGTAAATTAAACTGGAAGCTTCGCCGCGACGCGGATCTTCCAGTTTTTTATACTTGCGCCGAAGACGATGCGCCCGCCCTGCCCGCACGCGTCTTATTGCTTCCGCGATTGTTCGGTTATCCGCCCTTTTCATTTTTTTAGTGCTATAATGTCATCAGTGATAAGAGGAGGAACTATTTATGAACGTACTGGCAATTGATTTAGATCAGACACTGCTTCACACCGACAAGACAGTTTCCGCGTACACGCAGGCAATCTTCCGCCGGCTGAAAACGGAAACCGATCATAAGGTGATCGTGGCGACCGGGCGGGCGGTCATGCGCGCCCAAGAATACATGAACGCCATTGAAGCAGACGGCATCATTTCCCTGAACGGAGCGAAGACGATCTACCATGATCAGATTCTCAGCGAATACGGAGTTGAAGCGGACAAGGCGGAACAGCTGATCCGCAAACTGCTTACCCTGCCGGATACCCATGTGAATGTTACTTACCCCGATGTAATTCTGACCAATAACCGCAGTCTGGTCACCGGTGATCACGTTCATGAATATACCGATTATACAACGATCGATACCTTTGAAATTGCCAAGATTTCCATCGTTACCCAGCACCCGGAATTAATCCGTCAGTTCGATCTCGAAACTTACCATTGCAAGCTAGTCGATAACGCCAAGGATCCCAATTATTTTGCGATTCTTAACAGCAAAGTTTCCAAGCTTACCGGTTTGACTGATTTATGCAGCCATTTGGGCGTGTCCTTCCCCGACGTGATCGCCTTTGGCGATGATTACAATGATCTGGATATTTTGAAAGCGGCCGGTCATGCCGTCGTGATGGGCAATGCCGCGGCCGAGTTAAAAACCTACGCTGACGATCTGGCGCTTTCCAACGATGAGGACGGCGTCGCCGATTGGGTTGAAAAGCATCTTTTAAACAAAAAGTAGAAACCGATTGTCATTCTCTTCCCATTAAACCTTCGGTAAGGAAAGAAAATCAGCCGCTGATACGAAAATCAGGTATCGGCAAAGGCTGAAATAATCTAGAAAACCTTTTGACCCGTTCTCTGCGGAAAAAAGGTTTTTTTATGCAGCCGCAGTTCTGCTTTTTCCCTCAATGCCGGATAGTTTGAAAAAGCCTGCCGCGTGTGCGGCAGACTCCAAGTACCTTTGTTTATTCTATTCGATCAGAACCTGATCCCTTTTCAGATTTTTCAGCCGGCGTTTTGCCTCTCTTTACCGATTAAGCTTTAACGAAGGTCAGTGTAAATCCATCATAGCCTTTGATTCCCACGGTCTGCAAGCCTGTTGAATCCAGGCGGTCAGAGAGTCCTAAATCTTCGATGAACTGCCTTACCCCCTTCACTTTTGGATCCTCGCTATTCGCGTTGCACAGCTCACCGTCCCGAATCACATTATCCCCAAAGATAACCGTTCCCGGATGACTCAGCTGCAGGCACAGCTTCAGATATAACGGGTTATTCGGCTTGTCCGCGTCGACGAAGATGAAATCAAACGGTTCTGTCTGGGCGTCAATCAACGTCTGCAGCGACTGCGCCGCCGGACCGCAAAGCAGCTGGACCTTATCCTGCAGACCTGCATGTCTGATATTTTGAGAAGCCAATTCAAATCTTTCCTGTTCATATTCCAGGGTGACCACTTGTCCGCCGTCAGGGATGGCTTTTGCCATCCAGATCGTACTGTAACCCGCAAGTGTTCCCAATTCCAAGACCCGTTTTGATTTACTCATTCTGATCAACAGTGATAAAAGCATCCCCTGAGTCTTCGATACTTCATGTTCCGGAAACTGTCTATCATGGCTCTGTTGTACGGCATATTCTAAATCATTGTCGTCAGAAATCAGATGTTGGAAAAGAAACAGATCGTTTTCAGTCCATTTTTCTTGCATTGCCAGACCTCCTGTTTGGAAAGCCGAGATGCGGAATAGCCGAAGAACTTCATGATCCGTCCCGGTTGAAAGCCAATCACTGCTTCGCCTTTCATTCGTGGAGCTGATCATGAATTTCAATACGTCGAGAAACCTGAATTTTCCTGATTTAAGGAGTGGGTTTTCAAACGGTTAATTCGCGCTGCGCTAACTTTCCTTTCTCTAAGGATAAACCTGATTTCACAGACCGTCAATGCCATCAGCTTGTTCAGAAGCCAGTCGACCTTTCATTTTACCGGGAAGACAAAAAAAGATATCCTTGCGAGTCGGCTGTCCGATCGGTGGATATCTCTGTTTTTTTAATGGTGGAGCTGATCGGGCTCGAACCGACTACCTCTACACTGCCAGTGTAGCGCTCTCCCAGGTGAGCTACAACCCCATTGCTTATAAATATTAACAAATTGACGGAAAGATTTCAAGACCTAATCACAAAAAGGTTGAGATCCTATCCCCTTTTTATCCGCTTCTCTTTCCTTTCCGATTGAAGCAACTCTTCTTTGCGCGGTGCTTTCTGTCAACGCTGATGAAAACTTTAAACCATCATTCGCATACCATCCCCGACTTCCTTCCGGCCATTGACTGCCGCCGGCTAAGAAACCGGGCAGAGGAGGAACAAACCTGTCCCCGCTGCTCGTGCTTCTGTTCTTCCGACCTCGATTCGAACGCTCTCTGACCTGCGTTTAAACAAATCCGCAGCTACCATCCGCGCGGAAGCAGAAAATGCTTTTCCATATAGTCCGCAAAACCGTCCTCATCATTTGTATTTTCCGTGATATCATCCGCAATCGCCTTGGTATCCTCGCTGCCGTTAGCCATACAGACACCCCAGCCGCTGCATTCCAGCATTTCATTATCGTTGCTCATATCCCCAAATGCAATAACTTCTCCTAACGGCAATTGATTCATTTTACAATATTGTTTCAGCGCGACGGCTTTGGAAACCCGCCGATCCGTAAATTCCAGCATCGTCGTCTGAGTTTTAAACGCTTTGAAATTCGGTGATGGATGCTTACTGACATATTCAACCACCTCCGGCATGAGTTCCTCCGGCATCCGGAACATAATCTTCGCGTTTTCCTCCGCATAAAATTCGGAAATATTATCCACAACGAGCAGATCCGTGCGGTTCTTCTTGGATGAACGCTCAGTTGCCTCATCAACGCGCAGGCACATCATCTTATCGCCAACGTACATAAACGGATTCAGATTGAACGGCGCCATCAATTCCAGGATTTCCTTGATCCACGCTCGTTTCAGTTTGTAATAATCATACCGTTTCTGATGCACACCATCCCACAATTCGGATCCGTTCATTCCGATCAACACTTCAAAATCAAAATCAAAGCCCCAGTCCCGCGCCTGCTTATGCAGCTGCTGATCAATTGAACGCCCCGATGCGATGCCAAAATAAACGCCATGATCGTGCAGCCGGCGGATGACCTCCTTCGCCCGTTCCGTTAAAATCCGTTTTGACGTGATTAACGTGCTGTCAATATCGCAGATGACCAAACGAAAATCTTTTATCATTCTCTCGCTCCCCCGCTCCCTGATTTTTCTTCTTCATTGAAAATAGGTTCCTTACCATTCTAGCAGAATTTCTTGAAAAGTGCGCAGAAAAGACTTATTTTCAAAGAATTTCGAATCCCTCTTTCTGAAAAATCAATTCCTTTTTACAAGACAGAAAGATTAAAAGAAGAATCTGAACCACTGCTCGCCGTTCATTCAGTTTTATTCCAAATCCGCCAGCGGAAAACACCGGAACTTTTGTTTTTTTAAGACTGTTTTTACAATTTATCCGCTTCATTCCACGAATTGTCAGCAGCTAGCTCTTTATGAATTAAAGTCTCCGCCAGGTTCATTGCGTCGATCTGTTTTTGCAGGCGGCGAAAGGTTGCGGATGTCTCCGCGTGCTTCACTTGAGCGGCACGGCATTTATGGATGATCGATTGAATCGGAGCCAGCGCTTTCATAAAATCCTCACGCGTGAGATTCTTAATTCTCTGACTGACAGCGTCGCTTGCAGCTGAGGGCTGGCCCTTTCCTTGTTCCGTATGTTCACCCCACCGCTCGCGCTTTAGCAAGAGATCCGCAGCCTGCAGCGCTGCTATGCGGTTTTTCAACAGACTGTGCTGCGCGCTGCCCTCGGCAAATTGAGGCTGGATTTTCTCGCATCTCCGCAGGATCAAAGAGATTTCGTTCAGCGCTGTGTCCAACGTTTCATTTTCCATTTTCCGGACGTCCCTTTTCTTCATTCAAAGCCATCAGATCCGCCGGATCATAGCGATGACTTCCAGCCTGGCTTTTCTTCCATTTCCAGCAAGCAATCGCTTCGCTTAAGCAACGGCCCGGATTCCCGGCAAAGAAAGCACGGATATAGGTATTGTATTCAAATTGCGGATCGATCGAAGTTTGTTTCGTTTTTTTCTCATTCCGAATCCGGACATAGGCTTCAATCGCATCGCCATACGTTTTGCCCGCATTGCTTTTCAGCCATTTCTGGAAAGCGACGTTAAACGAAAACGACGAACCGATCTTCGCTTTGAAAAAAGCCCGGTGGATTTCAGAACAGACAAACGGCGATTCGATCAGCGTTTCTTCGCTCAGCGTGCCGGCAAGCTTCGTTCTGACTTTCGTCACCTTCACGCGCTCAACCGGTTTGCCTTCTAAGAAACAGGCGATTCTTTCCGTTAGTTCTGCTTTTCCGCCTGTGACGGGCAAGCCCGATGCCCGGCAAAAACGGACCAATTCTTCTTTCAGATAATAATGGTTCCTAAAGGTCGACGCATCCAGCGATCGATTTAAAGCCGGTCTTTCCATCTTCGTTCCATCCTTTCCTGAAATACAGACATCCTAGATTCAAACAGGCATCCGGAACACCGTTGATCAGCGTTATCCGAATGCCTGTTGAAAGCGTCAGCCGCATTTCTTTTTCAATAAGCGATAAATCATGATTAATAAAACAATTTCTACAAGATCGAAGATATACTTCAAAAAAACTTGAACAAAAATATTGCCTGTCACTAAAACTTCTGTCATGCCGATCATGCCCCCACTTTCTTTAACGGTTTCCCATATCCCCATTATAAAGGACAAAAGTACCGCCGGCAAGGGACTTCTCGCTGACCCAATCTCCTTGGAAAACCTACTCTCCTGCTTTCTCGCGATGAGCCGTGATCAAGGTGTAACTGTGCGCGTTGATCGTAATCCGGCAGTCTTCCGTCAGCGCATACCAGTTTTTTCCCTTGCGCTGAATCTTGGTCTGCGGCAACGCGATCTGCTTACGGCACCAGCCGACGACGTCTTCCTCCCTGATTTGTAAGTTTCTGCGGATCCGCTCAGCGCCCATTGCCGTCGTATGCAGCTGATCCAGATTCTGTAATAATAAATTCTCCTGCTCCATAACTGCCATGTTCTCCTTACCGCGCTATTCGCCAAACGGTTTCCTGTATTCCCCGTCTACCTTCTTCTTCTGGCCAGGTTATGCCTCGATGATCTGGAAAATATAGAATTTAAGGTAAGAGGTCTCCTCCATCGTCCAGAGAATCGGATGATCATGATTCTGCTGGGTAACGGAAACCTGCTTCAGCGTCACGCCGGCTTCCTGCGCCGCTTCCCGCAGCATCTTCTCGAAATTATCAATTTCCATAAACCGCGAACAGCTGCAGGTGATCAGATAACCGCCGTTTTGCAGCACTTTCATCGCCTGATAATTGATGCGTTTATAGCCGGCATACGCCTGATGGATCGTTTTCCGGGATTTGGTGAACGCCGGCGGATCCAGTACGATGATATCGTATTGTCCCATCGCGCAGCGATCCAGATATTCAAAAACGTCAGCTTTCACAAATTGAATCCGGTCCTCCAAATGATTCAGCACGGCATTCGCCCGGCCTTGATCCAGTGCCGTCTGAGAGACATCAACCGCGACCACGCTTTGCGCGTTGCCCAAAGCTGCGTTCAGGGCAAAACCCCCGGTATGACTGAAGCAGTCGAGCACCCGCTTGCCATGTGCCATCTGCCGCAGCAGCACCCGGTTTGATTTTTGATCCAGGAAATAGCCGGTCTTCTGACCATTTTCGATATCCACATTCAATTTCAGGCCGTTTTCATTAATCACTGTTGTCGTCGGCAGGGAAACGCCGCCCCAGAAGCCTTTTTCCATTGGCAAGCCTTCCTTGGCCCGGACCTGGATATCATTGCGTTCATAGATTCCCTGAATCGTTTGACCATCCTGCCGCAGCGTTTCCAGCAACAAGTCATAAATCATCGGTTTGATCTTTTCCATTCCGTAGGCGCTGATCTGCGTGACGAGAATGTCGTTATACCGATCCACCGTCAAACCCGGCAGCTGATCCGCCTCGCCAAAAATCAGCCGGCAGTTAGCGAGATTATCGCTCTCCACCGTTTTCCGGAAAGCATAAGCGAACTGGATCCGCCGCTGAAAGAATTCCCGGTCGATCACCACTTCTGGATTCTTAGTCAGAATCCGCACAACGATATGACTGGTTTCCGAGTAAAAGCCCGTGCCCAGATAACGCCCGTTTTCCGTAACGATATCCACCGGCGCTCCATTTTCCGGCGTTCCTTCTATTCCGATCAGATTATTGCGGTACATCCACATCTGCCCTTTATCCAGCCAGCTTTCACCAGCCTGCGAAATCATCACTTTTGCATAATTACGATCCATATTTCAACCTCATCTTCGTCTTTTCTTCCTGTTTAGTATAGCATAAATCCTGAATTTTGAACTACTCCCAGTCAATATCAAAATCCTGAATCAAACTTTGCGGATAAAAAAAATTTGGATGTTTTTAACCCCTGAATTTAAGCTTTCATAAGCTCCATCAGAGTTCACATCCAAACGTTATATTACCAATGGTGCGCCCAACAGGACTCGAACCTGCAACCTTTTGAATCGGAATCAAATGCGCTATCCAATTGCGCCATGGGCACGTAACGTTATTATTTTACAATGGGAAGCGCATTTCGTCAAGCGTTTAATCGGGCGCCGGCGACGTTTTCTCTTTGATTTTCATGTTTCCCGCGCTCAGCGTCTGTTTCTTTTATCTGATCTGATATCTTAAAATTTTGTTCGTTGTTTGATTTACTCCCTGCACTTGCGATGTCCTGCAGGTCCGCATCCAGACGCCGTCAGGTTTGATAGCGGCGAAGTCAGCGTTTTTGCTTGTCAGCGGTCCCGCTTTATTTTATGATAGAATTAATCTGATCAAAAATCCACAGTCAACAATCAGGAGGTAGGCGTTTATGGACGAATCACCCATCAAAGAAAACTATACCAGTTCCAAAATTCTCATTAACGATCTGATCCGCCTTACCCGCAGCGATCAGTATATTTTTCGCGGCATTAGCCGGCGCAGCGAATTAAATCCTTCGATCTGCCGCAAATACGACCGGGAAACGCAAACTCTCGTTAATTTAAAAGATCAGGAATTCGCGCTGCTTCATGCTTTCCGGCAGCAAGCATCCAATCTGTTATCCGGCACAATGGAAACGCTTGATTATGTTGCGTGTGCCCAGCATTACGGGATTCCCACCCGACTGATCGACTGGACTTACAATCCCTTCACTGCCTTATACTTTGCCTTGTCTGAAAATAAGCAGCCTGACGACGGTTACTATGAGTTGTTTGTTCTGCCGCTTAAGGAACAGATTTTAATCCACCGTTGTTATTCCCAGACCAAAAGAGAAGCGGATACTGAATTCATTGAGGAATATGTGGGATTTCTGAACCAGCTTCGTGATAAAGCCCAGTTCATATCCCTAGTTCAGCAACGAAATGCCGCGTTACATGAACTGAATATCGAGGCTGACAACCCACAGCCTCAGGGCTTAATCATCTACAACGGCAGCTCCAGCAACGCCCGGCTGATCGCTCAGGCGGGGTTGTTCTCCATCCCGTCTTCCATTGAGGGCGATGAAGCGGCGGAAGAAATACGCCGCAGCGCCCGCTGCATTTCGATCCGACTGTCAGATAGAGAACGCCGCGAAACGCTTGGTTTTCTGGATAACATGGGTTATAACAAACAACGCCTGTTTCCCGATCTCCAGAATCTCTGTGATTCCATCGTGGCTCAGGCGTTACAAAAGCAGACAGGAATGTCGTGAGTAATTCCTGGTTTCCATAAAAATACCGTTGTTTCCTCCCCGAAAAGGAAGAAGATAACGGTATTTTTCTTTCCTCTTCTATTAATAAGCATTTATCTTCGGGTAATTATCCAAGTCTATTTCATTATTTACAATCTAAACCCCTGGGTTATCTATCATAATCACTCATCCACCCGCTGCGAATAACAAAAAAACCGGGCGCAAGCGCTCGGCTGTTCGACTTTTGGTGGAGCTGCGGGGAGTCGAACCCCGGTCCAGGAATAGTCCCCATTCAGACATCTACAGTTTATTCCGTTTGCTTATAAAACAGATATGTTAACGGACAAAACTATCTGAGTTTGTCTGTTGATTGTCGGGAAATCCGTCCAGACTCCGAATCTCCTTATCCTTCATTTCTGATACTGTCCGGCAACCTGAAGAAAGAATCACCGGCAGCAGCTGCAATCTCTATGCTGAGATATTAAGCAGCGAAAGCAACCTGACGGTTTCCACCGAACAGATTAGCTAAAAAAGATTTTCCAGTTATTTTTTGTTGGCTGTTAGGCAGCCGCCCCACTGCAGTCTGAATCCAACTTAGACCTGTCGAAACCATGACAACCCCAGTTGTTATGCTATAACAGTATATAGCATAATCCGGTATCCGTCAAATTATTCTTGGGTGTTGGAAACGCGGTAGCCGCTCTTCCGGTCGACCCGGTATTTCAGCGGCTGCTTGTCCAGATAGCGCTGCAAATTCTCCACCGCCATCGCGATTACCGTGTCATAAGTGCTCTGCTGGTTATAGTTACCTGAAACATGCGGCGTCAGGATCACGCGGTCATAGCCCCATAACGGATTGTTCATCGGCAGCGGTTCCGGATCCACGACGTCCAGGACCAGCCCGCCGAAGTGTCCCTGATCCAGCAGCGCACACAATGCCGGCGTTTCCACCGTGACGCCCCGGCCGACGTTGACCAGCACGCAGTCCCGGCGCGTCAGCGCCAGCCGCCGCTGATCGAAGAAGTGCCGGGTTTCCGGCGTACTTGGCAGACACAACGCGACGATATCCGCGTTCGGCAGTTCTTCCTCGATCTGATCCATGAGCACGAGCCGGTCAACATAATCCGGACAACCGCCCGGGGTTCGCTTCACGCCGGTCACGGTGCAGCCCAGCGCTTTCATCCGCCAGCCGAACTCCCGGCCGATATCACCCAGGCCGACGATCAGCACCGACGACCCTTTCAGAGAACGTACCTGTCCCTCGTTTTTCCACACCCGCAGCTTTTGATTTTCACGGTACAGATTTAATTTCTTATAGATGGACAACACGCCCGCCAACATGTGTTCCGCGATCGCCGGTCCGTAAGCGCCCGTTGAGTTGCTCAGCAGCACGTCCTCGCCCAGCAGTTCTTCCTGTGCGTACTGTTCCGCTCCGGCGCTTTCCAGATGCAGCCAGCGCAGCGCTCTGGCCTCCGGCAGCCAGCGTTTCGGCAGATTTCCGATGACGACCTCCGCATCCGCAACCCGCCTTTCATCTAATGCTGTCCGTTCACAGAAATCAATCTGGGCTTGCGGACAGGCCGCCTGGATTGACTCCCGCAGCGAAGGCTCCGTCGGAATCACCCAGCAAACTTTTACTTTTTCCATTGTCCGATCCTTCTTTCTGGCTTCATTGTACCCGAGCTGCCCGCCCGCGTCAATCGCCAAGCCGGACGATTTTCAACTCAGATCCAACGCCTTGCCCTTCCCGTTGATCCACCTGTTTTTAGACTCAGTGTTTCTCCGCCGCTTCCATCCCGGTTGATTCAATCGCGCAGCGCGCGATGTTGCACGTGTGATCCGCCATTCGCTCCAGGTTGCCCAGAATATCACAGAAGACGGAGCCCGCCACCGCGGAGCTGCATTCCTGCCGGCTCATCCGCTCAAAGTGGTTCTGCCGGGCC
Organism: Holdemania filiformis; assembly: GCF_003459085.1. Lineage (NCBI taxonomy): Bacteria > Bacillati > Bacillota > Erysipelotrichia > Erysipelotrichales > Erysipelotrichaceae > Holdemania > Holdemania filiformis. Next base: position 5,140 of record NZ_QRUP01000004.1, on the reverse strand, counting down.
TTGTATTCCAACAGATCCATGTAATTCTCGTCTTCCAGCAATGCGGAATACAGCGTGTAGTCCTGTGATTCATACACTCTTACGGATTGGGCAAGCATGTGATCGAACAGGTCGAACATCTGCAGCACCTCGTCCTTCGCACCAGCAGAGAACGAAGACTGATCTTCGCTGACCATCTCGAAGAACTCGACGAGGTTCACGGTCAGATCGCCGATTCGTTCCAGGTTCTTAATCACCTGCAAATTAAGATTCAGGTCTGCCATTTCTTTATCCGACAAATTTTCCTTGGAGATCTGCATCAGATACTGCGTGATCTTGGCATCAAAGCTGTTGATCAGCGCCTCCGACTGCAGGATCATCTCGCGGTCCTCTTCGTCCGTTCCCTTGACGAAATAACTTTTTGCTTCCTGCACAGTCTTGCTTACAACGTCGACCATTTTAAAGATCGACTTGTGGACAAGCTCCAGCGCCGAAGCCGGCAGTTCGTGAATAATCTTCTCGTCCAGATCGTCGATCTTGATGTCCAGCCGTTCCGGTTCCTGTCCCGGAATCAACTTTTTGACCAGCTGACACATCTGCTTTAAAAACGGGAAGAACAGGATCGTCGCCCCGACGTTAAACAGGATATGCGCGACAGCGATCTGCATCATCGGCGCGATGTTCAGCATCGCCGACAGCTTTTGGATCAGCAGGATGTACGGCTGAAGCAGAAGCATGCCGATCAGGGTGCCGATCACATTGAATAACGTATGTAAGCCCGCCGTCCGTTTAGCTGCCAGACTGCCGCCGATCGCCGCGAACACGCCGGTAATCGTCGTCCCGATATTTGAACCGAACACAAACGGCAGCGCCGCCGACATCGACATCGCCCCCGCTTCCACTAACTTCTGCACTACGCCGATCGTGGCCGCCGAGCCCTGAATCAGCGCGGTCAGCACCGTGCCCGCCAACAGCGCCAGAAGCGGCTGCCGGCCCATCATTTCCGCAAAGGCGATGAATTCCGGCATGTCCTTCAACATCGACAACGAATCCCCCATAATCCGTAAGCCATAGAACAACAGACCGAAGCCCATCACGATCTCGCCGACCGTGCGGCTCTTTTTCCGCTTGGCAAACGAAATCACCACGCCGCCCGCAAACACAAAGAACAAGGCGAACTGTTCCACCTTCAAACCGATCAGAAACGCCGTCACCGTCGTGCCGATGTTGGCGCCCATGACGATCCCCGCCGCCTGTTCCAGCCGCATTAAGCCCGCCCGCACCAAACCGATCGTAATTGCCGTCGTTGCCGAGCTGGACTGAATCATAATTGTGACCAGCGCTCCGATCACTATCGCCATCAGCGGTTTCGACGTATATTTATCAATGTAATCTCGCAGCTTATCCCCGGCTAAGCTCTTTAAACCATCCCCCATAAATTTGATGCCGAATAAAAACAGCCCGAAGCCGCCTAAAATCATGTCCCACTGGATATCCTGTAACGTCATTCTTCCACTCCTCTCAAAGGTAAAGATACCAAGAAAAAAAGAAAATGACTGTTAAGTTTCTGTTAAAATTTCGTTAATCTTACCCTTTTTGCCCATTTTCCCGTTCTCCGTCGAAATTTCAGACCCTTTCAACGCTGTTTTCCTTATTTTTAGCGTACTTCTTTTACTTTTCTGCTTTCCTGCCAACAATCATTCTCCTGATCTGCGATCAAGACGACTGTCCTTCGCCATGAACAATTTGTATCGTATCACAGAGAGGCCTGTCCACCGCTGTTCCTGATCCTCCATGATCACGGATCAATCCTGCGCCCTGTTCCTAGTTTCTCCTTCACGCTGCGCTTCATTCTAAAAATGATCTGAGACCGAGTTCTTTCAGAATTCTTAAAACGCAGGCAGGATAGGAATGTCCCGGCGCAAGCTATGCTATAATAAGATTAAGTCCTCATGGGACGACAGAGGAGGAATTAACGCATGATGTGGATTATTTTACTGGTCGTGCTCGCGGTGCTGGTCATCTGGTTTATCGCGACCTACAACGGGTTTGTTTCGTTAAAGAATAAAGTGGAGGAAGCCTTCTCCACCATGGACGTCTACCTGGTCAAACGTTACGATCTGATCCCGAACTTAGTCGAGACGGTCAAGGGCTATGCCGCGCATGAAAAGGAAACGCTGGAAAAGGTCGTATCGGCCCGCAGTCTGGCGATGAACGCGCATTCGATGGATGAGAAAATCGCCCAGGAACAGAATCTGTCCGGCTTGTTAGGCCGTCTGATGGCGATCTCGGAGAGCTATCCGGATCTGAAGGCCAACACTAACTTCATTGATCTGCAGCGGCAGCTGAAAGACATGGAAGGGGAAATCGCCAACGCCCGCAAGTATTACAACGGCGTGGTTAAAGCCTTCAATACCCGCACGGAAACGATTCCGAGCAATCTGGTCGCGATGATCTGCGGTTTTAAGAAAATGCCGTTGTTTGTCGTTAAGGATGAAGCCCAGCGCGAAAACGTCAAAGTTTCTTTCTAAATATCGCTTTCCGCGATATTTTTTAAACCTTGACATGGGATAAAACCCCGGTCCGGCTGCTCAATATGCCGGACAATAAGGAGTGGAATTTATGAAAAAACGAATTTTATTCAGCGTTCTGACGTTGTTTCTGCTTTTCCTCGGTTTGCAGCCGGTGCAGGCTCAGGAAGGCTTTACCATCGATCATTACGATATTCAGATTGAGGTCAGCGAAGACGGCGTCTACACGGTCACGGAAACGCTCGACGTTCAATTTCAGCAGCGCCTTCACGGCTTAAATCTGACGCTGCCTAAACGTTACCGCAATGTGACATGGCGGATTGGCGATACCGTGATGAGCCGCAGCTATGTCTTTCCGATCGACCACATCGAAGTGCTCTCGGGTCATGAAGCCAAGCTCAGCGACGAGGATGATTATTACAACCTTCGCTTAGGCAGCGCCGATACCTATGCCCAATCTGAAGAAACCTATCAGATCCGCTATCAGGTGCATACCCGTGATTTGAGATTGGGCGACATCCAGAGCTTTTACTGGAACCTGATTTCTGTCAATTGGAATACAACAATTGAGAAAGTCACCTTCCGGGTAACGATGCCGAAAAGCTTTGATGCCAGTCAGCTGTACTTCTATTCCGATCTGCCGCAGGATCAGTTCCGCTTTGAGCAGGAAGGAACAACCTTCAGCGGCGAAACCTTAACCGCGCTGGCGCCGTTTGAGGGAATCACGGTTAAGCTGGATTTGCCTGATCAGTATTTTATCTATCCGAAATCGGCCGATTATTCTCTGCCGCTGGCCATCCTCGGCGGCTTGATTACCCTGTTCAGCATTTTCTGTCTGATGCGGTGGGGACGTGACGAAGCCTTGATCGTTCCGGTTGAATTCACAGCGCCGGAGGGAATCTCCAGCACCGAGGTCGGTATGATTCTAAACGGTTCCGTGCAGAACCGGGAAGTCTTGTCGCTGATTCTGGATTGGGCGAACCGCGGCTGCCTGACGATTGAAGATCAGGAGAAAACCTTAAAGCTGAATAAACTGAAGTCTTTGCCGGAGGATACGCCGGTGGCGGAGCTGCGGTTGTTCAACGCGTTGTTTAAGAACCGCGACAGCGTGACGACAAAGCAGCTGGAAGAGAAGTTTTACACCCATCTCAACCAGGCGATCCAGGATTATTCCGCTTATTACCGGCTGCCGGAAAAACGGTTGTTCACCAGGCTTTCTTCAACCTTACAGGTAATTCTGACCTTGTTGGCGCCGCTGCCGATTGCGATTCTGGCGGCATTGCAGTTCTACGCCGTTGAATTCAGCTTCGCCGCAATCGTATTCCTGATCATTCCGTATTTCGTGATGATCATCGTCATCGTTATGGGGTATTCTTTGCAGCGGCGCTGGCACAGCTGCGGCGGGGGATTCAAATTTGGTATGTTCCTCGGTATGCTTCTGCTTACGCTTCTCTGGGCGTTCTTATTGATGATCGCCTTTCTGACCGCACGTCACGGCTGGATCGTTCCGGTTTTCCTAGGTCTCTGCACGCTGATCTGCGCCGGCTGCGCGATCTTTATGAAAAAGCGGACGGACCGGGGACAACGATTGACCGGCAGAGTTCTGGGCTTGCGGAATTTCATTCTGTATGCGGAAAAGGACCGTCTGGCCATGTTGGTGGAAGACGATCCGACTTACTTCTACTCGATTCTGCCTTATGCCTACGCGCTGGGCTTATCCGATATCTGGGCTGAGCATTTCCGGGGTCTGACCTTGGAACCGCCGACCTGGTACTATGGCCCGGATGGCTGGACGACGTGGTACATGCTCAGCCGGCTGGACCGCAACATGAATTCATTCCAGCGAGCCATGACCTCCGCGCCGGTTTCCTCGAGTTCCGGTCCACATGGCGGCAGCTTCGGCGGAGGCGGGGGCGGCGGCTTTACCGGCGGCGGCTTCGGCGGCACTTCCGGCAGCGGCTGGTAAGCAGTTCAATCCGCATTCAATACCCGCAAATCGAAATGAACACGAAAGCCGCAGGTTACCAGAACTTGCAGCTTTTCTTATGCCAATCATTCAGAGAAGCAGCACCTATTCCTTTAAGAGCTGATCTTGGTTCAGTCAGCCTTGCCGTTTTATCTTTCCCAACATGTTAATCTCGTGCTTTGTTTCAAGAGGATGCACTGTCATTCGCTTGAAAACAAAGTCTTTTCTAACTTCGTTACCAGACAAGAAAAATGATGCAAGCATCATTCTAAAAGGTAAAGCCTTTCAGAACCCCTCGTCAGTTTCTTGCCTGGAGGGTATTCCTGATTTCAGA